>NZ_CP125653.1:0-300000 GCF_030053135.1 Rhizobium sp. BT04 | reverse complement strand
TCGGTCTACCAGTTCACCGACCAGCGGCAGAACATTTTTACCGAAAGCCCGCCCGGAACCGATCTCGATCGCGCCGTCGTCTATACCTACGACGGTGCAGGCACGACGTCGGCGGCAGCGAAATCAACCGTTCCACCGCCGGCCGAGCCCGCGCCGATCAGCGTTGCCGCCCTCGGCGCCGAGCCGGTGCTGCAGGGGCTCGACCCGGCCGTCACGCCGTTCAAGCTGACGGAGGGTGCCGATGCCGAACTGGTCTTCGATCCCGAAAAGCATGAAGCGATTGCCGGCGGCGATGTCGTCGCCTCCGCCATCGGCGCCGGCGACATCCCTTTCGTCGTCGACCGGATGGCCGCGCTCGACACGCTGAAGCGGCTGTCGGAAGCAGGCCCGCAGACCGTGCGCGTGACGCCCTCCGACACTGTCCATCGCGAAGGTGAGCGCGTCGGCGTCACGGTTTCGGATCTATCGGGCCGCAAGCTGGTGCTCTTCGACGTCACCGGCGACGGCACCGTGCAGTTTCTCTATCCCGGCGAAAGGGATGCCGAGACCGAGATGTCAGAGACCTTCGATCTCGATCTTTCCGTCGTCGCGCCGTTCGGCACCGACCTGCTCGTCGCCGTCACCTCGGAAAACCCGATGCCGCAACTTGTGGAGTTCCTGAAGCAGAATGACAGGCGCCGCACCGCCGGCAATATCGCCAGGCGCCTCGGCGAATTCCTGCCCGAGGGCGCGCGCGTCGGATTCACCGTCCTCTATACCTCCGCCGGAGCCAAGTTATGAGCACGTCGATCAGCCGGGTCCTCACCATTGCCTCCGTCATGCTGCTTCTGGCTGCTCCCGTGCCGGCGCAGCAGGATACCGATTTTGCCGGCGAGGATGGCGGGCGCGTCATCGGCGGCCAGGCGGCGAAAAAGGGCGAATGGCCCTGGCAGGTGAAGATCCTGGCGCCCGATCCCGAGCAGCGCGGCCGCTTCGGCGGCCATTGCGGCGGCTCGCTGATCGCACCGCGCTGGATATTGACGGCCGCCCATTGCGTCACCAGCGGCCGCTCCGGCAAGCAGGATCTCTTCGCCCGCGACCTGCTGATCGTCGAGGGCAAGTCGAAGATCGACAAGGTGATCGCGGTCGACGGCCCCGACAAACCGGGGCTATCAGTCGAAGACGTCATCATCCATGAGGATTTCGACCGCAAGGTCTTCGCCAACGACATCGCCCTGATCAAGCTCGCCGAGCCCGCCAAATCGAAGCCGGCCACTCTCGCCTCGGCCTCGGACGAGGCGGTGGAGGCCGCCGGCCACAAGGCGGTCGTCACCGGCTGGGGTTACACCAAGGCCGATCACGGCTGGGACGACAAATACCTGCCGACGGAGCTGCAGGAAGTGGAACTGCCGATCGTGCCGCGCGAGGACTGCCGCGCCGCCTATCGCGACAGCTCGATGCGGATGAACCCGATCGACGAGCGCAATGTCTGCGCCGGTTATGCCGAAGGCGGCAAGGATGCCTGCCAGGGCGACAGCGGCGGGCCGCTGGTCGCCCAGCGTCCGGACAAGCGCTGGATCCAGCTCGGCATCGTCAGCTGGGGTGCAGGCTGCGCCGAGGCCGAACATTACGGCGTCTATACCCGCGTCGCCGCCTTCCGCGACTGGATTGCCGCAAAGACCGACGGCGACGTGCCAAATGTTGAAGGGCCGGCCGCCGGCGATCAGGTCGCGTCGACCACCACCGGCACCGGGGCAAAACAGAAGCAGTCCGGCCAGCAGGAGGCCAACCTCGCCATAACCTCGCCGTCCACCGGCGACACCCCGCCCGCAGGCGATAGCGCGCCGGCCGGCACGACCGAAACACCCACTGAGCAGCCTGCCGCCGACGAACCCGCCGTCCAGTCCCCAACCGTCCAGACACCGGTGACCCAAGGCTCGCCCGGCGACCGCGCCCTGCTGATCGGCATCGACGATTACGAGATGCGCGAGGCGAAGCTGACCGGCTCCGCCAGCGATGTGAAGGCGATGCAGCTTTTCCTCGCCAAAACGCTTGCCTACCGCCCGGAACAGATCCACACGCTGACCAACCGCAAGGCGACCCGCGAGGCGATCCTGGCCGAAATCGACGACTGGCTGGTGCGCCAGTCGACGCCGGGAAGCCGGGTTTTCCTCTATTTCAGCGGCCAGGGCTCGGAAGAAATGGGCGCCGAGGAAACGACGAGCCCGACGCTTGTCGCAGCCGATGCCAAGCTGCTGCGCGAGGGCGGCAAGGTGACGGTCACCAACCAGATTCGCGAAACCGAGATCGCCGCCCGGCTGAACAGCCTCAAGGACCGCCGCGTCACCCTGCTGATCGACGCCTGCCATGTCGGCCCCGGCAGCCGCAGCGCGGTGGCCGCACCCTCCGGCACCGTGCGCTGCCTCGGCCCGGCGCTGGCCGCACTCGAACCGCCGAACAAGTCAGGCAAGGAAGCGAAATTCTCCTTCGGCGGCGAAAGCGCCATGGTCTGGTCGGCGGTCAACTCAGGCCAGTGGGCGTTCGTCGACCGCGAGGCCAAGCCGGCGCTGGGGGTTTTCACCCGCAACTTCATCGAAGGGGTGGAAAATGGCGTGGCGCGCGCCGCCGACAAGCCTAACGTCAGCAATGCCGCTTTGCTCGACTACGTCCGGCGCAAATCGGACGAATATTGCCGGACGCATGCCGGAGACTGCCGCTTCACGCCGGTGCCGCAATTTTACGGCCAGCCGGATGCGCTCGGCCGCGACGTCATCACCGGCGAGGAGGCGAAGACGGCGGTCGCCGCCGTCGAGAACACGCTGAAGAGCGACAATGAGGCGGGCGTCGCCGTCGACATGCTGCCCGGCACCTCGGTCGGCATCGGCGACAAGGTGGCGATGCGCGTCTCCACCAAGAAATCCGGTTACCTGATCCTGGTCGATATCGACGCCGCCGGCAAGCTGACGCAGCTTTACCCAAACAAACGCTCGATGGGCCTGAAGCCGACGGCCAAGACAGGCGACAACCGGCTCGATCCGGCCCGGCCGGTCGTCGTGCCCGATGCGCGCAATCCCTATATCGGCTTCGAATATCAGGTCGAGGGGCCGGCCGGCGTCGGCATGGTCGTCGCCATCCTCAGCGACAAGCCGATCGAGGTGCTCGACCTGCCCGATGTGCCGACACCGCTGGTCGGCCAGCGCGCCGCCTTCAACTATGTCTACGATCTTGCCCGCAGCCTCAGGATCGTCGGCGACGACGAGACCGGCGTCCAGGGCAAATGGTCGTTCGATTCCAAATTCTATCGCATCCGCTAAAACAGGAGCGAACCATGCCGAAATCCACTCTGCTGGCCGGGCTTGCCGCTTCCCTGATGGCGCTTGCCCCAGCCCATGCCGGCAATGCCGGCGACAGCAAGGCGATGCTGACAGCGCAGGCAGGGCTTGCCGCCGAGCTCATCGACCGCACGCTGGCAAAGGAGGGTGTCGCCAATATCATCGTGTCGCCGGCAAGCCTTGCCGCCGCGCTCGGTGTCGCCAGCCTCGGCGCCTCCGATGAGGGTAAAGCGTCCATCGCCAAAAGCCTCGGCTTCGGCGCCGAGGTGAAGGGACCGGAGAAGGTACTCGACGCCATGACCGGGGAAAAGCCGGCAGCGGCCGATGCGCCCTTGGCGACGGCGGTCGCGATCGTCTTCGACGACAGGCTGGTGCTCGTCCCCGATGCGCTTCCCATGCTCGCCGGCCACCGGATCAAGCCTTCGATCGAGGATCTCGACGGGCCGAAATCGGTCGAGCACATCAACGGCTGGGTCAAGGACGCCACGCGGGGCGCCATTCCCAGTATCCTCGACGCGCCGCCCGGCGGTGGCTTCGTCAGCCTCGGCGCACTCTCCTTCAAGGCGCGCTGGAAGACGTCCTTCGACAGGGAAAGCCCGGCAAGCCCCTTTCAGCGGCCGGACGGCTCGACGGTCTCGGTGCCGATGATGCATCTTGCCGGCGACGGGCAAAAATTCCGCTCCGACGAGAAATTCTCCGCCGTCGACCTTGCCTACACAGGCGAGGGCTACAGCATGGTCGTGGTGACCGCGCGCTCCGGCAAGGGTCTCGGCGGCACGGACCTGAAGGTGCTCGCCTCCTGGCTGCAGGGCGAGAAATTCGAGGCCGCCAAGGGCGAAATCTTCCTACCCCGCTTTTCCCTGAACGACGGGCGTGATTTGATGCCGGTACTGACTGCGATGGGCGTGGCGCCCGAAAAGGCCAAGCATGCCAGTTTCCCGGGTTTCACCAGGGAAAACATCCGCTTGTCCCATGTCCTGCAGAAGACGATGATCAAGGTTGACGAAAACGGCACGGAGGCAGCGGCAGCGACGGCCGTCATCACGGAACGCAGCATCGACCCGAAGCTTGTTCGCGTCGTCGCCGATGCCCGTTTCGCCTTCGCGCTTCGCGATACGAGAAGCGGCCTGCTGCTCGCCGCAGGCCTGATTGGAGATCCGCTTCTGGCGGGCGAATAGAATTCGGTTTCATGAATGAATGCAGGGGGACACGTGCATGAGAAGTGATCTGATCGCCCGCTACACGATCGGCGAGCCGATCTATGAAAACGAGTTCGTCGTCTATCCCGCTCAGGACAAGCGGATGGATCATGCGGTCTTCATCGTCACGCCGGATGTGGCGCTGAAACTGGACAAGGCGCGTTTCGAACGGGTCTGGACCTCGATCAACGAGGCCAAATCGCTGACGGCACGGCGCTTCGTCGAAATCGAGGATCTCATTCCGCCATCGCCGGAAGACGACAATTTCTATATCGTCGAGAAACGGCCGTCGAAGACGCTGCACCAATATCTCGACGAAACGGAGATGGTGGCCTACGAACGCGCCGTCGAGATCGGCCGCCACATCCTCGAAGGCCTGGCGACGCTGCACGGCGCCGGTTACGCCCATAATGCGCTGACGGACCAATGCATCTATGTCTCCGAGGATTATTCCGGCCTGTCGGTGCGGATCGGCAACCTGCACCTGATCTCGAAGATCGGCGAGCACATCATTCCGCCCTATGTGCCGGAATTCGGCGCGCCGGAGATCTATGCCAGCGGCACCTTCTCCGCCTCGCCGGCGCTCGATATCTACGCCATGGGCATGATCGCCTACAAGCTCTTCCTGCCGCGGCAGACCTATGCCAGCGTTTTCGACAGCGTCATGGTCTGGGAAGACGAGCACCAGCGTGAGCAGAGCTGGAAGAACATCCATCTCGACCCTTCCAACATTTTTCCCCGATTGGATGTGCTGATCCCCGGTTTTCCCGAGGGGCTGGCAAGCCTGGTGGAGAGGATGCTGAGCCGCGACCCCGCCGCGCGACCGCGCACGGGCGCCGATGCGCTCGGCGAATTTGCCCGGGTGACCACAGGCATCCAGCCGATGTCGTGGGATCCGCGCGGCGGCATGCAGCAGCCGGAAGTGCCGAAGCCGAAAAAGTGGACGCTGGCCAAGCTCTCCATGATCGGAGCGCTGCTCTTGATCTGCATCGGCGTCGGCGTCGTCACCATCCCAAAACTGCTCGCCCCGGATCCGAAGCTCGTCGCCGATGTCGGCACCTGGAAGAAGGAGGCCGAAAGCCGCAAACAGAAGGCGATCGCCGCCAAGGCGCCGGAGCGTCCTTCCGGTGACCAGGCAAAGCTCGCCTATGACACGGGTGCTGCGGCGCTGACGTCTGCCGATGCGCTGCTGAAAGACGAGGATTACGAAAAGGCCCTTCCGGGCTATCAAACGGCAGCCATCAATCTCGGCAATGCACTGATCGCCATCTCGAAAGAGAATGCCGAGAAGGCGAAAGCGGCCGCTTCGGCCGCAGGCGGCGACAAGGCGCCGGCCTTTGCCGAGGCCGACGCCAAGATGAAGACCGCCGCCGAGGCCGCCACTGCTAAGCAGATGCATGCCGCGGTCGGCGCCTATGACGAGTCGAAAACCACGTTTGACGATCTCGCCAAGGCGCTCACCGCGCTGGCGGCGGCCGAAAAGGACGCCGCGGCCAAACGCGAAACCGTCAACCGCATCGGCGCCGGCGATAGCCCCGACGTCGCCAAGGCGAGCGGCCTGATGACCGATGCCAAGGCCAAGGCCGAGCAATGGCAGATGCCGGCCGCGACCTCAGCCTATGGCGACGCCGCCAAACTGTTCGACGCCGTCATCGCCGATGTCATGGCGGCGAAAGACGAGGCCACCGCGCTGAAACAGAAAGTCGCCGATCTCAACGCCTCGATCGCCACCCGCGCCGGTGCCGCCGAGCCGGCGCTTGCCGCTCTCGCCCCGAAGATCGGCGAGGCCGACCGCCGCTACACGGCGCAAGCCTATAAGCTGGCGCTCGCAGCCTACCAGCCGATCCTGGCAGATCTCGAGGCGCTGTCGGCGCGCGGCTTCTGCCCGGTTTCGCAGACCCTTGCCTTCGAGACCGTGCCGGCCGGAAGTTATTCGCTGGAGAATGTCCGGCTGATGACCTCCTCGATGAAGGAGCTCGGCGGCATGCTCGGCGTTGCCAATGGCGCGGTGAAGATCGACAAGTCCTTCTGCATGCAGACCAAGGCCGTCACCCGCGCCGAGATGGCGGAATATTACACCGCCAATTCCGATCCGGCCGCGGCTGAGGCCTATGCCGGCAATCCGCAGCAGCCGGCCGACGACGTGCCGCTTGCCGTCGCCCAGAACTACACCGCCTGGCTGTCGAAACAGCTGAACGCCCCCGTCCACCTGCCGTCGGCAACCGAATGGATGGCAAGTGCAACGAAGCTCCCCACGGAAAAACTGCCCGACAACGGCGACATCATCCTGCAATGGAGCGCCACACCCTGCGAAGCCGGCGGCAACGTCGCCTTCATGGCACAGGAAGGCTCCACCTTCGTCGTCTGCTCGGATGCGTCGGCGGGTGGGATATTCCGGGTTACGGCCGAATTGCGGTGAGGGGACGGAAGGGTGGGGCCGAGGCCGCGCCGATTCGACGCTTCGACATCAACGAAGCTCGACGCGGCGCAGCAGTTCAAGCAATCGAATATCGGTTGTCAGGAGAGGTTCAGCATCCTGAATGCGTTTGAGGACGCCTTCAGTGCCATACGGCCATGCTCGTACCTTATCCGGAAGAACCGCATACAGCAATTCCAGTGTCTTGCCTGGGTTTCCGTCGATCACCGACTTGTCCGACCTTTTCAGAATAGGGAGGAAGAGCTGATCGCCTTCAATTTTCGATACAAGGGGAAGGATCGTATCTACCACCTCCACGAAATCATCTCGCCTTGAAAACGCAAGCTCGCACAATCGGGCGGAGACCAAAGGTGATTTGACGCTCTTCTGTTTTGGCCAGACTTCCTTGAGAAAGGGTACCAACAATTTGGACCAATTTTGGTCGGGGTCGGGACCTGCTTTTGTCGCTTCTTCCGACCATCTTTCTAATTGCCAGATCACATGAGAACGCAGCTCGTCATCAGTAGATGTGAGTAAATCACGAAGTTCTTCGCTACCTACCAACCTGCTACCCGAAGAATCGAAACTGGCCCAACCGGCCATAAGCATTCCGGCGATGATCTCGTTATAATTTCGCCGGACACTCCTGCGTTCCGTCGCCCTTCTGAGAAGGTGTGGTTTAAGTTGAACGTACAAGTCGGTGTCTGGCACACGCGCAGCCCAAAAGAAGCCTGCCCACAAGGCATTTTGGTCAGAGACGTCACCTCCATCGAGCACGCTCAGAACATTAGCCCGAGTCCATTCCGGGTCGACGGCAAACAACCAGTTTGTTTGATGGCCGAAAATCACCAGGGCATGGCGACGGAGGTCTCCAGCGAGGTTGATCAAATCTGCGGAATGTTGCCGCCAAATTGCCGGGAGGCCTTGGTGCCACTCAAGCCCCTGTTTCCGTGGGTCGTCGAGTATTGCTTCAGCAATCCGTCCAACAGGCGAATTTATGGCTTCCATCGTCCAATCAGGTTCCTCATCCCCTCGCACAATGGAGGAACTCGCTTGCTCTGGAGCGAAAAGTAGAATTGAAATGAGGTATTCGAAAGTCTTATCGAATAAGGGAATGTCCGCAGCCGCCAGCTTTTCCGACACAGTCTCAAACCAGCTGGAAATCGGTCTTATTAGCTCTGACAGTGGCGCAATCGGGTAGCTTATCAATCGATTTGCGATCAAGCAGATCAGGGCTGGATTATCATTCTTGCGGGCTGAAGATTCCAGAAAACGTGACCACGCCCATACCGGAAAATCTCCTTTCTTCGCGGCATCCTTAAGAGCCGCCAACGATTTTAATGGGCGGCTCTTTGTTAGCCCAGCGAACGGGTCTTTTTCGATTAGAAAACTGCTTCTTCCCGAGGCATTTTTGGCTTCTTTAAGCAGTTCCGATGCAGGGACATCCTTTAAAACTTCGATATCAGTATCGGTGCGAACCGTACCAGATTGTCCCTCGCGCGAATCTGTAGCTGAGTTTGCCCAATCTGGCTCCCAACGAGGGGCCTTTAGGCGGATTTTCGCCACGTAACTGTCGGCATCGAAGGTAAGCCCGTTCGTGTTTGTGGCGATCCAGCGAACGCGTGTCGCAATCGCCGCATTTTTCCGCTCTTCATATTGTTGAGCTTGTTCCCGCTTCCATCGTTTTGGCCCTTGGACCAGTCTCCGCTCAACCTCCTTCCGTTGGTCAATGCCGAGGTCATTCCAACGAGATGCCAGGGACAAAAGCAGGTCGCGTTGATGATCGGGGAACCAGAAAGCTTCACGGCTGATTTTCTTAAAATGAGGAAGGAAATCTTGATCGGGCACAAGAATTTTATTCCCCAGCGCCCAGATGCGAAGTCTTGCAAAGACCGTCTTGTCATCAGTTGGCCACGCATCGATTTCGTGGCGACAAGAGTTTGGATAGGCTTCGATGAGGCCTGAAAGCATTGACACATATGAGAGTAAAAGGCGGCTCAAGCCTCTGGATCGCGCATAGCGATCTATCTCCGGATTGTCATCGGGAATAATTGGGCTGACGTGACTGAGTCCAAATCCGCCGATCTCGCTTTCAAGGTCGACCGCGATCTCTAAGTTACGCCTGCATTCCCGAAGAACATGGCTCTTGAGTTCCATTGGTACATCGTTGAACGCTGCGATGTCGGGATATTCGACGTCGACATGAACAAGATCGCGCAGGTGGAGACGCTTTCCAACGGGCGGTATTGGCGAACTTGAGTATGAAGGCTGCGCCGTGAAATACGGCCGAGCATAGGCAGACAACTGCCGAATTGCGGCTCGATCCCATCCCCTAGCTTTTTTCGCCTCTTGGAGTTCATAGGCAGCTCGTCTGCTTCGATGTGGATCGTGTTGCCAAGCTTCGAAAAGAAAGCTCCATGCCGTGCGAACATCATCATTGACAGGATCTTCCTGATCTTTGAGGCGCCAGCGAATTTCTTCTACTAGGAATGGGTGAAGACCGAGTTGTTTCGCAGCCCACCAAATAGCCGCCGGTGCATGTGATATCTTTCCGAACCAAACAGCGAGGATATCGAGCCGTGGTGGAAGTCGAATAGGAAGCGTTGAGAGCGGTCCCCTGAATGACGATGAGGTGCCACCACCGAGCGTAAGCCGATCTTCGGCGCTCGGCTCAAAAGCGCTCCATGCGGTTTTCGGCACATCACGCTTTGCGTGATAATTTCCTTGTTCGATTTTCTTCGGAACATCATCGGAATCTAATCCATACAAATCGAACGGATCGACGTAAAGATCGCTTCTCTTGAAGCCGTCTCCAATTGAACCTGGCTTTCCGTACCTGATGCACGGATCAAAGGAGCATAGCCATTCCGCTGGAAGAGATTGCACCGCGCCAAACCGGCGAATGCCCTCAGCCGTTCCGACGACGTGCGCAACCTGACCGCGCTCATGCGGCGCGAGTTTAT
Organism: Rhizobium sp. BT04; assembly: GCF_030053135.1. Lineage (NCBI taxonomy): Bacteria > Pseudomonadati > Pseudomonadota > Alphaproteobacteria > Hyphomicrobiales > Rhizobiaceae > Rhizobium > Rhizobium sp. BT04. Next base: position 290,111 of record NZ_CP125653.1, on the reverse strand, counting down.
CGGGACCTTTTCGCGCTTTTCGTAGAATAGCGTCATACCATCCATCGATGTCGTTGGCACGAGCCGCCCAAGCCTCTAGCGTGTCCCAAAGCGCCTTGTGGCTGTCGGTTGGATCATATGGGATCGCTCGAACGCCCTTATGCCTCCACCTCCTAATCGCTGCGTCCTCTGTGCCTGATTGAAAAGCGTAGACACCCTCTAGGTAGCCTCCATCTGAGTTGAGCGCCTCAAGGAGGTATTGCACCGGCGGATCGTCCGCCGTGTATCCAACGAAGACGACCACAAACCTTTTCAGAATCTCCTTGAAGAAATTCGCAGCCCAGCCGTCAGACAGATAAGCCTTTCCGAAACTCGCGCTTGAAAGCACAAAGCCATCGTTCTCTGCACCCCGATAATCAAGGGTTGCTCTTCCATGCAGGTAGACTATCCCGTTTATTGCCCCTTGCCGTGCTGGATCGGGCAAATTCGGGAAAAGCGTGGAGCCGACGGCCGCGCTGCAATCATTGAAAAGCCGGTCAAAATTTGTGGTGACGAGTTGGACGTTGCCGTTGGGAGCCGTTGCTAGATCAACAAGCATGCGATGGGCGCTCATATCCGCGCCATTCCCTGGCTTCAGTGATTTTGCAACAGCAGCTTCGATGTCCTTGCGATTGAAATCTTGCTCCAGCAAGCCGAACAGTTTGTCAGCGGATATGAGACCGGCGACTCCTGTCCTCTTTTCGATGTCACGAGCTTCCGCCAGAATACGATGAACAGGGCTTTGGGACGGCACCCCTAACTCGGTTATAACCGCCTCAGCCAAGCCGAAGAAATCCGGCAAGCCTGTTCTTGCTCTGGAAACTCCCGCTCCACAGAAGAATATCACGCGCCCATCGTCGCGAGCGACGAGAAGCTCGTCAGGTATGGCTGGACCTTCAGCAACGAATCGCAAGGACTAAATCTCCACGGCGCCGCGAAGATATTTGATCGAAGCAATCCCTCAAAATTCTATTTGTGGTGGTGGTGAGTTTTCCCCAATGCTTGCTTCTGAAATCCCGTGCTTGCGGCAGAGGTCGGCCGCCTTTCGCGCCAGCCTCCTGCTCCCTCAGCACACCGGTTCCAGCGAGCCGCTGGTCTCGCCTCCAATCCGTAAATCTCTGCTTCTTCATTCGTCCGTCCCTTAATAGGCCGGACTCTAATCCATTCTGGAGGAAATTCTCAGTGGCAGGTCAGTCCGCCAAGACGCAAACGCAGCGGCCAAGAAAAATAGAGTATCCTAGCCGCGGGCAAACGCCGCCAGCGTCTCTCCGGCCATCCGATAGCGGATCCATTCCTTCTGCGGCTCCGCGCCGATTGCCTCATAGACGCGGATCGAAGGTTCGTTCCAGTCGAGCACACTCCATTCAAAGCGGCCGCAGCCCTTCTCCAGCGCGATCTGTGCCAGGCGCCGCAGCAGCGCCTTGCCGGCCCCCGAGCCGCGCGCCTCCGGTGTTACGTAGAGATCTTCCAGATAAAGGCCGTTCTTCGCCTGCCAGGTCGAATAGCTGAAGAAATAGACCGCCATGCCGATCGCTTGGCCTTCGCGTTCGCTGATCAGCGCATGCGTGACCGAACCGTCGCCGAAGATCGCCGCACGCGTGCTCTCCTCGGTCGCCTCGACCTCGTGGATCGCCTTTTCATAGTCGGCCAATTCGCGGACAAATCGCAGGATCGTTGCCGCGTCTGAAGGCTTCGCGGGGCGTACTGTAAGGGTCATGTGAGAGGCTCCTGATCTGCGCTCCAGATGAAAGAACCGTCCCGGCCTGTCAACTGCATGAAGGGCAGAGTGCATCTCTAGGCCTGCAGTTTTGTTCCCTCACGGCTCCACGGCGGCTCCCACGATCGAGATTGCGATCAAGTCCCGAACGGCGTGAAGGTCCGCCAAGACGCAAGTGCAGCGGCCAACAACATCCGGAGCCGGCTGAACCAGATCCGGCACCATGATGGTCATCGCGCCCGCGCTTGATGCGGAGAGAACCCCATTTCGGGAGTCTTCCAGGGCAACGCATTCCGATATGGGCAGGTTGAGCCGCTCGGCGGCCAGCAGGTATGGCGCGGGATGCGGCTTTCCCGCCGTGTGATCGCCATAGGCAACAATGGTTTGGAACCGGCCTTGCAGCCCGGTTGCGGAAAGATGCGCCTCGACGGCTGTCCGATCCGATGAGGTGACGATGGCCGAAGGGATCCGCGCCGCTTCGAGAAAGGATAGAATTTCCGGCAAGCCTGCTTTCACTCGCAAATCCGTTTGCACCATCTGCGCGAAGAGTTCCGAAGCCTGCCTCCAGAGATCTTCCAGAGGGGCATCCTTGCCGAACCGGGCCAACAGGAGTTCGCGGACACTGGAAGCCGGCAAGCCAATGGTTTCAAGATAGGCCGACAGGGGCAATTCGAAACCCGCATTCCGTGGAGCCGTGATCGTCGCATCCCGGTACAGAGCTTCGGTATCGAACATCAAACCGTCCATGTCGAACAGGACGGCTTTGGGAGCACGGGGCAGGCGCTGCATTGATGGCTTTCGACAACGGGTATTCGCTTGAGTGTATCCTGTCTTGCCGTGACTGCACCACGAAAACACAAAGCGGATTGTCCGCTTCGGCCGACAACGGCCCCTGGCCGATCATCAATGACTGCGTCGCTGTGCTTTTGCCAGAGCTTCGTCGAGCCATCTGTCATGCACGATCATGCGGTCGCAGTTTGGATAGTAGCACCTCCTAAACTCATAGGTGAAGCGGCTCCGATCCATCCCTTCGAGCGACAGATTGGTTAGCGAATAAGCCCCGGCCAAGCATCCAAAGAGGCCGAGCAGAATTGCCGCGAAGGTGAAGTGACGTGTTGTGATCAATCGCACAGCTCCAAAGCCGCAAGCTTACAGGAAGGCTGTTTTTAGTTTCGTCACCAAAGTCGTTAAAATCACAAAATAATTCACCGCTCGATGTGATGTGCAGGGTCGCTTTGCCCCCCATTACGGTGAGCGATCTGAAGAGTGGAGACCAAAAAGGGGAGCGGTATGCCGATGACACGGGGCAGGATAATCTGTTGCGAACCCTATAATGCGTCTATCAGTGCAACACCTGTCGACGCAGCGCAGGGCGCTCCGACATAAGGCCATAGGCGCCCTTTTTTCTTGATTCCACAGCCTCGCGCTCAAGCCGTGCCCCTCGATAGTTTTCAATTCCAAATTTCAAAATACGCGCGTATATTGATTGCGGGGACTGTAGTACCCGTGCCTTGAGGGGTCGAGGACAATGTGCTGGAATACATCATCAGCATTTACGCCGGTCGGATTCGCTTTGCGAGGACCGGCATCTCGCAAGATCGTATGGACGCTGGGCGACGCGGCGCGTCTCCTGATCCACGACTGGCCTTGCGATGACGGCGAGGAATATGTGGCTGCCGTGAAAGCCTGCGTCGACGCATTGAGCGGGAAGATTGCCCCGGAACAATTCCGGGAAGCGCTTCTGCGTGCGGCCGATGAGGCGGGGATCGCCACTCTCTCGCTCGTGCCGCGAGGACTGGCAGAGCGGCGACCGGACTTGCCCCCGATGATGCGAACATAGGCCGTATTTCCAGGGGCTACCTGCCTATCGACGTCGGGTTTGCGCCAAGAAGCGGTCGTTAAGTTCGCTGGCCGAAAACGGGGATGTGCCGACCAGGCCCTGGCCTTACAGGGCCTATGGCGGCTATGCGCCCCAGAAGCGGTCATTGGGAAAGCCATTGCGCTCATACTCAGGCTTTGGTCGCCTCCGCTCTGGTCGTTGGCTTCAGCAGGATGATGAGAAGCAAGCCGGCGACGATGAGTGCCGCGCCTTCGAGATGATAGCGTTGCAGCTGTTCGCCGAGGAACAGGTAGGCGAGCATGGCGATAAAGATCGTCTGGATGTAAAGCAGCACGCCCGCCCGCGCCGCCCCCAGGGCCTCGATGCTGCGATTGAAGAGATAATACATCACCGCGCCGCCCGGGATCGCGACATAGCCGAGCGCGATAAGGCCGCTGGCATTCAGCGTCGAGCGCTCGTCGGAGACAAGCTCAGAGAGATAGAAGGGCAACGCCGTCAGCACCGCTGCACCGAGGAGCAGCACCAGCAGCGCAAGGCGATTGAGATCGAATTTCGCCCGGCGGAGCAGGACGGTATAGAGGCTGAAACAGAACGCGCCGGCGACGATCCACAACTCCCCGGGATTGAGGTCGAGACGCAAGAGCGCAGCCGGGCTGCCCTTGACGATGATGACCACGATCCCGAGAAAGGCGAGGATCGATCCGATCACCTGCCAGCGTCCCATCGGCTCAGCCAGGATGAAACGGGCAAGGATCATGGTGATGATCGGGATCAGGGCGATGATGATGCCGGCGGTCGTGGCATCGGCATGTTCGAGGCCGACAAAAATCAGGCCCTGGCAGACGCCAAGCCCCACACCGCCGATGGCGAGCAGCTCGAGGCCGCGAGCCCGCACAAGCGCGACCATGGCGCCGAAATGCCGGTACACGATCGGCATCAGGATCGCCCAGGCGATCAGCACGCGCCAGAAGCAAAGCGCCCAGGGCGGCATCTCCGAAGAGACCCATTTCGCGGCGATATAGACGCCGGCCGACAGCAGCCAGCAGAAAACCCCCACGGAATAGGCAGCCGTAAGCGAACCGCCCGCCGCCTGTTCCGTCCCGACCGTGTCGCGATGGACCGCCAAGACATGTATCGCCATGGCCCAGTTATGCCACAATTCCCCAGCGCTGCACAGATGAAGGCGGCGGCACTTCGCCTATTGGGCGAGGACGACCTCCCATGTCGGCGGGCCGGCGACGATTAAAACGCAGCATGTCCCGATGAAGAGGCTCTGGCTGCTTGGGACCGGTCGCCGACGAGCCTCGGCCGCTTTGCGCCAGTTGCGGTGGTTCCGCTCTTATGAAGTGAGCGGGAGACCAAGCATCCGCTTCGGCCGCAACACCTTTCAAGCGCGAGCACGCAGCTCGCGACGTCATGGTATCGACGTGCGCAATTGGGGATCGACCGCCGAGACACATCCAGCAGCAGCAGAGAGTATTGGGATTTGTGCTTGCACTGTTTGTCGGATAGTCGCAAAGCCGTATCATTGCGCCAGGATGGCCTACAGACCACATCTTCTTCTCAAAACTAGGAAAACGAAAGTCTCTCTATGCCTCCTCAGCTTTCCCTCCCGCGTGACCGAATTTCCGTGCTTCTGCTTGAAGGCATCAGCCAGAGCGCCGTGGACTATTTTTCGTCTTGCGGATACACCAATCTCGTGCATCTGCCGAAAGCGCTTGATGACAGGGATCTCAAAAGCCATATCGCTGATGCGCATATCATCGGCATTCGTTCCCGAACGCAACTGACAGAAGACATTTTCGAATCTGCCAAGAAGCTGATCGCGGTCGGCTGTTTTTCCGTGGGCACGAACCAGGTCGATCTGGAAGCGGCACGCCGCCGCGGGATACCGGTGTTTAACGCGCCTTATTCGAACACCCGCTCGGTGGCCGAACTTGTGATCGGCGAGATCATCATGCTGACGCGGCAAATCTTCCCACGCTCGGCGTCGGCGCACCAGGGCGGATGGGAGAAATCCGCTGTCGGCAGCCGAGAAGTCCGCGGAAAAACCCTCGGCATCGTCGGCTACGGCAATATCGGCTCGCAACTGAGTGCTCTTGCGGAAAGCATGGGCATGGTGGTGCGCTATTTCGATCTCTCCGATAGGCTGCGCCGCGGCAATTCGGAATCGATGGCTTCGCTCGGCGAGCTTCTGGAAATCTCGGATTATGTGACGATGCACGTTCCGGAAACGCCATCGACGCACAATATGATCACCGAAACCGAACTGCGCCGTATGAAGAAAGGCGCGATCTTCATCAACAATTCCCGCGGCACGGTGGTCGATCTCGACGCGCTTGCGAAAGTCTTGAAAGAGGGCCATCTGGCAGGTGCTGCGGTTGATGTGTTTCCCAGGGAGCCGGCATCGAACAAAGAGCGTTTCGAAACGCCGCTGCAGGGCTTGAGCAATGTCATTTTGACGCCGCATATCGGAGGCTCGACAGAAGAGGCCCAGGAGCGCATCGGCGGAGAAGTCTCCAGAAAGCTGGTCGAATATTCCGACATCGGCTCGACGATAGGCGCCGTTAACTTTCCGCAGGTCCAGCTGCCTGAACGCCCGACCGGTACACGCTTCATCCATGTTCACCAAAACCGCCCCGGCATGCTCATCCAGTTGAACGAGGTCTTCTCGTCGCGTGGGCTAAATATCGTCGCCGAATTCCTACAGACCCATGGCGATACGGGTTATGTGGTTATCGAAGTCGAGGACGTGTCCCGTGCAGCCGACGATATCAGTCAGGCACTGCGCGAGATCCCGGGAACGATCAGAACGCGTTTGGTCTATTGACGCATCAAGCAAATGGTCCATCGCCATTGAGACTGGCAGAATGAAACACGCAATGTCCCGGGGGATGCGCCAATCGCGGACTTTGGTCGACGTCGGATGGACGCTTCTCGTTGCCGTTATATCGGAGTATTTTGCTCTGAAACCGTCTCAACTTTAGCGGTGGAGAGTGCAGTGTTTGTGAACCGCAGTCACAAGTTTCTGCTGTTCTTGGCAGTCGCATCTTCTCAGATGACGTTCGCGCCACGATTAAGTGCGGCAGACGACACCGTTAAAATCGACAGCGGAATGTTGCAGGGGGAGAGGTCGGGCACGGTCGTCAGCTTCAAAGGCATACCTTACGCCGCACCACCGGTTGGTGATCTGAGATGGCGCAATCCCAGGCCAATAAAGCCATGGAGCGGCACCAGGGATGCAAGCAATTTCGGTCTGTCCTGCATGCAGACCGATGACCTGCCGAAGTCAGAGGATTGTTTGACCGTCAATGTCTGGACACCCGCCAAGCGCTCCAAAACACCCCTCCCGGTGATGGTTTGGATTTACGGCGGCGCTCTTGTCCATGGAAACACCCCTCAATATCCCGGTGGCCAACTGGCCGCCCGCAAAGTTGTGTTCGTCAGCATGAATTACCGGATGGGACGGCTCGGCTACTTTGCCCATCCTGCGCTGATAAGGGAATCCCCTGACGAGCCCGTCGGCAACTATGGTTACATGGACCAGCTGGCAGCCTTGAAATGGGTCCAGCAAAATATCGAAGCCTTCGGCGGTGACCCGAAGAAAGTGACGATATTCGGAGAGTCGGCCGGTGGCGGCTCGGTGATGGCGCACATGGTATCGCCGTTGTCACGGGGGCTGTTCCGCGGCGCCATTCTCCAGTCGCCGGATATGCCTACCGCGCGTGCTGAGAGCACGTCTTTGTCACCTTTAAAAGCGGCAGAGAAAACCGCGTTGGACTATGCGGCTTCTCTGGGAATCAATGGGAGCGATGCCGACGCTCTCGCCGCCCTTCGGGCGTTGCCTGCGAAAAAGCTGACCGAAGGTGCATCGGCACAAGACGTGCTGGCAGGAATGTCGGCAGGCGAGCCCGTCATCGGCATCTCCGGCGCGATGATTGACGGGCGGTTTTTGCTCGAAACGCCGGAAGCGGCTTTTGCGGCAGGCCGTCAAGCGCCGGTTCCCGTCATCGTCGGGGCAAATAATCGTGATCTCGGCATCGGTCAGGCAGCGACGAAAGACGATCTCTTTGCGCTCTTCGGGAACCATGCAGCCGAAGCCCGGACGCTCTACGATCCCACAGGCCAACAGACGCTCGATGAGTTGAGGCAGCAGGTTCTGGCCGACAAAACGGTTGTTGAACCATCTCGCCACCTCGCTGACGAGATGATCCGCGCTGGTCAGCCGACGTGGTGGTATCGTTTCTCCTATGTCGCCGAGGCTCTCCGCAACGATCCGACATGGAAAGGCACCCTGCACGGCTTCGAAATTCCGTATACGTTCAACATTCCAAACGCACTGGTGAAAGACAAGGTGACACCTGCCGACTGGGCCATGGCCACATTGGCGAGTGCTTACTGGGTCGAATTTGCAACGAGCGGTGACCCCAATGGAGGCTCACGGCCAAAATGGCCTCACCACGACCCATCCGTCCACAGGGTCACCGACTTCACCAATCACGGCGTGACGGTCGGAGCCGATACGCTAAAGCCCAGGCTCGACCTCTGGCAAAGCTATTGGGCGGAAAAGAAGTGACGGGGGGGCGCCGGTCGCTCGGTGTGTTGCCTCTCCCATGCGGGAACCGCTGTGGCGCATAGAACGGAAACACGCTTGTCATTGTCATCCGCCTTGGGGCGGCCAGTAAAATCAACCAGTCGCCCCCTCAGCACGGGAGCCGAGTGCCGGCTCCCTGCCCAATACCATCGCGGTGGCGTCCCGCAGCTCGAGCCCTCGACACTGCGGATCGTCCCTCAGGCCTCGGATTTGAGCCTGCCGCCAACCGCCCAGGAATCCTTGGCAATCTCCGTGATCAGAATTTCCAGCGATTCCGGCGGGCACGCCAGGGTTTCGACGGCGGCCTTGGTCGCTTCGCGCGCGAAGGCGCGTTTCTGATCGTCGGTGCGGCCGGGATGCATCTGCAGGTGAAGAATGGGCATGGTTTCTCCTGGGTCATGGTTGGTAATGCCGTCGCCTTGGCGCGGGCATGACGACTATGTTGTAAATGCTCCGGTTGATAAATAAGCTTGAGGTATCGTCATTCGAAACCGACAGGTAGGCAATCATGGACAAGCTGGCCGGCATGGCGATGTTCGTCAGGGTCATCGACAATGGCAGTTTCGCGGCGGCCGCGGAGATCGCACAGGTGTCGCCGGCCATGGTTGCCAAGCACATCAAGACCATCGAGACCCGGCTCGGGGCGAAGCTGATCCATCGCACGACGCGCCGCCATCAGCTGACAGAGGTCGGCCAGCTCTATTACGAGCGGTGCAAACGCGCGCTGTCCGAAGTGGCGCTGGCCGAGGCTTCGGCAAGCGAGCTGCAGTCGGCGCCGCGCGGCCGGCTTCGGCTGGTGGCACCCGTCAGCTTCGGGACGCAAATCCTGGTGCCGGCGCTGATCGAATACCAGAACGCCTATCCCGACGTCAGCATCGAGCTGTCGCTCGACAACAATGTCCATGACCTCGTCGGCGAGGGTTTCGAGCTCGGTATCCACATCGGTCCGCTCGCCGACAGCAGCCTGGTCGCCCGCCCGCTCACACCCTACCGGCGGATTCTCGCCGCCGCGCCGGACTATCTTGCCCGCCATGGCCGGCCGGCCTCGCCGGAGGCTCTGACGAACCATCTCTGCCTTGGCCACTCCTATTGGCGCATGCAGGATCGCTGGCATCTGGTCGGGCCGGGCGGCGAACTGCGCGACGTATTGATTTCCGGAAAATTCTCGACCAACCAGGGGGCAGCACTTCGCATGGCAGCACTCAGCGGCGCCGGAATCGTGCTTCAACCGGAACTGCTGCTCGCCGCCGACATCGCCGAAGGACGGCTTGAGCAGGTGCTGCCGGAATGGTCCTACAAGCCTGTGCCCATGTCCCTCATCTATGCCCCGAACCGGCGACCGACAGCGATGTTACGCACGGTGATCGATTTCCTGGTGGACCGGTTTGGCTAAAGTCGATCGAGGCAGACATGGCTAAGGGGTTGTCTGCTCATCCATGTGGTTGCTATCCAAGCATACGTCATCGAGGTTTGACGAATTACCGGGTTCAGGCTCAGCGCGGAAACAATATATATGGTAAAACCAGTAATTCTCGTAAGCTGTCGCAAGCGCTTGGCGGCACTTTTGGCCGTCATCTCGCTATGCGGCTGCGACCCTATGCTTCAACATTTTACCGATTTTGAGTTGAACGGCGACTATAAAGCGATAGCCAGCTGCGCAACGAAGTATCTGCCCAGCAATTTTTGGCTTCGCGAAAACCATGATGATGCGAAACAAGTGAGATTTATTTCCCTCCCACCACACAAAATGCAGACCATCATCGATGTTGTCCAAACGGGAGCTGGGCGGACTCACGTCAGCGTAACGGATTGGTCGATCGGAAACGGTATGGGTGATTTGTATGGGAGCTATTTCACCTACTGTGCGTCGACGATCGCTGGATGATTGCTAAGCCATAGAGACCATTCAGCTATTTGAGCCATCCCCGCGCGGTCTACTTGACTACGTTGAGGTCGAAAGTCACGTCGCGAACAATTCCGTCTCCATAGGACTCCCTGAACGTTGCTTTGTCAGGGCCGACGTATCCGGCTGCAGAGGTATAGTAAACAACCATGCCTGCGGTTTTCACCCCAGCGCATTTGGGAGACTTCTTCGAATTCGCGAGTATGTCTTCCGGCACGACCCTTCCCGACGATGTGACCTCGGCCTCAGGCGACGGACCATCCACCGTCGACCAACAGGTTCGCGCCGGTGATCAGGCTGGCAGCCGGCGATGCCAGGAAGACGACGGCACCCACCACATCGTCGGTTTCACCGATCCGGCCGAGGGGAATGTGATCGAGCGTCGCTTTGCGATTGGCGGCGTCGGATAGAAAAGGGGCTGTACCATCCGTATGGATGAAAGTCGGCGATACGGTGTTTACGGTGACATTATAGCGTGCCCATTCGGCTGCAAGGCAGCGCGTCAGGTGATTGATTGCCGCCTTGCTCATGCAATAGATTGCCTCGCCGCGAAGCGCCACGGTGCCCGCCTGTGAGCTGATGCTGATGATCCGGCCGCCATTGCGCTTGATCATGTGACGCCCGACTGCCTGCGTCATCAGGAATGTGCCCTTGATGTTGACATCGAGGATCTCGTCAAGGTCCTTCTCTTCGACGAGTTCCGCGAGATTGCCTGGAGCCACGCCGACATTGTTGACGAGGACGTCGAGCCGGCCAAATGTCGTCAACGCTGCGTCGACGGCTTGTGCGATATGGTCTTTATTGGGAATGTCCAGTTCAACAGCGAGGACTTTTCGTCCCGCGCCCTCGAGTTCGGCGACCAGATCCGCCGACGCTGCGACATTGCGGACCCCCAAGACGATATCGGAGCCTGCCGCGGCACAGGCAAGCGCGCAAGCTCGACCGATGCCACGGCTCGCTCCCGTTATCAAAGTCACCTTGCCTTCAAGGCTGAAGTCCGGCGCATTCCTCTGCATCATGGTGCTCCCTTGATGAACCTTATTTGGACCTGGCCAATTGTGCGACTGCCGGAGTGCAAAGCGGGAAGCCTCTCGGACAATCATAGCCCCGTGCAACGCCGAACAACTCGGCCGACGCGCAAGCATCTCCGCAGAGCCCCGATCACCGCCGTGCCGGCGGCTTCGTGGCGGCGCGGCGCTGCAGCGCGAAACGCGCGGCCGAGCAGTTGACGTCGGGAACGAGATCGTAGGTCTGCTGGTAGAGGTTCCGTGCCAGCGTATTGTTGCCGCGGGTTTCCGAGGCGAAGGCGGCGAGCGCCGTGCGCTTGTAAGCCTCGACGATCGGCTCGGCGGCCTTGGCAAGTGCTGCGTCATCCGATGGTTCGGCGCTAAGCGAAAGCGCGGCATAGGTTGCCTCGCCATCCCTGCCGACGCGGCCGCCGACGGCGCCGTTGAAGCTTTGCTCGGAAACCTGGCGCATGCGCCGGGCATTCTTGATGCATGTCGGGATGCGGGCGGCTTCCGCATGGATGCGCTCGACCGTCGGGCCGCCCTCCGCGCTGCCGCTGTCCGACAGGATCACATAGCCGATGATGCCGACGATGGCGAGATAGACCACCCCCATACCGGCCAGGAAGGCCGGCTGCTTGAGGAGCGGCTTCTTCGGCTTGATCTCGCCGGCCTTGGCAGCCTCCTTCTTCGGCGCCTCCTTGGCGGCTGCCTTGACGACGAACTGGAATTCGACATCCTTGCCGAGACGGAAACTGTCGCCGGCTTTCAGCGAGGCCGTCTGCAACAGCGCTTCGCCGCGCAGCATGATCGGGTTCAGCCCCATGCGGCGGATGATGAAGCCGCCGTCGCTCTGCTTTTCAATGCGGGCGTGGATCGGCGCCAGGAACGGATCGTCGACGACGATATCGGCATTAGCAGCCCGGCCGATCGACATTTCCGGCCGGTCGAGCACATGGCTGCGGCTCTGGCCGCCGGGGCCGGTCTGCAGCAGGCTTGGTTTGTTTCCGCGAAAGAAGGAAAAGGCCATGATCAGAACATCCCACTCGACATCATCTCGACGATTGCCGGCGCCAGCACCAGAAGCAGGATCGACACGACGATCATCATCGCCGGCATGACGATCTTGGCCTTCAGCTTTTCACTGGCCCTGTCGGCCTTTTCCCAGCGGCGAAAACGCAGGTCGCGCGCATGTTCGCGCAGCAGCTCGACGCGGTTGCTGCCCTCGACTTCGCCCTGGATCACCGCGCGGATAACGCGCACCACCTCCTCGGCGGTCATGCGGCGCTCCAGCCGCTGCAGCGCCTCGACCATGCCGGTGCCGAGCGCCACGTCCTTCAGCGTCTGGTCGATCTCCTCGCTCATGACGGTGCCGGGTGCGGCCTCGGCATAGAGCCGCAGGCTTTCCGGCAGGGTCGCCTGCGCCTGCTGCGTCATGACGACGAGGTCGAGGAAATAGGGAAATTCGCGCGAGATGCGCTCCTTGCGGTCCTGCATCTTGTCGTCGGCGACGACCCAGAAATAGATGGCCGGGATCAGGCCGAGGATCAGCCCGGCCACCAGCCCGCCGATCACGCTGCCGCTGGCAATGCCGAACAGCAGGCCGAGCACGACGAAGCCGAACAGGCTCAAGACCACGAGAAGGGCGATATATTCCCGCCCGGTGACGCCGCCGAAGGGCCGGCCGCCATAGATCAGCTTCTGCTCCAGCTGCGCGCCGTAATCGGCCAGCAGCGGCTCGAAATGCGTCAGCACGAATTCAACCGGCGTGCGCATGCCGATGCTGTCGACGATATTCGGCGGCGGGCCGTCGCCGCCCGCCGACCGCCGCACCACCTGGATGCTGCCGAGCAGATCGCCGATCCACCAGACGAACAGCGCCGCGGTGATGCCGGCAAAAACCACGGCGATCGGGGCGAGGGGGATATGCGCCATCATACCGACACCTTCATCATCGAGCGCATCCAGAAGAAACCGGTGGCATAGAGAATGGCGCCGACGATGGCGATGACGATGCCGATGGCGTTGCCGAACACCTTGTCGATCAGCTCCGGCTGGCCGAAGAAGATCATCAGGATCATGAACAGCGCGCCGCCATTGACGACGCGGAAATTCATGCGCGCCTGCGATGACGAGGTGGTGATCTTCTGGTCGAGCTTCCAGATTTCCTTGAAGGATTTCGACATTTCCGTCAGCGGCTCGGAAATGTCGCCGCCCTGGCGGGCAAAGAGACCAAGCGCCGCATCGACCATCTTGAAATGCAGGCTCGGCACGTTGCGGCCGTGGCGGTCGAGCGCCTCGACCAGGCCGATGCCGAGCTTCTGTTCCCGGGCGATGCGCTCGAACTCGCGCGAGGCCGGCATCTGGCCGGTATCGGCCACCGCATTGACAGCGATGGCAAGCGGCTTGCCGGTGCGCACCGCCGAGACGATCTGGTCGACGGCGTAGGGAAGCTGCGATTCGATCTGCAGCCAGCGCCGCTGCAGAAAATAGCGGATCACGCCCTTGGGCAGGAAGATGGCGACCGGGATAGCGACGACGATGCCGAAGATCGGCCCGAAGATCAGCGAGACCACCACGAAGACGACGATCGCCGTGATGATATAAGCGAGGATCATCGTATAGGGCGGAACCGCATCGCGCCCGAAGACCTGCGCTGCCTCGCTGGCGAGCGCGATGTCACGTTCGGTGGCGCGCAGCAGCGGCGCCGGCCAGCGCACCGGCGCGCCCCAGACGAGCAGTCCCGCGGTTATAGCGCCGAGGGCGACCGTAAAGATCTGCAGAATGCTGATATTCATCGCTTCCCCCTCAAACGAACATGTCCAGTTTTTCGATTTCGCCGTCGTCGTTGAACTCGACGAGTTCGGCGACGAAGCTCGGCAGGTAGCCGGTGAAGGCATGCACCGCCTGGCCGCCGGCGCGGCCGACGAGATTGAAGATCGGCTCGACGATGATCAAGCCGGTATCCGGATCGATGCCGATCACCTCGGAGATCTCGGTGACGGCGCGGCGGCCGTTCGCCAGGCGGTTGAGCTGCACGACGAGTTCGACGGCGGCGACGATCTGCTGGCGGATCGCCATGACCGGCAGCGAGCTCTGGCCCTGCAGCACCATCACCTCCAGGCGGGTCATCATGTCCTGCGGCGTGTTGGCATGCGCCGTCGTCATCGAGCCGGCATGGCCGGTATTCATCGCCTGCAGCATGTCGATCGCCTCCGCACCGCGGCACTCGCCGACGATGATGCGGTCGGGGCGCATGCGCAGGGCGTTGCGCACGAGGTCGCGGATGGTGACGCTGGTCTCGGATTCCGCCGTCTTCGGCCGCGATTGCAGGTAGACCACATGGATGCCGTCGAGCTGCAGCTCGGACGTGTCTTCGACGGCAACGACACGCTCGCCGACCGGGATGAACTGCGACAGGCTGTTCAAGAGCGTCGTCTTGCCGGAGCCTGTGCCGCCTGAGACGACGATATTCTTGCGGGCGCGGACCGCCGCCTCGAGGAAGGCGCGCATCGGCTCGCTCAGCGCACCTGCGGTCACCAGCTTGCTGATGTCGAGCCGCGACTTGCCGCCGAACTTGCGGATGGTGAGGCAGGCGCCCTTGACCGCCAGCGGCGGAATGACGGCGTTGACGCGCGAACCGTCCGGCATGCGGAAATCGGCCATCGCCTCGCTCTCGTTGATCGAGCGGTTGGAATCGACGGCGATGCGCTCGATCACCTTCATCAGCTGCCGCTCGTTGGCAAAGGCGAAGGGATAGCGCTCCAGCAGGCCGAATTTTTCGACGTAGATCTCGTCATACCGCGTCACCATGATTTCCGAGATCACGTCGAGATCCATCAGCTCCGAGATCGTCCCCCAGCGATACATCAGCTCCTCGATATTGGAGCGCAGATGCATATGGGCGATCTCATAGCGGTCGCCGGCATTGAAAAGCGCCTGCCGGGCCTGGAAGGCGGCGCTGAAACGGCTGTCGAGCTGGGCGAAGTCGGCGCGGGTGGATTCGAAATTCAGCTTCAGCTGCAGGGCCGAGATCAGCGCCTTGCCGACGTCGAACAGGCGGCGGTTGTCCTGCTCCTCGCGGAGCAGACTTGCGGCATTCGACGAGGCGTCGCGCCGTCCCGTCCGGGCGATACGTTTTGCCAGCCAGCGATAGACGGCGTTCTTGATGACGAGGATGACCAGATCCTGCGGCGCGCCGTCGAGCGCCTCCTTGATGAACATGTCGAGCCGCTCGCGGATCCGGCCCCGCGTCTCCTCGCGGCCGAAATCGGAGGACTTCACCAGCCGGTCATATTGGGTGTCCTTTAGCAATCGCTCATGGATCTCCATCTGCAGCGCCAGCACCCGCTCCTGGTCCGGAAACTGCGTCACCGCTTCGGCGGCCGCGGCCGGCTCGACCAGTTCGATCGTGACGTTCGGCACCCAGATCGACATGCCGGCCGACACCGCCACCGGCGTCCCGGCCCGCAGCGGCTGGTCGTCGACCCGCGTCGGGTTGCGCCCATGATGCTGCACCGACCAGCCCTGGCCCGATTTCCGCAACACAAATTGCGGCGAAGAGACGTGGCTGCCGCGCAGCCGAACGACACCCGCGCCGGCCGGCAGCGTCAACGTGCTGCTCTCGCCGACGAAATAGGTCTCGTTCCAAGAAAGCGGGATCACCTCCCGCCCGCTGCCGTCCTCATAGGAAATCTTCAACAGCATGGCTCATTCCCCCGCGACGGTCACATGCGCGTCCAGTTGATGCTCGGCAGGTCCTCGACGGTATTGTCGGCCGGATTGCGCAGCACGAGGTTGAGGCTGCCGTTCGACTGGCCGAGGGCGAAAATCAGCATTTCGGCTTCCGCCGGCGTCACTTCGACGGTCACGTTGTTGTAAGTGCTGTTGGCCTTGGTGACGGCACCCTCCGCCGTCGTCGCCGCGCCGACGGCCAGCACTTTGACATTCTGCAGGAAGGTGCGGGTGACGACGCGAGTGCGCGAGCTGATGCCGAGTTTATAATCCTGCGCCTGTTTGCGGTAGGCGTTGACGTCATTCTCGTCGGCGCCGGGATATTGGGTGAGATAGTTCTTCAGCATCTGCTCGACCGGCGATGGCGGCTGGGCCGGAGCCGGCGGCTGTCCGGTCGCGGCAGGCTGCTGGCCCGGAACGGCAGGTTGGCCCGGCGCTCCCGGCTGCGCCACCGCGGCCGGCGCCACCGGCTCGACCGGTTCGTCGACCGTGCCGAGGATATCGACATAGCTGCCGGGCTCGACGAAGTGGCCGACGGCCGCAGCGGCGTTGACGGGCAGGGTGAGCGCCCGCTTGCCGGGCGCGATCATCGTCGTCAGACGCCCGCCGTCATTGTCATCGAAATACTGGAAGAGCAGCACCGAGCCCGCCGGAATGTCGGCGGCGGCCGTCCGGTCCTTCAGCCATTCCTGATAGGCGCTGGCAGCGGGAACCGCGAGCTTGGCGAGCGCCCCGAAGCTTTCCGGCAGCATCACCGGTTCGGCGAGCATATCGGGCGTGATCGCCTGTCCGCGCGTCACCTTCCGGTCGGGCTGGAGCCGCATGAAGGCGTAAGCCACCTGCTCGTTCTTGACGCTCTCGGTCCAGAAGTAGAGCAGAACGCCGGTGATGAGCCCGACGATGACGGCCGCAATGAGCTTCCAGTTCATGGTGTTATTCCTTCGACGAAGGGTTGCCGGATTTGAATGACCTCGACGGTCCTGCCGTCGGCCTTGCTGCGGGTATAGAGAACATTGGCCTCGACGCTGCCGCGCCGGCCGTAAAGCGCGGTGACCCCGCCGCGCTGAGCCGCCGGCGTCTCGATGCTGAAGCCGTCGCGGGCAAGCAGATCGGCGCGCTGATCCGACCAGCGCGCGGCGGTGAGCGTGCCTTTCGACACCACCGTGCGCGAGGTGTGGCCCTTGTCGCGATCGCCGATATCGCTCAGCACCTCGACCCCGGCCGGCGGACGCAGCGACATCGGCAGCTTGCTGACATCGGCAGGCGCCGCGAAGGCCGGCAGCGTCGAGGCGACATCGTCGAAGCGGCTCATCAGCACCTCTGTCGTCGGCGCATCGGCGGGGCGGCGGATCATGATCGAAACGCCGGGGATCGGCGCTCTTGCCGACGGATTTGCCGGGTCCTGCCGTCTGAGATAATCGAGGGCGGCCTCGCCGTCGCCGTCGAAGAAGCGGACGACCACGGCGAGGTCGTCGCGGATGCGGCTTACCTTTGGGACGATCAGCATATTGGCGGCGATGACGGCGGTCAGCTCTTGCCTGTCATTGCTCTTGGGAAGGGCAGGCCTTGTATTGACGGCCAGCACCCGCAGCCATTCGTCGGTGATATCGGAAATGCTCCGATCGCTCTGGTAGGGCGTGAACTCCAGCGGCTGGCCGTTGATGACGAGATCGCGCGGCGCGCGCTCCGGCGCGCCGAGGATGCCGGCCAGCATCGAATTCAACGTCGCCCGGAAATCCTTGTAGACCTCCGCATGGCCCGGTGTTGCCACGGCGATGGCGAGCCCGATGACGAGCGCCCAACCAGTGAGATGGCCAATGAGATGGCCGGCAAAACGGAAGGAGATGCGCGCGCCCTGTCCCATCTTATTTCGCTCCCGGAAAGACGCCGTCGAAGAGATCGCCGGAATCGTCGGCGACATCGCGGATTTCCCGGCGCACCGTCGGATCGTAGCCGCGGCGCGTGGTCTCGTTGTTGTGCGAGGCAAACAGCGTTGCGTCGTCCACCGTAAACGCATCCTTCCAGCGCAGGCTCCTGATCGTGTCGAGATCGTCGGAATCCCTGAACTTGTAGACGCGGTCGGCGGTCGCCGTGACCAGCTGCGGCTTCTCATCGGCGAGGTCGCCGACCATATCGCCGAAGTCGCGGCCGTCGCTCTTCAGGGTGTTCTGCACGTCGTCCCAGACAAAGCTACGCTGAGGTTCACCGCCGCCTTCATGCGACGGCGTGCGCGAGCAGCTCATGGCGTCGCGTCCGGGCAGCGCCGGCAGAGCCGGGATCGGGAAGACGTTGGAGAAGTCGGAGGTGCAGTCCAGCCCGTTCGCCTCGGCGAAGGCAGCGTTGCGCATCGCGAGCATGGTGCCGACCTTCTTGGTGGAAATCCTGTTCGCATGGATGACGAAAATCACGATCAGCAGGATGACCGGCGCCGCGAGCACGAATTCGATCGAGGCAAGCCCGCGCCTGTCGCGGTGCAGCCGCATCATCAGGCCGCCGGCCGGCGCGCCGCCTGCATGCTCAGTGTGTGTTGACGGCAGCCCAGGCATTGGCTCCTCCCTGGTCGAAGACACGGGTCAGGCCGGTATAACTGTCGGCGGCCGGGCTCTGCTTGATGGTGTTCGAAACCGCGCCGATATCGTCGGCGAGCGTGGCCGGGGCGAGCGATGCGAGCCAGTCCTGGGTGTAGAGATCGAAGGCCGTGTAATTGTGGACCCAGCTCTGTGCGAACGCATAGGCGGACGGTGTCTTGTCCTTGAAGATGCGGATCTGCAGCCGGGCACGGGGCGCGCGCGAAACGATCGCCAGGGTCTGATAGTCGTCGAGTTGCTCGCCGCCGAAGGGCGTGAAGTTGAACGGGACGCGTCCCTTCAGCCAGTAAGGCTTGGGGAAGGAGACCACAGGCAGGCTAGCACCCGCCACCGAGATCGCGCCGCCCGCCGGGCCGCAGACCTGGTTCCAGATCATGTCGAACTTGCGGGTGAAATCGTTCTCGTCTTTTGTCTGCTTGTCGGAATAGCGCGGTGGCACGTCGATCGGCAGCTGGAAGGGGTTTACGATGCCGAATTCGATGCCGAAGAATTCCTCCGCGACAAAGAAGCTGCCATCGAGCAGAAGTTCCTGCCACCAGCTGAGATCGGCATATTGCTCGATGATCGCCTTGAACGGGATCTTGCTCAGATAGGCCGGGCCGAAGGCTTCATAGAAGATGTAGAACTCCACCAGCTGATCGTCGATGCCGCTCTCGTGGTTGACCCAGTCGCGGATATGGCTGCCGTCGACGCCGCCGGCCGTCAGCGGACCCTTGCCGTTGGGGAAGCCGCGGTTGGCGAACTCGCCGCGCATGAGCAGCGGATCCTGTCCCTGGGTGCCATTGGCCATGGCAAGGCACATTTCGGCATAGGCAGCGGCTGGATTGATGCCGTCGCGATCGACCGGCAGGTTGCCGCCCGCACCCTCTCCGGCGTCGTTGCAGGACTCGCACGGCGGATGGAAGACGACATGATCCGACTTGTTCAGGCGCACCAGATGCAGGGCCTCGTTGCCGACCCGCTGCGGGAAGCTCTCGACGAGGTAATCGTTGAGGTCGTTCATCGCATCGATGATGTCGCTTGATTTGTTGATGAGACCCCAGGGATCGTATTTGACTTGCGCCGCCACCGTATAGGCAATCGCCTTGGTGGCCTCCGTCGCCCGGAATCCCTGGAACGCCAGGCAAGCGCCGTAGATGATGCCGCCGACGATCGGGACCTTTTGCCAGCCGGGGCAATAGGGCATGGGCGGCATCGGCGGCAGCAGCGATGCCGGGCCGAAGCCTTCCGTGAAGGAATATTCGGCGAGTTTCGCCAGAATGACACCCGAGCGCAGGGCCAATTCCGCTGTCGTAAGCTGGTAGGCGACCGACGTCGCCATGACGACGGTTGCTTGCGAGGAAGCGACGTTGTTCATCGCCATGATGTTGAGATAGCGGGCTTCCCAGTCGGCATGGACGAGAGCGGCGGCGTCGGCGGTATCCTGCGTGCGCTGCTTGTCGTAGATCATCTGGCCGGTATTCAGGATCCAGACGATCATCAATGCCAGCGCGATCGTCATGTAGAGGATGATCGGCGAGAGGAAGCCGCGTTCGTCGCGGTGCAGACGTTTGATGAGGGTCGGTGTCATAGCAGGTTCACCTCCGCCGTCGAGATCGTGTAGTAACGGCCGTCCTTCCGCTGGCCGCGGGCAAAGACCCAGCCGGCATATTCGAGCAGCAGGAAGCGCGCTTCCACCTTGGCGGTAACCGGCACGTGCGGCGAACGGTTGATGGCGGCATAGAGCGCCATCGGCGCGCGATCGACGGTGACGGTGACGTTCTGCGGATCGAACATGTAGCGGGCCTGGTTGTGCATCGCGCGCCAGTTCTTCGAAAGGCCCGAGGCATCGGCAAGGCTCTTCAGCGCCTCTTCCGGTGGCTGGCAGGCGCCGACGCATTTCAGCTGGTCGTAGGGTGCGGCCGGGATCAGCGCCAGGCGGGCGGCAAGATCGGCCTTGCCGGCAGCGGCATCGTCATCGCAGGTCTTGGCGTCGATTAGGCTCCGGATGGTGATCGGCAGGGCCGGGCAGAAATAGACGCGGGCGCTGCGCGCCGCCGCATAGGCGGCATAATGGGTGAAGAGGTGGTTCTTGGCTAGGATGGTGAACTGGAAGACCACGAACATGAAGAAGACGAAGACCGGGGTGACGAGCACGAAATCCATCATCGTCGTGCTGCCGGATGTATCGCCGTGCAGCTCCGATATCCGACGCCGGCGGGCGGAAAGTCGCGGCAGCAGCAGCATCGAGGCAAGCAGCATCATGGCGATCGCGAAGGTGCCGAAGAGCGCGCCGTGATCCTCGGGGATCCAGAAGGTCCGCGAGTGCAGGATCGAACTCCAGAAGGCACCGTCGAAGAGGGGGCGTTCGAGTTCCGCGCGCATTGCCGTTACCTCACGAGTGAAAGAGGGGTGAAATCAGGCATGAAAAGGCACCAGAGAAGTCCGAGCGCAGCGGCAACGCCGAAGCGGACGGTATGATGGGTTTCGCGCGGCTTCAGCACCGAAGCGGCATCGCGGAAACCGGCGGGCAGGAGCAGCGCGAACAGTCCGACCGTTCGGGCCAGCACGCTCCACTGAACACGCCGCGCCATGGAGAAAACGGCGATCACGCCGCCGACCATCAGCGATGCAAGGGTGACGTCGATGGCGGGCCACAGGCCGAGAATGGCGCCGAGCGCCGCCATCAGCTTGACGTCGCCGCCGCCGCAGCTTCCGGCTGCGAAGGCGATGATGAAGATCAGGCCTGAAGCAAGCAGGCCGGCAAAGGCAAGGCCGATCCCCGCCAGACCGCCGCTGACGGCTGCCAGCATGAAGCCGGTAAGCAGGCAGGGATAGGTCACGGCGTTCGGGATGTGACCATGGCGGTGATCGAGCACCGCCGCGGTCATGGTGCAGGCGACGGCAAGCGCCGCCGCTGCAGGCATCAGGGTCAGATCATAGGTGGTATCCATGATCCCGTCCACTTATTGACCCGGCTCGGGAATTCTCTCGGCATCCGAGAGCGCCGTGTTCTTTTCGTTGAACCATTCGCCGATCTGTTTGCCGAATGCGAGCAGGAGCAGCATCAGCGGAATGACGATCAGCGCGACGGCCAGGACGATCTGGGCCATGTCGCCGCGTTCGTCCTTGTGAAGTGCAATTGCGAGAGTCTTGAGTTTTCCAAACATCTGCGTATTCCTCGTTCCTAGGTTTGTTTCGGATCGAAGACCTTCGTGAAGATGAAGCAAGCATACGCTATCGATCCGAACCAGCACGTTGCTCGTTCCAATGATATTTTCTGCTTCAGCTTATCTTCCCCGGCGGCCAACGCTTGTTGAGCAACACCATTAAGACCCAAGAGTGCGCCCAAGGCCAGCCCTCCGTCAAGCAAACGAAACGAAGGGTTCCAATTGTCTTGGAGGCATCGCTGGCAGAATCGCAGTTGACGCCGGATATTCTTAACTAACCGTTTGAACCGGCTGCAGTTTTACCGGCGGAAACGAAGTTTTGGGCGGCCTTGTGCGGCTTCGTCTACTGCTCCATAATTGGTCAATTCTTTCAAAGCGATAGAAGAAATGGCGCGCCGCGCGCACAAAGGCTGCCTTCGCGGAGCCCAACCATGGCGTTATTTGAGGATCTGGATTAAGCTTTCCTCAAATGGCGGGCATGGTCCGCCAGTCGATCCGGAGAGAAAACGATGGAAACGATGAGCAGCATCTTGATACTTGGATTGGTCCTCATTCCACTGATGATGTTCTTTCCGACCGCCGTTCAGATGATGGCGACACTGTTCGGCATGAGCACGGTTCTGGTGGGGATGCCGCTCTGATGAAGGCCGTTTCCGACGACGCTGCCGAACAGGCAACCTTCCAGGTCCTGACCCGAGCGCTGGACAAGTTGCTCGGGCCGATCCGCTTTCTCCTCGAGGATCCGAGCGTTTCCGAAATCCTGATCAACGGCACATCCGACATCTTCGTCGAAAGGCGCGGCAAGCTCGAACGCGCCGATACGCGTTTTGCCAGCCGCGAGGATCTGGAATCGGCCGCGCGCAGCATCGCGCAATTCTCCGGCAAGCGGCTGACGCCGGAGGAGCCGAGCGTCGAGGCCCGCCTGCCGGACGGGTCGCGCGTGCAGATGATCCAGCCGCCGGCCGCCCGCACCGGGCTCTGCATTTCCATTCGCCGCTTTCTGAAGGAACATCGCAGCATCCGCGATCTCGTCACCCAGGGCAGCCTGACCGAGGAGTCGCTGTCGCTGCTGCAGGCGGCCGTCGGGCTACAGAAGAACGTCATCATCTCCGGCGGCACCGGCACCGGCAAGACGACGATGCTAAACGCGCTGTCGGAAGCCTTTGCCGACCACGAGCGCATCATCGTCATCGAGGACACGTCGGAACTGCAGATCCGCAAGGAGCACGTCGTCTATCTCGAAGTGACGAAGCCCGACCGTTTCGGCCGCGGCGGCGCCAGCATCCGCGACCTGTTCCGCTCATCGCTGCGCATGCGGCCCGACCGCATCATCGTCGGCGAATGCCGCGGCGGCGAGGCGCTCGATATGATCCAGGCGATGACCTCGGGCCACAGCGGCAGCCTTTCGACGGTGCATGCGAACACGCCCTATGACGCGCTGCACCGGCTGGAAACCTTAGCGCTGATGTCCGACATCGATATGCCGCTGCGGCCGCTGCGCGCCCAGATCGCCTCGGCGGTCGACGTCGTCGTGCAGATCGCCCGCTTCAAGCGCACCGGCAGACGCCGGGTGATCGAGATTTCCGAGATCAAGGGCCTCAACAATGACGGCCAGTATATCGTCGAAAGCATCTACAAGCTCGAGGGCGACGGCCATTCCAATTCCGATGGCGCATTGCTGTGGACCGGCGTCGTCCCGAGCTTCGCCACCGACGCGATCGAAGAGCTGCAAGGCGCGGAGCGATCGGAGTGGATGAAGGCCGAAGCCGCGGTGCGGGCAACGGCTTGAAATCTATTGGCGGACGCCAACTGCATGATGCATTCGAGGGAAGGGAAGGCAAACCTGGTTGCCTTCCCTGGTGTTTACCGGCGCTTGTTGCGCCAAGGCGCGTTCTTCTGCCAGTCGCCGGCCATGATGCTCCCGTAGGGGATCACCTCGTCGACCATATCGGCGAGGCCGTAGTGCTCGATCTGCGCCCGCACGTTCGCAGCGTTCTTGTAGGCACTCGGCAATTCCGACACATCGGCGAAACCGGAGAAGAACCGCGCGTCGAGACCGCTTGTTTCCTTCTCCAGAATAGCCGCGATGTTGTTCGGGCTCAGACCGCGCGAATCCGCCCCATATTCCGCAGACAGCTGCCTCATATGTGCGCTGCGCGAAAAGTTACGGCCGGCGCCATGCGGCGAGAAGCCGAGGCCATGGGCAGCGTTCGAGCCGCGAACGATCAGGATCGGTTCCGCCATATTGAGCGGAATGATGGTCAGATCGGTCGCGTCATGCGCCCAGTTGTCGAAGGCAGGGGTCGCACCCTTTCCGTGGTAGAACAGCCCGTCCGACTTCCGGAAGACGAAATTATGCTCGTTCCAGAAGCGGTCCGCGACCTTGGCCGAGAGCCTTTCCGCCGCCATGTCGTGAAGGACATAGTGGTTTTCCCTGGTCCACTGGCGGATCGTCTGCAGCGCCGACCAGTAAAGGTCACCTTCCTTGGTATCCGCCGGAATCCAGGCATTTTCCCGATGCGTCTCGGGCGAGATGCGTTCTCGAAACCGGTTGGCGACCTTCATGCCTCTGTCGTAGAGCCGCGCTCCCGGTGCCCGCGATCCATGATGGGTCACAAGCGCGGTTTCGCCGGTCGACTTCATCGTCCCGACATAGGCGAAATGATTGCCGTCGCCCTGGGTGGCGAAATGCTCGATGCCGGCGCTCAGCACGCCGTCGCGCAGATAAGGATTCTGCTCGAAGGCCGAAAGCGTCGCCTCGGAAGGCTTCAGCTGGGCGCCGCGCGGACGACCGCCGGGACCGAAATGCGTCACGGCATGCACGGCATCCAGAAGCGACTTCGGGTCTGTGCCAGGAAAGATCGAGATCGCCATGGAGCAGCAGATATCGGCCGAATGCATGCCGGGATGGATCGCTTCGGACGCAACCACACCGCCGACCGGGATCGTTCCCACCGGACCAGCCGGGCAAGCGTCCGGCATGATCGCCGCGGAACGGACGACGGGTGTGCGCACCAGCGCCCGCATCGTCGCATTGACCTTCTCGACATTGTCCTGCTCAAAGGCGTTCTCGGCACGGATATTGGAATAGATCTCGATATCGTTATCGGCCCTCAAGGCAAGCGTCGGCCCGGGCTGGAAGGCTTTTGCCGCTTCCAGCGCATCCGCCACCGAACCACCCTTGCTCAAAACCGCGTTGGCCGCGTCGAGAGCCGGGCGAAACCACTTCCCCTGGCTCATGCCGGCATCGATCAAATCCTGTCCGCTCATTACCGCTATCATTGTCTTTTCTGCGTCTGCAGTCCTTCTTGTTCCGTTGCTTCTCTTCACACCACCTGGGCGACGAGCATTGCCGGAGATCTCTCTCGCCGCACGCATTCCATGATCATGGCGCGATGCGGCCCCTGTAGTCACCGGTGGCATTCGCCCAGGGCCTTTCTTCATCACCCCGGCGACGAGATGTGGCAGGACAATTTACTGAGCTACGCGCTCCCTTCGGAAGCGCGGGATGATTTGAACACCCGACCTGCCTGCCGGAAATCCAGCGAGCCGCTCTATCCCTGTAGTCCTGCCGGCATTCGCCGGGGTAGTTCGTTCCTGCATGGCAGGAAGTTGCAGCGGCGACGAGGATGGACGAAACCGGATGGCCCCGCTCGTGCCAGAGAGCGTATGCCCAGGAGGAGTCGAACCTGCCAGACCATCCAACGTTGGCGGCTGTAGTTCCGTCCGGCATTCGCCACTGCAATTCCCATTATGGCGACAAGTGACCAAGAAACTTCCCGCTACCAGAGGGATGTACAATCCCCTGCAGGATTCGAACCTGCCGCGGCCATGTAGTTCCCCATGCATTCGCCATGTCATTCGATTCGTCCGTGACGACGAGGTGTGGTGAAACATCCTGCTCTATCCGCTGAGCTACGGGTCCATGAATTGGAGGCCCGACGGGATTCGAACCCGCGACCTGGAGATTTAACGATCTGTAGTTTCATCCGGCATTCGTCACGGTTCCCCGCGCCGGTCACGGCGGCGCGAGGGTATTGCTTCCTGTGAGCCCGTCAGAGCGCGATCGCCTCGATGGCTTTCACCCAGCCATCCGCTCCGTTGCTATTGGCCGCGAAAGCCGTGATCACTCCGTAGACGGCATCCGAGAAGCCGCCGATATTGAGCACGTCTTCCCGCGTCGGCGCCTCGGTCGTGGCATGGGGCTGGATGTCGAGGCAGACCAGCTTTGCAGCCGGGTTGACCCGCTTGATCCTGGCCCATTCGGTCATGACAGCCGTCGGCTGTCCGCTCCCGCGCGCATCCACCCAGGACTCATTGTCCGAGATGAACACCACGAGATCGACCTTGGCCTTCTCGTTTGCCAGCCTCTTCAGCGGTGCGGAGCAGTTGGTTCCGCCGCCGCCGATTTTCGCCAGCTTACCGGCATTGGTCATCACCGAACCCCGCTTGTTGAGGCTGACATGCACCACGTCATTCTCGAACGGCAGCACCCGCGCCTTCGGGTTGCGCTGCAGGAACGCCGCGGTCATCAGACCGGCGACATCGATGCAGCGAACCGAGGACGTCGCGCCCTTGCGGTAGCCGGTCACGGGCGAACCCATGGAACCCGACACGTCGGGGCACAGCACCACATTGCCCGTCAGGGACGGCACGTTGGCGATGGCGATATCCATCGCCTCCTGAAGCGCATCCCGCACGACATCCGGAACCTGGCCGTCGACCATCTTCCACGCCATCATCAGCTGATAGGGGAAGACCTTTGCCTTGCGGATTTCCTCCGGATCGGCAAGCCGCGCCGCCAGCGCCTCGGCAAAACCCTCGACCTCGAACACGCCGTTGCGTGCAAAGGTGTTGAGGTTCTGCCGCACCATCTGCCAGCCGCCCTTGCGGGCGATTTCGACCCAATGCTCCCGCGTCAGCGGCAGCGAGGTCAGCATCTGGAACGGAACATCAGGCACCGGCGCCGTCTGGTCGCGTCGGAACGCTTCCAGTGCCTTGACGAGCTCAGGCAGTGCCGCGTAGTCGTGCGGCTTGCCGATCGCCCGGGCATAAAGCGCCTTGCGCTCCTCCGTCGCCGGCTTCGGATGCACCATGCGGATGACGTCGGCGAGCGAAGGATCGTTTCCGACCATCGCACGCAGGATCTGCTCGGTGCTCGCCCGTTCGAGCCACGCCTGCACCACCTTCTTCGGACGTGTGCCGAGGGACTTCCGACCCGTGGCGCCGGAGCGCATGACCTGCACGAAGCCGCGCAGCATCTTGCCGCTCTTCACCACCCGCGGGAATGCACGGGCGAAGGCGTCGCTCTGAAGGCTGGAGAGCATGGCGAGCAACGTCACCGGCATGTCCTTCATCTGCCCCTTCTCAGCGGCGTAAACAGCCACCTTGGCGAGAAATTCTGGCTCGACCTGAAGGGCAAGCGTCTTTACCGCGTCGAGCTGCTCGGCCCCATCCGCATAGAAGGTGCCGTTGAAGGTGCCGGTCACAGCATATTGCGCCAGCGCCTCGCGCGGCGTCAGCTGGTAGGCCGGAGCCGCTTCATGATTTTTTGTATCCGTTCCCGGAAGCAGTTTCCCGAGATAGGTTTTGAAGATCGCCTTGTTGACCATGACGGCACCTCTTGTTGGGTTCATGCCAGATACATTTCAAGACGCGTGCCAGTTTGGAGAAAAGAGCGAGGCATACACGAAACTTTCGTTCATCTGCTTGTTTTAAAAGGAGAAATTTTTACGCCACATCGAACGCAATCATGAATTGCGAAAATCCGTATCCAGATTATATTATCGCATATTATATCACTTTATAGTTCTGGATAAGACATGAAGCGCCGCGTCGCCATCAGCATATTGGGAACCACCCTGGATGCAGGGAAATGGGAAAACCGCTGGAGTCGCTGGCGGCCCAGTGTCGCGCTTTGCCAGCAGCCGGGCCTGTTCATCGACCGGCTGGAACTGATCCACGACAACCGCTCGCAAGCTCTCTGTCACCGTATCGTTGCCGACATCGAAACCGTGGCGCCGGCGACGGAGGTGCGGAGCAACGTCATCAACTTCCGGGACCCCTGGGATTTTTCCGAGGTCTATACGAGCCTCAGGGACTTTGCCCGCAATTACAACTTCGACCCCGACACGGAAGACTATCTCGTCAACATCACCACCGGCACCCATGTGGCCCAGATCTGCTGGTTCCTGCTGACCGAAGCCCGCATCATTCCCGGCCAGCTGCTGCAGCTCTCGCCGCCGCGCGAGCGGGAACCGGAGCAGGATTTCGCCGGCACACATCGGATCATCGACCTCGACCTTTCCCGCTATGACGAGATCGCCAAGCGCTTCGCTTCCGAGCGGGAAGACGCCGCCTCTTTCCTGAAATCGGGAATTTCGACCCGCAACGCCGCCTTCAACAGAATGATCGACGAGATCGAAAGGGTGGTGATCCGCTCGACGGCGCCCGTTCTCCTGACCGGCCCGACCGGCGCCGGCAAGTCGCAACTTGCCCGCCGGATCTACGAGTTGAAGAAGAGCCAGCGCAAGGTCAGTGGCCCCTTCATCGAGGTCAACTGCGCGACGCTGCGCGGCGACCAGGCCATGTCCACCCTGTTCGGCCATGTGAAGGGAGCGTTTACCGGCGCCGCCGGCGAGCGTGCCGGTTTGCTCAAATCCGCCAACAAGGGCGTGCTGTTCCTCGACGAGATCGGCGAACTCGGCCTCGACGAACAGGCCATGTGCCTGCGCGCGATCGAGGAAAAGAAGTTCCTGCCCGTGGGCGCCGATCGGGAAGTGTCGGCGGAGTTTCAGCTGCTGGCCGGCACCAATCGCGATCTCGGCGAGGATGTCCGAAAGGGAAGGTTTCGCGAAGATCTCTATGCCCGCCTGAACCTCTGGACCTTCCAACTGCCCGCCCTGCGGGAACGCAAGGAAGACATAGAGCCCAATCTCGACTTCGAGCTGAGGCGTTATCTGGAACGAGAAGGCGAAAATGTCACCTTCAACAAGGAAGCACGCCAACGCTATCTCACGTTCGCAACTGGCCCGCAGGCCGTCTGGAGCGCCAATTTTCGCGACCTGTCGGCTTCGGTAACCCGCATGGCGACCCTCGCGCCGCATGGGCGCATCACGACCGACGTCGTTGACGATGAAGTCCGACGGCTGAATGCGTTTTGGCGCAGCTCAAGCGACGACGGCGGGGTGGATCTGATCCTTGAAGACGTGCTGGGTACGGAAACCGCCGCTCGCCTCGATCGCTTCGACGCAGCACAGCTTGCCGCTGTTCTTCAAACCTGTCGTCAACATGCCACGGCAAGCGCGGCGGGCAGAGCCTTGTTCGCGATATCGCGATTGGAGAAAAAGAGCAGCAACGACGCCGATCGCCTGAGCAAATATCTCGCGCGTTTCAGCCTCAGATTCGAGGACGTCAAGAGACCCTGATAAGGGCTTATGCTGGGATGAACGCCAATCATCTCTTTCGGTCATGGACAACCATTGGCCGTTGCCGGGACGGCGAAGACATCTCCTTTGCCCTTGCGTGGGGCGCGGAGCACCCAGAATGGCCGCGGGCTGAAGCCGCCGCGCGGGCGATGGCTTGAGAACTATCAGCAGACGTTGCTGAGCCCGGCTGTTGGAACTTCGGTCCGACCAACCGCGCGACCACCAAGCGGCAGGACAACCGTAGGGTAGCCGGAGGCGTTCATAAGCCTCGCTTTTCCCTAGCGATCAATACCGAGGGCCTATTGGTGAATAGATCTAGCTCGGAAAACCGGACCCATCTCAAATCGTTCGACTCATCTGACATACCGAGAGGCTCGTTTTCATCTGCTAATAAGATGTAACGAACGTCGTAATGGTAGTGCGCTGGCTCTTTGGCATTCGCCGGAACGAGGTGGATATCAATATCGACAGGCTCGGTGGACATCTGCCGAATTGATTTCAGGCCAGTTTCCTCGTTCGCTTCCTTCAAGGCGACTCTTTCGGGGCATGGGTCGCCGTCACAATGCCCGCCTACCTGTAGCCAAGTATCTAGCTTCTTGTGGTGGGTTAGTATCAATGCGCTGCGCGACTCATTCATTACCCACGCAGAGGCTGTTATATGGGAAAAATTTGGATCGCGGCCAAACGGCTCTCGGACAGATGTGAGCAGGTCAATCGTCCGAACTGCGTTTTGATAATCTCTCTCGTTCTGCTGCGAGGAGGCCTTCAGGGCGTATGTTTCGATCTTTTGTTTGAAGGAGTTTAGATCCGTCACGCAATCCACCCTCAGATCACCGAGCCAATTTTGTCCAGTATGATGGCAGACACGCCCTCATGTGCCGGTAAGGCGATTGCCCTTTCACAAAAGTCTCTCGAATGTTTGCAGTCCTCTTTTGCATGATCCTTGAAGATTCCAATCTCATAAACGGGCCGGTGATTGTATTTCTTCGTATCCGATAACACGCCAATTGCCTCAAGGTCATTTTGCAGCCGGGCGGCAGTCTCTCGCTCCGCCGCAAGCGCAAGAAATCCGTACGTCGAAGGTCTGCTGTTGGACGGAAGTTCGATTGGCGAGACTTGTTTCGATTGTCGGGCGAGTTCGTACAGGCTCCCCCATACAACTTGACGATCGGCAATTCTTTTTTCCAAGCTTCGCACCTGGACGTGCCCTAACGCAGCCAAGGGAGAAGCTAGTTTGAAGTTATAGCCGCTTGATTCAGCGAATGTTCCGTTCTTCCCCAGCCGACCGAACTCTCGCAAGGCCCTCAATCGTACCGCAACTGTCTCATCATCAGTCAGACAGAAGCCACCTTCGCCCGTGAAAAGGAGCTTTCTCTCATGCGTACTGAAGGCTCCGACACGACCATACGTGCCGAGTTTCCTGCTCCCAAGTGTCGCCATGTGAGCATGCGACGCGTCCTCGATAAGGACGATGCCCAGATCTTCACACAACTCCGCCAGCTCAGCTTCCGAAGACGGATACCCCCACATCGCAACCGCCACGACGGCCTGAATTTTGCCCGCGAGGGCAAGGGCTTTTATTTGATCGAAGCTGACACCCACAGTTTCCGGACTGCCGATGTCTACGAAATGTGGTATGCAGCCCGCGCCGATGACGGCCAATGGCGTCATGGTCGGAACTATCGAGGGCACCGCAACGGTAGAACCCGAGGGAATTCCGCTGGCCAGGATCGCCAAAGATACTGCGGTCGTCCCGCTAGAGCAAGCGACCGCGAAACGTGAGCCGAACTCCTCCGCCAAGCCGCGCTCATATTCCTCAATAATTGTTCCCGTTCCCGCAAGTCGGCCACTTGATAGCGTTTCAAAAACAGCCTTGGCCATCTCTTCACTGACAACAGAGTGCTTAATATCAATCACGTTGAATCTCCTGTGCGGCAATATCTGACAAGATTCCGTAAGTAGGGATGAGATCCGAAAAACTCGGCGTGAAACGTTTCTTTGTTCGGACGCAGTCGAGGAAAATCGAAAGCTCCCCGCGATAGCCGACTCGGCTGAAGCCTCTATCTAAAGGACCGGCAGTCCAAGTGTTGCGCCATGACTCACGCGAAGGAAAATCTTCGCGGTGGCTAGGTGTCCAAACGTTGACCTCCCATAACTGCCGACACTCAATAATCGCACCTTGGTTGGTTATTACCTCAAGGCCCCAATAGAATTTTTCAGCAGCATTACCTGTGATCACGGTGCATTCAGTGCCGCTCTCGAATCCAATGTGGGAGAAGATCGTAATCTTGCCGTCGTTCTCAGCGATCCGAGATTTAAAGTGTGCCGGTTGTCCGGCCAAATATATCGCCAAGTCTACAGGGTGAATAGTTTGCGCAAACAGCAATGCTTCAAGTGAGCTGACGCCCCACATCGGCTGCCTTGGGAATCCTGCAAGATGTTTGATGTTTATTGTCGCGGGGGTGCCATAGGCGTTGGTGTCGATTAGCTGTTTTATTTTTTGAATGGCAGTGGCAAACCGGAAGTTCATACCAACACCATTCACGATGTTTAGTTTTTCACTCAGTTCAACCAGATGCCTTAGGTCGCCTAAATTGGTCGCGGGAGGTTTCTCGATGAAGACTGGCTTTTGGGCCTCTAGGGCCGCAATCGCAATTTCGTAGTGTCGATCCGGCGGGCACGCGACCACTAAACAATCCAGGTCGTCATCTTGGAGGATCTCTTCAATGTTGGCGTATGCTTTGGAGATCGAAGCTTGACCCGAGACCTCCTTTCTTAGTTGAGGATCGCGATCGCAAATTGCATCGATCCTTACCTCTTTAAGAGACTGCAGAGTCGGTAACAGCACGTCGCGTCCTTGGGCTCCAAGGCCGACAATTCCTACCTTCACAAACTCAGAAGTTACGCTATCTATAGGCGAAGAAATTATTCCGTCCATCGTCATCAAACTTTCATACTAGGGGGCAAAATACGATGATTGATTTCTCGATAGTGGTTCCTGCATACAACGAAGAGGCGTATATTGCCAAGACCCTGGTAGCGTTGCGACAAAGCATCCAGCTCGTGCCTAAAAATGAGGCAAGTGCGGAGATCGTCGTGGTCGATCATAGCAGCACTGACAACACCGCCCGCGAAGCGAACTTGGCTGATACCATTCTGAACCTGCCGCGAGGGGGAAGCATTGGCTCCGTGCGCAATTTTGGTGCAAAGGGGTCGAAGGGTAAAATGATCGTCTTTGTCGACGCCGACACGATCGTTCCCGAGAACTTTTTCGCGACCTTAGTTGCCTTCGCTGAGGCGGGAGTCGTTGGCGGCGCTGTGCGAGGCTTTTACGAGCCAAAAAGCTGGCTAATTCAACAATATGCGAGATTTTGGGACTGGTATGCTGCTCGATCCAGTAGGCCGATGACGCAGGGTGTTTGCCAGTACATTCGCCGTGAAGAGTTTGAGGCAATCGGCGGATATGATGAGGGTTTGTGGTTTGCAGAGGACACGGATTTTTATTGGCGTCTACATGATCATGCGCAGGAACATGGGAAACTTTTGGGTATTCCAACCGACGTTTTTGTCTTTCCCTCTAGCCGGAGAATGGACAAATGGCCTGCCTGGAAAATGATCTTTTGGACCAATCCCTACATGTCAAAATTTAGGCTGAAGTCGGCTAGGCATTGGCAGAACTGGTACGGAAGGGGAACCGTGCGCTAATTTGACGCGGCCATTCCATCCCGACTCTACTTCCATTATCCCTCGAAGGTTGCAATGATGGATGCCATATTAGGCTGTCATAAA
The DNA here is from genome assembly GCF_030053135.1 of Rhizobium sp. BT04. Lineage (NCBI taxonomy): Bacteria > Pseudomonadati > Pseudomonadota > Alphaproteobacteria > Hyphomicrobiales > Rhizobiaceae > Rhizobium > Rhizobium sp. BT04. The sequence goes on along the minus strand of NZ_CP125653.1, from coordinate 257,345 downwards.
ATTCAACTGTAGCGGGTATTTTAGAAAAGACGGATGTTTCGGATGATGTTGATCGGCATCGAGGGTACGGCTCTCGCAGGGAAGACAACGTTGGCAATCCAACTGGCCGCTAAGCTTTCGCATGACGTGGTGATTGTGCCGGAATTCATGTATTTCCTTTTTCCCGGTGGACGGCTTCCCCCTCTGAATCCCCAGACTACGGCTGAGCAACTAAAAGCCATTCGCTTCTTTGCTAATATCAACGCTCAACGAATTTCATTGGCGACTTGCCAGGCGGCGACGGACACCATCTTGCTGATCGACCGAACAGTCGAAACTCTTGTCGCCCACATGTATGGGAGCGCTCGATGGGAGTCCGCATTCATTGACGAATGTTGGGAAGCGGCCACTTCCTTCGCCGGAGAAATCAATCTTGACGCCACCATCCACCTTGATGCGGAACCGGCGACAGTCCAGGCAAGAGCACTGATCGACGCTAACAGACCGAGCTTCTTTGAAAGCTCCGATTTTGTTGAGCGTTTTAATGAGTATTTTCGTTCTTTGCGCAAAGCGTCGTGGCCCTGCAAATCGATAGGGGCCCAGGCACCAATTTCAACCATCGTCGAAGAATGCGTTCAATTCATCGAGGGCTTCCGGGAGCCTCGTTTTGTTTCAGAATGCCGCCACTAGAACTGAGGCCCAATGGCAAAATTTCGATGCGTGCTGTCCGACGTCCACAATGTGGCCATTATGTGGAACCCACTGATTGTAAGTGAACTCGAACACGAGTTCGGTCTGCCGATCGGTACGATTATGACCTCGGCATTCGGTTCAGAAATCGGCTTTGCGGCCACTGTCGGAAGAGTACATCACGAGGATTGGGCAGCCGAGCTTGCGAAGAACCTGCCGTCGGAATTGGTTCGCAGGTGGTTGTCGTACCTGGGAGATCTCAACCATGAATACATTACTCTTCTAAGATCTCTCAAATCTAGCGGCATCCGCGTCGGCTTTGTGACGAATGCCACCTCGCGATTGGAAAAAGAGATGCTGCATCACGGCTTCGCTGATGCCGCCGATTTTATCGTCGCTTCCTATCAGATTGGCAAGGCGAAGCCTGATGCAGAATTCTACAAATTCGCTATCACCAAGGCGGCATGTAGCACCGATCAGATTTTATACATCGACGATGACCCGAGGTTTGTTAGTGCGGGTGCTCGCGCAGGGATAACGTCGATACAATACGTCGGAAACGCGAAGATATATGAGCAATTAGCCGAGCATGGGTTCGACATCTGAATGGTTGAACCATTGCGAGGAGGAGAGCTGCTTTGAGCAACTATATCGGTATTGTGACTTCAAATCGCGGCGCTCTCAGGAACGCTATTTGCTTGTTATTGACCGGCAGTGCCGTCGCATCGGTGGCCCCCTATCAATCGATAATTGCACTTGAGACCCTAAAATTATCTCCGCAGATGTATTCTGCATTCCTAATAGTGGTTTCGGTCGTTTCGCTAGTCTTCTCCATGGCGCTCGGCGCTTTGAGCGACCGACTGAACAGCAGATATGGCATTATGCTTGTCGCGGCAATTTGTGGTTTGCTCGGCCATGTCGCAATGCTGGTAGACTTTGGGACCATCACGTTCGTCGTCGTCCATGCCATCTTGCTTCCGTTCGCTGCGACATTGTTCCAGCAATTTTTTGCATCTATCCGGCAGTTCGCGTCGGCCATGTCAAAGGGCGACGCAGAACTAATAACGTCTGCATCCAGAACATTGATAGCGGGCTCATATGTTCTCATTCCACCGGTGGTCGGGCTTGCTGTCCTTGTGGGTCTTTCGTTCCAGTGGCTCTACACATTCGGCGCTGCATTTTATGCGATTACGATTGTTCTTTTGGCGACCGCGAAGCCGTTGCCCGTAATCCAACCTGCTGAGAAACCCAAGTCTCCCCGCAAAACCAACGGGCGAGTTCTTGTGAACGGAATTCTAATCCCTATCGCGGCGATGTCGCTTTTGGAGGGGGCGCGAAAGATAAACAGCATAATTTTCCCGCTCATCGTCATGAATCAAGCGAGAGGCACTGCGTCTGATGTGGGCTTTTTGGCCGGAGCAATAGCCCTGTTAGAAATTCCAATGATGCTGTTTTGGTCGTCACAGTTAAAGCGCTTTAAAAAATCCACCATAATCGCTGTGGCGGCAATAATATATTCCGTTTACTTGGTCATTCAATCTAATGCTTCGTCTATAGCTGGTATATATCTAATAATTCCGTTGAATGTAATCGGCGCGTCCGCGCTAATGAGTATTAATATTACGTTTTTGCAAGACTTGATTCCGGATCAACTAGGTTTAAGCACTTCTTTGATCTCAGTGACTGGCTTCGCCGGATGGGCGATTGCCTCCGGGACACTCGGGATAGGCGTTTCGTCACTCGGGTACTCAGGATTGTCGGCGGTGGCGGGCATCTTTGCTTTCGTTGCAGCCGTAACGCTATTTGCTCTTCAACGTGGTGCGGCCAGTGCCCCGGAGGAGCAATCTGCAAAAACCTAAATGAGGACACACCTATGCATATCAGCGTAATCATTCCTTACAGGGATCGCATCGATGCTTTGACGAACACGCTTACGTCACTCGTGAGCCAACGCACGCCGAGGCGCTACGAAATATTAGTGGTAGATGATGGGTCGGTTGTCCCTCCACAGAATCTGGTCCTACATAATCTGATTTCGGAGAACATCCGGTACATTTCGCAACGGAATGGCGGAATATCTAAGGCTCGCAATGCGGGCCTTCACGCTTCGTCAGCAGATGTCGTTATCTTCCTTGATTGCGACATGGTCGTTCGGTCAGATTTTGTCGAAAGCCATGCGAAGTTATTCGATTTCTCCGCGTCGCCACTTCTGCAGGTCGGGCCGAGGAGGCAGTTGTCCGTTACCCCGAAGGGCTTGTCTACCGAGGAGATTTTCGAGCTTCCATCAGTTGACGATGATCGAACCGACTTCTTTTCCGTCTTTTCGTCAAGTCTTGCAGAGATAGAGATCGGCTGGCACCTTTGCTTCGGCCACAACATGTCCATGCGCCGGGCGGATGCGATAGCGTTGTCGGGGTTTGATGAGAATTTTCAGGGATGGGGCTTTGAAGATTGCGAGTTTGCCTACCGGTTCCGAAAACTTGGAGGTGAACTTATTTACAACCCCTCTATCGCAGGCCTCCATCAATATCATGAGTTCAAATGGCCAGTAGAAGCTACCCGCTATAAAGCATGGCGGCAGAATTTGGATTACTTTTCGTCCAAGCACCGAGATTTTTCGGTAATGTGCCAGTACATTTTAGATCCATACTTCAACCCAAATAATAATGTATTGGATAATATTTGGACTGAGCTCCTGATCCGAATGGAAAAAATTCTAAGAATTGCCAAAGATCGGCGCGGTAATGCTGAGATAGCTAAAGTTTAATGTGGGGAGGATTGCTGTCCCTCTCCAAATCTTAAGGCGGAGACTGCGACCTTGAAATGGGGAAAGGACAAATCGGCAACAGGCCGTTTCTGATTAAACGAACAATTTCAAATCGTATTTTTGTTGACGAATCGCGTGTAGGTATAAAAAATCGGTAAAGAGGGCTCAGGTAGGGACAATCACATTTGAAACAGGTGGACTGCATCATGCCGTACTTCGAGGGTTGGAAAAGGGACGTACAGCTCCGGGATCTTTCGGAGCAGCAAGGTCTTATAATCAGTTGCCAGCGCTGCGGTTTTAATCGCAAGGCGACAAAAGGCTCACTTTGTGCCTCCCCCGAGCGCGAGCTGATGACGATAGAAGATGTGGAGGTAGACTGCATTTGCATGACCACCGGCTGCCTGGGAAAGGTGAAGATTTCCATGCATGGTAGACACACCGCCCCGTGAGGTCGCCGAGGCAGATAACCCCTTCGCAGCCGCTCCAACCATCACCAGGAAAGCAATATGCGCCGAGATGCCGCAGTCGAGACAAATACTGATAGAGGGGCGCAGCGACGACACCGGCATCTAGAGCAAGCGCGTTTATTCTCGCTTCAGAAGATAGATGACATTCGCCAACGCCTCGGTACCCTCGATTTGGACAACACCACCTCGGTTGCGGTTGTTGGCTCGTTGGCCAGGTTGGAAGCGTCCTCGCAGTCTGACATCGACTTCATTATTCTCGGAAAAACGAACGAGGAAAAGCTACTAACGGCGCTCTCCAAAATCGCGAGGGATCTCGGTCTATCAATTCCAAATCCTCACGGGGTCTTCAATAAGGCCACTGAACTGGTCGATCTGATTGCGAATATCGGAACTGCCGGGGATACTTACGAGAACGTAAGTAAGCGGCTTCTTCTTCTGTTGGAGCACGCATCTGTGGCGAACGCTGATCTCCTTAAGTCCCAGGTGTCGACGATCGCGCACACCTACGTCTTTTCACGTTCCGAGCAGCCTTCATTTACTTTCCTTCTCAACGACGCGATCCGGTACTTCCGGACCGTTTGTGTCAACAACGAGTCCTCTTTTCGGGAGGAAAAGGAAAAATGGGCGCTCAGGAACGTCAAGCTAAAACACAGCCGAATAATCATGCATTGCGGCCTCCTGCTCGTCCTTGCTTGCGCTAGCGGGAAACGCGAGAGCGAAGCCTACGACTGGTTCCTTCGTGCGATTGAGTTGCCTCCTCTCGACAGAATACGTTTCGTCTTCGAGGAATGCCGCGATCGCAATTTCCATATTATAGAAGAAGCATACGACTTCTTTTTGGAAATGATATCTTCTTCAGAGGTTCGATTAAGTTTGAGCAGATTACCCTATGAAGATCGTCATTTGAATATCACATTTCTTTCTCTTGAAAATAACTCAAGAAAATTAACATCGGAACTATACCGATTTCTTCATGAGAACAGCGGCATGTGGTCGCCTAGATTCTTAACGAGACTGATTTTTTAGTGTGAAATTATTTGCACGAGGGCAACAATTGTACGTGTCAAAAGCGATTCCGGGAACAAACATTTATAGCTGGACCGATATGGCTGAACGTCGCAAATCTTGGGTCCGGCCGCAGACGACGGCTACCGTTTATTTCATCCGGCATGGAGAAACCGAGCTGAACAACCAAGGACTTGTGTCAGGAACCTTGGATACCAGGCTTACCGAAAAAGGAAGAATGCAAGCCGCAAACATTCCTTTGACGCTCCTTGAGCCGCCGGATTTGCTAGTTGCGAGCCATCTCACCCGTACGTGGGAAACCGCGAATATCTTCGCCGCGAAGAGAGACATACGGCTGCCAATAATGCGGGACGCAAGAATCTCCGAAGTTGATCTCGGCGTACTGCAAGGGGGGCCGAGAGTTGACGTGCCAGAGTTCGCAGCCGGGAACGTGGATTATGCTCCCGACGGTGGCGAGACTTACCGCCAAGCTGCTCGGCGGGTAGCCTCATTCCTGACTGATCTCGAAATGCTGGCCGATTCCCGTGCTCACCAGACAATATGTGTTTTCACGCATGCCGGAATTATGCGCATCGTCGAAACCTTCTTCAATGATGCTCTGGCCGTTTCCGACATATTCAAAATACGGCCGAATAACGCATCTTTTGCCTCCTACCAACTGTCCACGTGGAAAATTTCAGAAGCGTGGGTTGAAATAGTTTCTATATAAAATTTAGAGGTATCCGTGGCAGACTCAATAGTTCTTGATGACGTTTCACTTAAATCCGTCATGCAAGACGGAAACTATCGAAGGCGTTTCTTGGATGTTGCTACTAAGGCAATTGATACAAGTCGCTCCGATGTTACCGATCTGATGGAGATACCAGATGGCGATCCGGTGATCGCCAGCATATCTTCACTTCTCGCGAAGGCGAAACGCGCCGCCATCCAATCGGAGACTTCCCAAAGGTTGGCTTTGGTTGTCCCGATGTGGAGGGAAGTGCGCCGGTTGCGCCCCAGCGACGAGACCAATCCTCACGGAGAAAATTGCGCCGTCGATAAATTGCTAGCACTCGATTGGCTCTTTTCAGGAACAAAGACGGATTGGCACGTCTTTTTTGTCGATGACGATTGCCCCGAAGGAAGTGGAGATGTTGCGAGTGAACTCATTGCCGCTGCGGGCTTCGAGGGACGAGCCACGGTCCTTAAATTGCAGCAAGGCTACCCGTATTCTAGCGGTCCGCTGTCTAGGCTGACAACCTTGGAGCAGTCAAACAAGGGAGGAGCGGTCGTTTTAGGCTGCCTTGCCGCTGTTGCTGAAGGCTTCGATATCATTGGCTATACTGACTGCGACAACAGCATACATGCTGCGCAATTGGGGCTCCTATTGCCCATTCTGGAATCGTCACCAGTAGCAATTGGAAACCGCTGGGCCAGTAGTCCCTACTCTTGGTTTCATCCCAGCCGCGAAGCTTTCCTCGATAGGCTGCGCATTCTTTTCCACATTCAGCGTCTGCTTGCGGTAACGACGGTGTTTCCGGATGTTGTCTCGCCTTTCAAGCTGTTCCATCGCGAACCGCTGCGGCTCATGTTGGACGATATGGATCGTTTCGATTTCTGTTTTGACTTCGATCTGGCGGGGTCTGCTACGAAACGCTCTTTCGAAGCTCGATGTGAAGGGGTGATCCTTTTCGATTCGCATCTCGAAACCGCATGGAATCATCACGGCCACGGCCGGATCTGGTATCAAAAGCTGAATGGCATGGTCAGTTCCGCTCGGAAATTTGGTCTGCGGCACAACCTTGCTGCTGCTGATCTTGTGGATCGCTATGTGCGCTCCGCTGACGACGTGTCTCGCATCATGGAGGCGGGGCCTCCCGCAGCCATTCTTAAGGCAGATCTGCCGGATTTGGGAAAATCGGAAGTGTTTTCGATGGCGGAGACTGAATTTCACCTGTCGATGGTTTTGGGTTGAGGGAGGCTGACATGCAGCGTGTAGCTCTTTTTGTTTGCGCGTTTCTTATCGGTACAGGATACGCGACGCTTCTGCCCTACATCGCCGTTGTGGCGATAGACGGCATAGGCCTTTCGCCTGCAGTCTATGGCAGTCTGACCGTGGCGTTTTCGGTGACCGTCATTGCCGTTTCCTTCTTCCTTGGGCAGCTATTCGATCGCATAAATAACAGGGCTTCGCTTGTCGTCCTATGCGCGGTAGTTGCGATCGTCGGTATGCTTTCGATATTCTTCCTTCGCACAGAAGCAGCATTCGCTGTGATATATTGCTTGTGCCTGCCCTTCAGTGCCGTGCTCTTTTCCCAAATGTTCGGATATGCAAGGTTATATCTGGCGGCAACGCACGAGGACTCTGAGCGGCCGATTTCTTGGCTACGCAGCACGTTTTCTCTAGCGTGGGTAATTTCACCTCCCATCGTAGCGGTCGTTATCGCAAAGTACTCCGCTTACTCTATTCTGCTGCTGGTTCCGGCATTATACACACTCGTGGCGGCGATTTTCGGATGCATCTGGTTTTCGAATCGAGCCAACGATCTAAGGGATACGCAAACGAAGCCGACGCCTCCGCAGCCCATCAATTGGGAAACAGTGCGTGACGTCTGGCTTGGCGTGTTGGGAATGATTTGTATCCGGGTAGGGCTGACGCTTTCCGGTATGGCGATCCCGTTGTTTGTCTTGAACGACCTAAAAGGGACCGCAAGCGACGTCGGCTACGCGGTCTCTATTCCGGCGCTGGTTGAGGTGCCCCTAATCATTTTCTGGGGGACTTTGGCAGGTCGTTACGGCAAAGTAGCGGTAATTGCGTTTTCAGCGCTCTTGTTTGCCATCTACCTCCTCCTCGTCTCGGTAGTTGCCACGCCCATTCAATTGCTTGGCCTACAGATCTTGAACGGCGTAGCGGCTGCCTGCCTCATTTCCGTCTCGATAGGGTATTTGCAGGAAGTGATACCGGGACGCCTCGGCCTTTCCACTTCGCTGATCGACGTCGTCTCAGTCACTGCCACCGCCGCAAGCGCTGTTCTGTTCGGGTACGCGGCGAGCTTCAACTACCGTTCGGTCTTCGCCTTCGCGGCTCTCGTCGTCGTGATTGGGGTAGCCGCGATGTCCACCGAATATGCACGCAACTCGCGCCTTAGAAGCCAACGCAGTTAAGAGGGGAGCATTGTGGAAAAAAGGATCGTCAGTACGTTTGATGAGGCTACCAGAATTTTGGGTTGCCCCCATGCGATAGCGAACAGGAAACGAGAAGATTACGACAAGATTGCACGCATAGACCCATTGGTTGCGGCCCAGGTCGAGCGCTTTTTTCAGCAATGGCCCATGTACAACGACGGCGAGAGGCACTTGGCTGTCAGGAAGAGGCTGTTGGAAAGTATCAGCAGCTACGAATACAAGCAGCGTGACATGGTTCGCGCGAGTCTAGCTGAACTCTTTAGGAGAGATCGCATAACCGCTGACGATCTGATGATGGCAGTCTTACGCTGGCACTCGATGTATTTCGGCGTCAGCCTAGAGGCGGATCTGGAATTGATGCAAATGTCCGATCCGCTGATCGAACTGGTAATATTCCATGATTACACTAAGGTCGATGAAGCAGCGAAAGCGTTGTCCTACATCGATAATTTCTTTGGGTCCGAACGTTTTGCTTCGGATGGATTGGTAGGCGCTCTAATACGTCGAGGAAATGACGTAGGAGCGATCATGAACCTACTGATCGATTCCTACACGCCGATGATCGCCGCAGCGACCAGCGTACTATATCGAGCCGCTGAACTGGAAGCGGGCAGGGATCTGTCTCGTCCCGAACGCGAGAGGTTTCTCCTCGATGCCCTTGGGAAGATGCCGCCTTTCCGCTTCATCAACAGACTATATCCTGATGAACAGGAACAACCCAGGTGGGTGGGTATCGACGTGCTACGGTGTAACGGTGCGCTCTTAGAAAAGAACAATAAGCGCGAAGCCCTTGGGGTTACGTTCGGCAGTGGCCGTCACATGTGTTTAGGGTTCGCGCCTGCAATCGACTTCCTGGACGATCTGCTGGTTGAAGCGCGTTCCTCTAAATTTGAGCGCGTTTTCGAAGTAGAGGGAGCAATCGACCTGACGGGCCCTGTTTCCACGGTGCGTGACTTTAACGCACGTAAGAGACAGAGGGAATTGAGCACAGCGCCTTCGTTAGCCCAACCACGCTGGCGATAGAGGCCCGCTAGTCACCAACACTATCAGATATCAGGTTCAACTCGCGGGAAAATGATCAGTAACAGCACAGAGAAATTTAAGACTGAGTGCTTTGTCACAGGCCTCTATGTCCGCGCTGAAGGGAGTTCGTACACATCAAGAGTCGGCGAACTTACGTTGGACCTTCAGGGGATAGTTCATGAGTCCACAAGAAACTCGAAATATCGAGGTTTCACCCGAACATCCGACCGACGAGTACCTTGGCTTCCTATAGACACCGAAATCAGGAATCAGAGACAAATCAGTATGCTCTCCGTCGAAGATCTCGACGCCCTAGCAGTGTCATTGGGAATATCGAAAATTGACCCGGAATGGCTAAATGCCAATTTTTTGATCAGTGGATTAGAAGACTTTTCGTCTCTTCCACGCGGAACAAGAATGCGTCTGCCCAACGGCGGATGTATTCTTGTCGAAGACAGGACATACCCGTGTCGGGGCTCCGGCGCGGCGGTGAAAGAGTTCTATCCTCACCGTAGCAACTTAGAACTTGAGTTCGTTGCGGCGGCGGCCACCCTTCGAGGTCTACTCTGCACCATCGAACTCGGCGGCAACGTCGTTGAAGGAGATCGGCTCGAAGTTTTGGTGCCCAAGCAATGGATCTGGACGCCAGAACGAGGACGGTAAGGTGAATTATGGCGCTCCTCGATTCCTCATTTAGCGCGGTGTCAGCGATAGAACTCGAGCTGTCTAAGTCGCAATTTGCAAGATTATCCTATTGGCTTTGAAGGAGGGGCCGCATTTGATCGATCTCGATGTGCATCCAACTACGTCTCCAGCGGCGGGCATATTACGATGATCCGAACGAAGGTCGATACGCTGTGGTTCAACCGGTGCTCAGCCTTTCACCTGCAGTTTTCCCCAATCCCGAGGCAGTGTCAAAGCTTTGTGCGCTAACCATTGATCTCGACTTCGGGACGTGCAAGCCTCTGAAGCTGCTATCTTTGTCAAAACGCCGGAGCCGCCAGAATTGCGGACGCTTCGGTCAGGGCTGCCCCCATGCGCCGTCCTTGTCGGCGCTCGCCGCCATATGCCCGAGTTCGTCCCAAAGGCTTTCAGCAAAACTGCGCAGAACGGTGAGTTCGAAGCTGTCGTCGCCGGTGCGGACGATCTGTACGGAGAGATGACCGATCATCGTCATAACAGAATGGCCCTCCGGGAAGATGGAAGGATCCAGATCGACGGCGGTGCCTTTCGACAGAAGCAGCCGCGAAGAGCGGCCGGAGACGCCGATGCGCACACGCCCGTGGCTCTGGTCCATGACGTAGGCCTTTCCCGCAAGTGCGACTGCGAGAGCATCGAGGCCGGCGGGGCTAAGCGGCTCGTCGCCGGCGATGAACCATTGGCGGAAGCCCGCCTTGCGGATCGAACTTTTCGCAAAGCCTGCCTTAGCCAATTCCGCGGCGAGCGCGGTGGGCTCGATTGCGCCGAGCACATGCAGGAGATGGCCCTCCGGCAAGGCTTCCAGCCGGATGCCCGCCCCTGAGATGCCGGTATATCTAGTCCCGGCCAGAACCGGTTTGTGTTGCGGAAGATCAGGCATGGAGCTTCTCGTTTTCGGGATCGATGAAGACGGGATGGCAGAGCACCGCATCGGTGAATTCGTTGCGCAGGCCGTTCCAGACCGTCACCTTTTCACCGATGCGCTCCGGCCCGCGCCGGACGAGCGCCAGGCCGATCGTATGGCCGAGCGTCGGCGAGAAAGCGCTCGATGTGACGTAGCCCTGATCGTTTTCGAGCGTCGCCGCAGCGCCCTCGGCAAGGATATGCGAACCGGTGCGGAAGCCGCTTGCCGGATTGAGCGGCTTGACGCCGACAAGGCGCGGGCGCTCGGGATCCTGCAGGCCGTCGCGGGCGAGCATTGCCTTGCCGATGAAATCCGGCTTGGTTGATGAAACCATGCGGCCGAAACCGAGATCGCCTGGCGTGACCGTGCCGTTGATCTCCGCGTGAGTGACATGGCCTTTCTCGATGCGGAGAACGCCGAGCGCTTCGGCGCCATAAGCGCAGATGCCGTGTTTCTCACCTGATGCCATGATCGCGTCGGCAACGCTCTCGCCATAGCCGGCCGGCACCGCCAGCTCGTAGGCGAGTTCGCCGGAGAAGGAGATGCGGAAAAGCCGGCCTTCGATGCGGCCGCCAAACAGTGAAACCTTGCGGGCGCTCATGAAGGGGAAGGCTGCATCCGACAGATCCTCGTCGACGATCTCGGAGAGGATGGCGCGCGACTTCGGTCCGGCAACGGCCATCTGCGCCCATTGATCGGTCGAGGAGGCGAAGCAGACGTCGAGCTCCGGCCAGAGGGTCTGGGCGCAGAATTCGAGATGGGTCAGAACGCCGGCAGCAAGTGCGGTCGTCGTCGTCATGAAGAAGTGATCGTCGCTGAAGCGGCTGGTGGTGCCGTCGTCATAGATGAAGCCATCCTCGCGCAGCATGATGCCGTAACGCGCCTTGCCGACAGCAAGCTTGGCGAAGCCGTTGCAATAGATACGATCGAGGAAAGCAGCCGCATCCTTACCGAAGATTTCGATCTTGCCGAGGGTCGAGACGTCGCAGAGGCCGGCATTTTTGCGGATGTTCAACACTTCGCGGTCGACGCTTTCGCGCCACGTCGTTTCGCCGACGCGCGGAAACCAGGAAGAACGATACCAGAGGCCGGTTTCGACGAAGACCGCGCCGTTCTTTTCAGCCCAGCCGTGCAGCGGTGATTTCCGCGCCGGCTGGAAATCCTTGCCGCGCGATGCCCCGGTCAAAGCGCCGAAGGAAACCGGCGTATAGAAGGGCCGAAAGGTCGTCGTTCCCACCTCGGCGGGCGACACGCCACGCGCCTCGGCGAGGATGCCGATGGCGTTGATGTTGGAAAGCTTGCCCTGGTCTGTCGCCATGCCTGATGTGGTGTAGCGCTTGGCGAGTTCGACGTGGCCGTAGCCTTCGCGGACGGCGAGACCCAAATCCTTGAGATGCACGTCGTTCTGGTAATCGACGAAAGCCTTGCCCTTCGAGCCCTTGACCGACCAGAGCGGCTTTGCCTGTGCATCCGCCTCGGAAGCAGCAGCAAAGGCCGGCTCCGCCGCTGCAAAGCCAATCGCCTTCAACGCCGCCGCCGCCTTTGCGGCGCCATCACCGAGGCAGGCCGTGGTTTGCCCCATGCCGGCTGCCGCGCCGGCAACGGCAAGGCCCTCCTGCTGGACAGGCGCCAGAAACGCCGAGGCCTCGTCCGACCATTGCGGCTTCGCCCCGCGATGGCAGGCAAGGTGGATGATCGGGCTCCAGCCGCCCGACATGGCAAGCGCATCCGCTTCGATCCGGCGAAGGCCGTCTTTGGTTTCGACGCTGACGCCGCGCAGGCGCTTGCCGCCGAACGCATCGATGATCCGGGCGCCCTTCAGCACTTCAGCGCGGCCCTGCCAGCCCTTGCCGCCATCGGCGCGGCTGTCGACGATCGCCGCGACGGCGAGGCCGGCGGCTTCAAGGTCGGCGGCGGTGTCATATGCAGTATCGTTGGTGGTGAAGATCACCGTGTTTTGGCCGGGCGCCACCGCCTGCCGGTTGAGATAGCTGCGCATGGCGCCTGCCATCATCACACCGGGAATATCGTTACCGCCGAAGACGAGCGGCCGTTCTTCGGCGCCGGTCGCCAGGATCGCCTGGCGGGCGACGATGCGCCACAAGCGTTCGACCGGACGATCCGGATCGGGCATCGCCACATGTTTCTGCACCCGTTCGACGGCGCCGAAGACATTGTCGTCGTACCAGCCGAACACCGTCATGCGCGGCAGGCGGCGCACGTTCTCCAGGCCCTCCAGTTCGGTAAGCAGTTCTTGGAGAAGAGCGCCCGCCGGCTTGCCGTCGCCAGAAACGTTGTCGGAAAGCAGGCTGCCGCCGAGTTCGGGGCCCTCGTCGGCGAGGATGACGCGCGCGCCGGCGCGGCCGGCAGTCAGCGCTGCGGCAAGGCCGGCAGGGCCGGCGCCGATCACCAGCAGATCGCAATGCGCCCAGCATTTCTCGTAGGAATCGGGATCGGCTTCGTAAGAGGCTCTGCCGAGGCCGGCCGCCTTGCGGATCACCGGCTCGTAGAGTTTTTCCCAGAGGGCTGCCGGCCACATGAAGGTCTTGTAGTAAAAACCGGCGCTGAGGAAGGGCGAGAGCAGCCCGTTGACCGCGCCGACATCGAAGCCGAGCGACGGCCAGCGGTTCTGGCTCTTTGCCGTCAGCCCCTGATAAAGCTCGATCATCGTGGCGCGTGTGTTCGGTTCGGTGCGCCCGCCACTGCCTGTCGTCACCAGTGCGTTCGGTTCGGCAGCGCCCGCCGTCAGGATGCCGCGCGGGCGGTGATATTTGAAGCTGCGGCCGACGAGCTTGATACCGTTGGCAAGCAGCGCCGAGGCAAGCGTATCGCCCGGATGGCCTTCGAGGGGCCTGCCGTCGAAGGTGAAGCCGAGCGAAGTGGCGCGGTCGATGCGGCCGCCGGAGGAAAGACGGAAGCTCGTCATGCCGATTCTCCGCCGAGCTTCGCAAGGGCGGCATCCCTGACGCCGTGGACGGCATGGGTGACGGTATCGCGCTCGACGATCAGCCAGCGGCGGCATCCGGAGGCGTGGTGCCAGTATTCGCTGTGCCGGCCGCGCGGATTGTCGCGCAGATAGACATAGTCGAACCAGACATCCGCGCCGGCATCCGGCGCCGGCCGAACAAGGTTCGCATCGCCGCGGATCGAGAATTCCTCCTTGGGTCGGACGCCGCAATGGGGACAGGAAATCAGGCTCGCCATGGTCGAATATCCTCAGTGCAGATTGGGCTGGGCGCCGACGCCCTTTTCGTCGATCGGATAGCCGCGCGCGAAGCGGTCGAGCCGGAAGGCGCGGGCGGTCTGATGCGGCGTGTTGCGGGCGATCAAATGGGCGTAGCAAAAGCCGGAGGCGGGGGTGGCCTTGAAGCCGCCGTAACACCAGCCGGCGTTAAGGTAGAGATTGTCGATATGGGTGCGGTCGATGATCGGCGAGCCGTCCATGCTCATATCCATGACGCCGCCCCATGAGCGCAGATAGCGCACGCGCGACAGGGAAGGGATCATCGCGAGCCCCGCCTCGGCCACATGCTCGACCGAAGCGAGATTGCCGCGCTGGGCATAGGAATTATAGCCGTCGATATCGCCGCCGAAGACGAGGCCGCCCTTATCGGACTGGGAGACGTAGAAATGCCCGGCACCGAAGGTGACGACATTGTCGATGAAGGGTTTCAGCCCTTCGGAGACGAAGGCCTGCAGCACATGGCTTTCGATCGGCAGCCGCAGGCCGGCCATATCGGCGACGACGGTGGAGTTGCCGGCCGCCGCAAGCGCCAGCTTGCCGCAGCCGATGAAGCCCTTGCTGGTCTCGACGCCGGTCACCTGGCCGTTTTCGCGGCGGATGCCGGTCACCTCGCATTGGGTGATGATGTCGACACCGCGGCTGTCTGCGCCGCGGGCATAACCCCAGGCGACCGCATCGTGGCGCACCGTGCCGCCACGCGGGTGGAACAAGCCGCCCATAATGGGGAAACGGGCATTGTCGAAATCGAGGAAGGGCAATTTCCGGCGCACCGCCTGCCGGTCGAGCAGCTCGGCATCGACGCCGTGCAGCCGCATGGCGTTGCCGCGACGCGTATAGGCGTCACGCTGGGCATCGGAATGGAAGAGGTTGAGCACGCCGCGCTGCGAGACCATGGCGTTGAAGTTGAAGTCCTGTTCCAATCCCTCCCAGAGCTTCATCGACAGCTCGTAGAACGGATTATTGCCAGGCAGCAGATAGTTCGAGCGGATGATCGTCGTGTTCCTGCCGATATTGCCGGAGCCGAGATAGGCCTTTTCGAGGACGGCGACATTGGTGACGCCGAACTCCTTGGCGAGATAATAGGCGGTGGCAAGACCATGACCGCCGCCGCCGACGATGACGACGTCGTAATGCGGCTTCGGCGCCGGATCGCGCCAGGCAGGCGCCCAGCCTTTGTTGCCGCGAAGGCCGTTCAGGAAAATCGAAAGAGCGGAATAGCGCATGAGTCACCCGGAAAGAACAGGGGCATGATGCCAGAAAGAAGCGGACGAACTTGCACAGTAAGGACATGAATCGCTAAGAAAGAGACATGTCCTCTGTTGATAGTAGAAATGTCCAGACGATCGGCTTCATCCTTATCCCGGGATTTGCGCTGATGTCCTATGCCTCGGCGACGGAGCCGCTCAGGGCGGCAAACCTTCTGGCCGGCCGCGAGATCTATCGGCTGCGGATCTTCTCGCCGGATGGCGCGCCGGCGCTTTCCTCCTCTGGTGTCGGCGTCCCCGCCGAACCTCTGCCCGTCAGGGGCTCCGGACTTGGAACGGCTTTCGTCTGTGCCGGCGGGTTGCCGCGCGACTGGCGATATCCCGGCGTGCTCGCCTGCTTGCGACAGCTGTCGCGCGAAGGTGTGCGGATCGGCGGCATTTCGGGCGGCCCCTATCTGATGGCCGCCGCGGGGCTGCTCAGCGGCCGCGACTTCACCATTCACTGGGAGCATGCGGCCGCCCTTCTCGAAGCCTTCCCCGAGCTCACGCCGCGTCAGGCGCGCTTCATGATCGACGGCAACCGGATCACCTGCGGCGGTGGCATCGCGCCGCTCGACATGATGCATGTGCTGATCGCCGAGCGCATGGGGCCGGATTTCGCCCGCCGGGTCAGCGACTGGTATCTTCATACGGAGGTCAACGAGCCGGCTGCCCCCCAGCGTGCTTCGTTGGCCGAACGTTACGGCGTCCACCATCCCGGCCTGCTCAGCGTGCTCGAACGGATGGAGGAGACGATCGAGATGCCACTCGAGCGTGCCGCCATGGCGCGCATCGCCGGCGTCACCGCCCGTCATCTCGACCGGCTCTTTGCCGCCCATCTCGGCACCACCTTCCTCGATCAGTACCGCAGGATCAGGCTGCAGCATGCCCATCGCCTGCTGAAGCAGAGCCCGCTTTCCGTCTCGGAGATCGCGGTGGCCACCGGATTTTCCAGTCTGAGCCACTTTTCCCGCATGTTCCGCGCCGTCTACGGCATCGCTCCGTGCGCGGCGCGGCGGGAATAGTTTTCTTCACGGTTGAGAAATTTTCACTATGACGATAGGGTTGCCCTCTGACAAAAGAGAAGGCGGCAGTGGAAATCCGATGAAAGCCAAAGGTGAAGCGGCAGAGCAACCGGAACAGGCGCATGGCGGACGCGCGCCTTTTTCCCAGGACCCGCACGCCGTTCGGGAACCGAAGGAAAACAACCTCGAAATGGCGATCGGCCACGAGGTGCGCGCCTACCGCAAGAAACTCGGCATCACGGTCACCGATCTGGCGGCCGCGACCGGCATTTCACTCGGCATGCTGTCGAAGATCGAAAACGGCAATATCTCGCCGTCGCTGACGACGCTGCAATCGCTGTCGCGGGCGCTCGGCGTACCGCTGACCGCCTTTTTCCGCCGCTTCGAGGAACCGCGCAATGCCGTCTTCGTCAAGGCGGGGCAGGGCATCGAGCTCGAACGGCGCGGCACCCGCGCCGGCCACCAATATAATCTGCTCGGCCATATCGACAACAATACCAGCGGCGTCATCGTCGAGCCCTATCTGATCACGCTGACGGCTGATTCCGACATCTTCCCGACCTTCCAGCACGAGGGCATGGAGTTTCTTTACATGCTCGAAGGCGAAGTGGTTTACCGCCACGGCGACCAACTTTTCCAGATGCAGCCGGGCGACAGCCTGTTCTTCGACGCGGATGCGCCGCATGGGCCGGAACAGCTGGTGAAACTGCCGAGCAAGTACCTCTCGATCATCAGTTATCCCCAGCAGAGTTCCGGGGGCTGATTTGCTTTAGAGGAAAATTTTATTCTTCCCAGTTGATATCCTGATACAGACCTGCTAGTCCTTTCTCAACATGAACGGAGGCACGCGCTATGTGCGGCATTGTAGGACTGTTCCTCAAGGACAAGAGCCTTGAACCTCAGCTGGGAAGTCTGCTCTCGGATATGCTGATCACCATGACGGATCGCGGACCGGATTCAGCCGGTATCGCAATCTATGGCGGCACGGCCGAGGGCAGGGCAAAAATCACCATCCAGTCCGCCAATCCGGGCGTGGACTTCGACGGCCTGGCCGGCGACCTCGAAAAGGCCGGCATCAAAGCCGACGTATCGGTCAAGAGCACCCATGCGGTCATCGAGCTGGACGCGTCCAAGCTTGGAGCGGTGCGCAAGGCGCTCGAAGAGATCCGCCCGGCAGTCCGCCTGATGGGATCGGGCGAAAGCGTCGAGATCTACAAGGAAATCGGCCTTCCGAAAGAGGTCGTGGCGCGCTTCGGCGTCCGCTCGATGAGCGGAACCCACGGCATCGGCCATACTCGCATGGCGACTGAATCGGCCGTTACCACGCTTGGCGCCCATCCGTTCTCGACCGGCGCCGACCAGTGCCTCGTGCACAACGGCTCGCTGTCCAACCACAACAACCTGCGCCGCGAACTGGTGCGCGAAGGCATGACCTTCGAGACGCAGAACGATTCCGAAGTCGCCGCCGCCTATCTGACGGCCGAAATGGCCAAGGGCAAGGATCTCGGCCAGGCGCTGACCGGCGCGCTCGACGATCTCGACGGCTTCTTCACCTTCGTCGTCGGCACCAAGTCCGGCTTCGGGGTGGTGCGCGACCCGATCGCCTGCAAGCCTGCCGTCATGGCCGAGACGGAGCAATATGTCGCCTTCGGTTCGGAATACCGCGCATTGGTCAACCTTCCCGGCATCGAGAATGCCCGTGTCTGGGAGCCGGAGCCGGCAACCGTTTACTTCTGGGATCACGACAAGGCCGCCTGAGGGGCGCGAGAGCCGAGAGCCGGCGCGGACCGTCTCCCAGATCAACAAGGATTCCCAACGAGGAATAAATGCCCATATTCGATCTTTCCAACACCCCTCTTCGCGAACTGAACAGCGCGCTGCACGCCCTTTCTCAAGGGGCCAACGACACGGAATTCGAAGTCGTCAATCCGCGCGGCAGCCATGCCGTTGCCGTTGGCATCGACAGCCCCGTCACGGTCGCTGTCAGGGGATCGGTCGGTTATTACTGCGCCGGCATGAATGACGGCGGCAGGGTGACGGTTCACGGCTCGGCCGGTCCGGGCGTTGCCGAAAACATGATGTCCGGCACCGTCGTCATCGAGGGCGACGCCAGCCAGTATGCCGGCGCCACCGGCCGAGGCGGCCTGCTGGTCATCAAGGGCAATGCGGCGTCGCGTTGCGGCATTTCGATGAAGGGCATCGACATCGTCGTTCATGGCAGCATCGGCCACATGTCGGCCTTCATGGGCCAGTCCGGCCATCTCGTCGTGCTCGGCGACGCCGGCGATGCGCTGGGGGATTCGCTCTACGAAGCCAAGCTATTCGTCCGCGGCGAGGTCAAGAGCCTCGGCTCCGACTGCATCGAGAAAGAGATGCGGCCGGAACATCTGGACAAGCTTGCCGAACTGCTCGAGCGCGCCGGGGTCACGGGCGTCCGGCCCGAAGAGTTCAAACGCTACGGCTCGGCCCGCAAGCTCTACAATTTCAACATCGACAACGCCGACGCGTATTGAGGCGAGGGACATCCATGAGCTACCACAACCCCTACACCCCGCCGCGCAAATCCGCGACGTTCGATGATTATACGCTCGCCGAAATCCGCCGCGCCGCCGCGACCGGTATCTATGATATCCGCGGCGCCGGCACCAAGCGCAAGGTTCCGCATTTCGACGACCTGCTGTTTCTCGGCGCCTCAATCTCGCGCTATCCGCTCGAAGGCTACCGCGAGAAATGCGACACGACAGTGGTGCTCGGCTCCCGTTTCGCCAAGAAACCGATCACGCTGAAGACGCCGATCACCATTGCCGGCATGAGTTTCGGCGCGCTGTCCGGCAATGCCAAGGAAGCGCTCGGTCGCGGCGCAACAATCGCCGGCACGTCGACCACGACAGGCGACGGCGGCATGACGGATGAGGAACGCGGCCATTCACAAACGCTGGTCTACCAATACCTGCCGTCGCGCTACGGCATGAACCCTAGGGATCTGCGCCGCGCCGATGCGATCGAAGTCGTGGTCGGCCAAGGCGCCAAGCCCGGCGGCGGCGGCATGCTGCTCGGCCAGAAGATCTCCGACCGCGTCGCCAATATGCGCAATCTGCCGAAGGGCATCGACCAGCGCTCGGCCTGCCGCCATCCGGACTGGACCGGCCCCGACGATCTGGAAATCAAGATCATGGAGCTGCGCGAGATCACCGATTGGGAAAAGCCGATCTACGTCAAGGTCGGTGGCGCGCGTCCGTACTACGACACTGCCCTTGCCGTGAAGGCAGGCGCCGACGTCGTCGTGCTCGACGGCATGCAGGGCGGCACCGCGGCGACGCAGGATGTCTTCATCGAGAATGTCGGCATGCCGACACTTGCCTGCATTCGTCCGGCCGTCCAGGCGCTGCAGGATCTCGGCATGCACCGCAAGGTGCAACTGATCGTTTCCGGCGGCATCCGCTCGGGCGCCGACGTCGCCAAGGCGCTGGCGCTCGGCGCCGATGCGGTGGCGATCGGCACGGCGGCGCTCGTCGCCATCGGCGACAACGACCCGCATTGGGAAGAGGAATATCAGAAGCTCGGCACCACGGCCGGCGCCTATGACGATTGGCATGAAGGCAAGGATCCGGCCGGCATCACCACCCAGGATCCGGAGCTCGCAAAACGCCTCGACCCGGTTGCGGCCGGCCGCCGCCTCGCCAACTACCTCAAGGTCATGACGCTCGAGGCGCAGACGATCGCGCGTGCCTGTGGCAAGAACCATCTGCACAATCTCGAGCCGGAAGACCTGGTCGCACTGACGATCGAGGCATCGGCCATGGCGCAGGTGCCGCTCGCCGGCACCAATTGGATTCCCGGCAAGGGAGGCTTCTGATTTCTACCGGCCGGGCAAGAGTCCCGGCCGTCTCATATCCATAACCTAAGTGTCTCCAAGAAATCCAAAGGGGAACGAGAAATGACACTGGACCTTGCTGCTTTTGCCAGAGACAAAGGCATCAAATATTTCATGATCAGCTACACCGACCTGTTCGGCGGTCAACGCGCCAAACTGGTCCCGGCTGAAGCCATTGCCGACATGCAGAAGGATGGCGCCGGTTTCGCGGGTTTCGCGACCTGGCTCGATCTGACGCCGGCCCATCCCGACCTGTTTGCGGTTCCCGATGCTTCCTCCGTCATCCAGCTCCCATGGAAGAAGGACGTCGCCTGGGTTGCCGCCGACTGCGTCATGGACGATCAGCCTGTCGAACAGGCACCGCGTGTGCTGCTGAAAAGACTGGTCGCCGAAGCTGCGAAAGAAGGGCTCCGGGTAAAAACCGGCGTCGAGCCCGAGTTCTTTCTCATCTCTTCCGACGGCTCGGTGATTTCAGACCAGTTCGATACCGCCGAGAAGCCTTGCTACGATCAGCAGGCGGTGATGCGCCGCTACGATGTCATCGCCGAGATTTGCGATTACATGCTCGAGCTCGGCTGGAAGCCCTATCAGAACGACCACGAGGACGCGAACGGCCAGTTCGAGATGAACTGGGAATATGACGACGCGCTCCAAACGGCGGACAAGCACTCCTTCTTCAAGTTCATGGTCAAGTCGGTCGCCGAAAAGCACGGCCTTCGCGCCACCTTCATGCCGAAGCCGTTCAAGGGCCTGACCGGGAACGGCTGCCATGCCCACATCTCGGTCTGGGACGTCGACGGCAAGGTCAACGCCTTTGCCGACAAGGAAATGGCCTTCGGGCTCTCCGCCCAGGGTAAAACCTTCCTCGGCGGCATCATGAAACATGCCTCCGCATTGGCCGCGATCACCAATCCGACGGTCAATTCCTACAAGCGCATCAACGCGCCGCGCACGACATCGGGCGCCACCTGGTCGCCGAACACCGTCACCTGGACGGGCAACAACCGCACCCACATGGTGCGCGTGCCGGGGCCGGGACGTTTCGAGCTGCGCCTGCCGGACGGGGCGGTCAACCCGTACCTCTTACAGGCGATCATTATCGCCGCCGGCCTCGACGGTATCCGCAGCCATGCAGACCCCGGCCCGCACTACGATATCGACATGTATGCCGAGGGGCATCTGGTGAAGGATGCGCCGCGCCTGCCGCTCAACCTGCTCGATGCGCTGCGCGCCTATGATGCCGACGAGGGCCTGAAGGCGGCGATCGGGGCCGAGTTTTCGGCCGCCTATCTCAAGCTCAAGCATCGGGAATGGAATGCATACTGCTCGCATTTCACCCAGTGGGAACGCGACAGCACGCTCGACATCTGAGAAGCGGGCAGACATCTGCAGTGACATGCTGGTCACGCCGACAGTTCCGGCGTGACCAGGCCCTCTGCGCTTGAAACGGCGAAGGAAGAGACAGCATGAAGAACGTCGTACTCACCGTATCCTGCACATCGACGCGCGGCATCGTGGCGGCGATTTCGAGCTATCTGGCCGAGAAGGGCTGCAACATCATCGATTCCAGCCAGTTCGACGATCTCGATACCGGCAAGTTCTTCATGCGCGTCAGCTTCATTTCCGAAGAGGGACTTTCCGGCACCGAGATCGGCGCCGATTTTGCCGCCGTCGCCGCGCCCTTCGAAATGGAATACGAATTCCACGACAGCGAGAAGCGCATGAAGGTGCTGCTGATGGTGTCGCGCTTCGGCCATTGTCTCAACGACCTGCTCTACCGCTGGAAGATCGGCGCCCTGCCGATCGACATCGTCGGCGTCGTATCCAACCATTTCGACTACCAGAAGGTCGTCGTCAATCACGACATCCCCTTCCACCATATTCCGGTCACCAAGGCCAACAAGGTGCAGGCCGAGGCCCGGATCATGGAAGTGGCCGAGCAGACCGGCACCGAGCTAATCGTGCTCGCCCGCTACATGCAGATCCTGTCGGACGAGATGTGCAGCAAGATGTCGGGCAAGATCATCAACATCCACCACTCCTTCCTGCCGAGCTTCAAGGGCGCCAATCCCTACAAGCAGGCCTATGGCCGCGGCGTCAAGCTGATCGGGGCAACCGCGCATTACGTCACCGCCGATCTCGACGAGGGCCCGATCATCGAGCAGGACACGGCGCGCATCACCCATGCGCAGTCGCCCGACGACTATGTCTCGATCGGCCGCGATGTCGAAAGCCAGGTGCTGGCGCGGGCCATCCACGCCCATATCCATCACCGCACCTTCATCAACGGCAACCGCACCGTCGTCTTCCCGGCCAGCCCTGGCAGCTACGCCTCCGAACGCATGGGGTAAGAGGGTCGTCGGCGGCAGGCCAGATGCTACAGAAGTTTTGGGGAAATGCATGCCGGATGGGCTTGCCACGACGCGAAAGACTTATATAGTCAAGAAATAAATATTCCGTACAGGAAACAAGAGGGAACGAAAATGGCTCTATCATGGCGTTTCTCCACCTTAGCGGATCGGCACCGCGCTCTTGGCTCGAAGCTCGAGGACTGGAGCGGCATGGGGACCGCCTGGACCTATGACAAGGACATGTCGGAAGAGCATGTCGCCGTCCGCACCAAGGCCGGCATCATGGACGTCTCCGGCCTGAAGAAGGTGCACCTGGTCGGCCCGCACGCCATCGCCGTGCTCGATTACATCACCACCCGCGACCTGACGAAGATCTATCCCGGCCGCTCGGTCTATGCGACCATGCTGAACGAGCGCGGCCATTTCACCGACGACTGCATCGTCTATCGCACCGGCCCGAATTCCTGGATGCTGGTGCATGGCTCGGGCTCCGGCCACGAGGAGGTCGTCAGGCAGGCCGCCGGCCGCAATTGCGCCGTGCTCTTCGACGACGACCTGCACGACCTATCGCTGCAGGGCCCGCTCGCGGTCGACTATCTCGCCAAATATGTGCCCGGCATCCGCGATCTCAAATATTTCCATCACATGCAGACGACGCTGTTCGGCGCGCCGGTGATGATCTCGCGCACCGGCTATACCGGCGAACGCGGCTACGAGATCTTCGTGCGCGGCCAGGACGCCGTCATGGTCTGGGACCGGATCGTCGAGGAGGGCAAGGAGATGGGCATCATCCCCTGCTGCTTCTCGGTTCTCGACATGCTGCGCGTCGAAAGCTACCTGCTGTTCTACCCCTACGACAATTCGCAGATGTATCCGTTCGCCGACCAGCCGCCCGGCGACAGTCTCTGGGAACTCGGCCTCGACTTCACCGTCAGCCCCGGCAAGACGGGTTTCCGTGGCGCCGAGGAACATGCCCGCCTCAAGGGCAAGGAGCGCTTCAAGATCTTCGGCATGCTGATCGATGCCGACGGGCCGGCCGATCTCGGCGACGAGGTCTTTGCCGACGGCAAGAAAGTCGGCGTCATCACCTGCCCGAGCTATTCATCGCTGACGAAGAAATCCATGGCGATCGCCCGTCTCGATGTTGACAAGGCAGTGCATGGGACGAAACTCGACGTCCGCGGCAAGACCGTCAAGGCAGGCGCCACCGCCCACACGCTTCCCTTCGACGATCCGGAGAAGAAGAAGAGGACTGTCCTGGGTTAAGGAGCACGCCAATGCTCGTTGCAGGCATCAAGAGCCGACCAGTTTACACGGGCCTGACCATCCAGCCCAATGCCCGGCGGCACATTTTCGCACTCGAAGGGGAGGGCGCCAAGGCTCTGCTCGACCAGCAGCCGGCGCTTGACGAAGCGGCGCTTTCCCGCAGCGAGATTCTCTATGTCGCCCGCGGCTCGCAAGGCACCGGCCTGGACGAGGCGCTTCGCCACCTCGGCGCCGACATGTTCTTCACCGCCCCGACGATCGCAACGCTGCTCTTCCGATTGAAAGGCTCGCTTGCCACCGCCCATATGGGCACGCGGCTTTATATCTCGGGCACCGAAGGTTTCATCGGCCAGGCGATGCTCGTCGCGCTCGATTACGGCATGGACCATGCCTCTGCTATCACCGAGCACCGCGGCTCGCTGGCCAGGCGCGTGCAATGCGTCCATTGCAAAGGCATCACCGACGACGTCACCACCAGCCCCTTCGCCTGCAGCCATTGCGGGCTCTCGCTTCTGGTGCGCGATCATTATTCGCGCCGGCTCGCCGCCTTCCAGGGCGTCAATATCGATGCGGAAGAGCCCGGCAGTGCACCCGAGCCGGAGGAGTTGTTCCTTTGAGCGGTGGCACTGAAATTCCCGTCCGCGTGGCGCGCATCACGCCGATCGCCGAACGCATCAAGCGCTTTCGCTTCGAGCGCCTCGACGGCAAGCCGATGCCATATTTCTCCGGCGGCGCGCATGTCATCGTTTCGATGAACGATGGCGGCCACATGCGCCGCAACGCCTATTCGCTGATGTCGCCGCCGCATGATTGCGCGGCCTATGAGATCAGCGTGCTGCATGTCGAGGATTCACGCGGCGGCTCCACCTTCATGCATGAGAAGGTGCGGGAAGGCGACGAGCTGAAGGTCAGCTATCCCGTCAACCTCTTCCAGCCGGACTGGCGCGGGCGCAAGCATCTTCTGATCGCCGGCGGCATCGGCATCACTCCCTTCATTGCGATGATGGAGCAGTTTTCCCGCGAGGGCGCCAATTTCGAACTGCATTATGCCATCCGCACGCGCGACCGCGGCGCCTATTGGCGGGAACTCCAGGAGCGCTATGGTCCGCATCGGATTAAGATCCATTGCGATGCCGAAGGCGGCGCCATCCCGCTGACGCGCCTGCTCGATAGCCAGCCGCTCGGCACGCATCTCTATGTCTGCGGCCCCTCCGGCATGATCGACGGCGTGCTGAAAAGCGGTCTCAACGCCGGCTGGCCGGAGCAGAACCTGCATTCGGAACGGTTCCTGTCGTCGCTGCCCGGCAAACCCTTCGCGATCGAACTCCTGCGATCCGGCAAGACCGTGAAGGTCGGCCATCACGAAAGCATGCTGGAAGCGATCGAGGCGGCGGGCGTCGACGCGCCCTTCCTCTGTCGCGGCGGCGCCTGCGGTCAATGCGAAACCGCAGTCGTCACCTGCGACGGCAAGCTGCTGCACCATGACGTCTATCTGACGAGCGAAGAAAAAGCATCCGGGCGCAAGGTGATGATCTGTGTTTCCCGCTTCGAGGGAAACACGCTGCATCTTGATCTCTAGCGGCATCTGACACGGCGGAACAAGGAGACCGGACATGGCAATCGCCTTCAAGCAGGAAACATTCCGGGACGATTTCAGCTACCGCAACAGCCCCGGTAACATCCGCCGCTTCCCGTTTCCCTTCGATCGCGACGAATACATGTATTCGGTCAATATGGAGCCGCATGTGCACGGCCGGCCGGGGACCGTCTATGAAAGCCTGATCGACGTCGACGAACATTATGTCGCCGAGATGCAGGACCGGGCGCAGGTCTTGAAGGAGGATCCGCTGCGCTACCAGGCGCTGCCGCACATGATGGGCGCGCAGTGGGATACGCTCGAACTTTTGATGGAACAGCAGGCGGCGGGCTACCCCGACCATTTCACGCTGATCCGCGACGGCGACCAATGGCGCTGGATCAATCGACCGCTCGGCATCGACGACAGCTTCACCTTCGGCGATGCCTCGACGCTGCCCTGTGAGCCCTTCGAATATATTACCCGCCAGGCCCAGGGCGATTTCTGCATCGTCGACCAGCGCGACGGCAATCTCTGGATGGATGCCGGCATGGTGACGACGCAGGCCGATTGGTCGCTCGATTTCGACATCGGCATGAACTTCATGGAATGGCACGGGCCGGTGCCGCTCGCCCATCAAATCGGCGTCTTCGACCGGGCCTTGAAATTCCTGCTGAACCTGCAGCAGGGCAAGCCGACACGGCGCTTCAACTGGACGATGACGATCAATCCGCGCCTCGACACCAGCCCGGAGAATTATCACAAGTGGGGTCCTGACCGCACCACGGTGACGCCTGACAATGTCGGCGAGAAGGTGCATCTGCGCGTCGAGCTGCAGAGCCTCTGGCGCCTGCCGCGCTCGAACGCCATCCTCTTCGTCATCCGCTGCTACCTGATGAACATGGAAGAGCTCGTCACCGTGCCGAAATGGGCGCGGCGCTTCCCGCGCGTGCTGAAGACGCTGCCGCCGGAGCTGATCGACTACAAGGGGCTCACCCGCTTCCGCGAGACGACAATCGACTGGCTTTCCAAATATGACGACGGGGCTCCAACCAGCCCCGGCATCTATCCCGACTGACGCGCAGCGATGCGCACCAGAGCCGCGCGTCTTTGCAGACGCGCAATCCAGGCAATGCGATATCATCAAGAGGGGAATGCTTCATGACAAGAGTTGCCGTCATCGGTGCCGGTCCTTCCGGGCTGGCGCAGCTGCGCGCCTTTCAATCGGCCGCCCAGAAGGGCGCCGAAATCCCGGAGATCGTCTGCTTCGAAAAGCAGTCGGACTGGGGCGGACTCTGGAACTATACCTGGCGCACCGGCCTCGACGAATATGGCGAACCGGTGCACGGCAGCATGTATCGTTATCTCTGGTCGAACGGCCCGAAGGAATGCCTCGAATTTGCCGATTACTCCTTCGAGGAGCATTTCGGCAAGCCGATCGCCTCCTACCCGCCGCGCGCCGTGCTCTGGGACTATATCAAGGGCCGCGTCGAGAAGGCCAATGTCCGCCACTGGGTGCGTTTCAGCACGCCGGTGCGCATGGTCCGCTTCGACGATCAGACGAAGAAGTTCACGGTGACGGCGCATAACCGCATCGAGGACCGGATGTATGACGAGGAATTCGACTATGTCGTCGTGGCATCCGGTCATTTCTCGACGCCGAACGTGCCCTATTTCGAGGGCGTCAAGACCTTCAACGGCCGGGTGCTGCATGCCCATGATTTCCGCGACGCGCTGGAGTTCAAGGGCAAGGATATCCTCATCGTCGGCCGCAGCTATTCGGCCGAAGACATCGGCTCGCAATGCTGGAAATACGGCGCAAAATCGGTCACGACGAGCTACCGCTCGAAGCCGATGGGCTTCAAATGGCCGGAGAATTTCGAGGAGCGGCCGCTGCTGACCAAGCTCGAAAACCGCACGGCGCATTTCCTCGACGGCTCGACCAAGGAGGTCGACGCCGTGATCCTCTGCACCGGCTACCAGCACCACTTCCCCTTCCTGCCCGACGATCTCCGGCTGAAGACCGCCAACCGCCTCTGGGCTGACAGCCTCTACAAGGGGGTGATCTTCGACAAGAACCCGCAGCTTTTCTACATCGGCATGCAGGACCAGTTCTACACCTTCAACATGTTCGACGTGCAGGCCTGGTGGGCGCGCGACGTGATGATGGGCCGCATCACCCTGCCGCCGGAAGAGGAGCTGAAGGCCAATTTCGACATGTGGCGCGCCCGCGAGGAGACGCTCGAGGATGCCGAGCAGATGATCTGGTATCAGGGCGACTATGTGAAGGAACTGCTTGCCGAAACCGATTATCCCTCCTTCGACATCGAGGGCACCAACCGGACCTTCATGGAGTGGGAACATCACAAGGCCCATAACATCATGGGCTTCCGCGACCATGCCTATCGGTCGCTGATGACCGGCAACATGTCGCCGACGCACCACACGCCCTGGGTCGAGGCGCTCGACGATTCCATGGAGGAATATCTGCGCAACTGACGAGGGGGCCTGCATTGCCGGAGGAGGGTGTTCGTGCACGCTCTTCCGGCATATCGCGACGACGACACGCGTCGGCATAAAGACCTATAGCGAGACGGCATAAATCCATCTGCAACTCTTCTCTTCGGATGTGGCCTTCATGGATTTTCAAACGAGCATTCTCGGGCGCATGAACGGTTTTCTCTACCGCTGCCGCGCCGACGAAAACTACACCATGCTTGAGATGACCGACGGCGTCGAGCGCATCTTCGGTTATCCCGCCGACGAGATCATCGGCAACCGCACCCGCACCTTCACCGCGATCATGTACGAGGAAGACGTGCCTCTGATGGACGAGATCGTCGGACGGGCGCTGGAAAAGCGCACGGACTGGACGATGGAATACCGCATCCGCCATGCCATGGGGCATCTGATCTGGGTGACCGAGACCGGCGGCGGCATCTGGGACGACAAGGGTGAACTTCTCTATCTCGAAGGCAGCATCATCAACATCGAATCACTCTACCAGCGAATCGACGAGCAGACCGCCGACATGCGCGTCACCGCCTCAAAGACCAGCGAGATCCTGCAATCCCTGCGCTACCTCAAGCTGCTCGCCGTCAATGCCGGCATCGAAGCCGCCCGCGCCGGTACGGCCGGATCAGGTTTTGCCGTGCTGGCCGCCGAGATGCGCACGCTCGCCAACTCCTCGGAAGAGGCCGCACGCGCTATTTCCAACGCACAACGCAAGGCGGAAGGCTGAGCGTTAACCAGCGCAGAGGCGGATTTGCGGCCCAAGCGGAAAGCCGTATTATTAACCGCGTGGTGCGCTGGGGAATATCAAGCCTTTCCAATAAGTTGCGACAATCCTGAACTTGCAGAATCTCATGTCGTTACGGGTAATATTAAGGCCGCGTTAACTTTTTGTTAACCATAGCAGCGCTACACATGGTCAACGATTTCTTCACATAGATGACCAAAGTGCTAACAGACGCTCGCTCTATCCGCATCAAGGGCCGCTCTTTCCTCGCGGTCATGCTGTCCCCGGATCTTCCGATCGATGATTGGTTGATCAGGCTGGACGATCTGGCCGCACGTTCGGCCGGCTTTTTCCTCGGCCGGCCTGTCGTGCTCGACCTGACGGATCTGCAGATCGACAAGCCGCAGCTGAAGGAGCTGATTGCCGAACTTGCCAAGCGCAATGTCAGCATCATGGGCATCGAAGGCGCGCGGCCGTCGATCCTCGGTTCGGGCATGCCGCCGGCACTCAAAGGCGGCCGATCGGTTTCCGATATCGAGGTTCAGGCAAAGGAGCCTGTCGATCCGCCCGGCAAACCGGCAGTCACCGAGACCCGTCCGGCAATGCAATCGATCGTCATCCGGGAACCTGTGCGTTCGGGACAATCGGTGATCTTTCCGGAAGGTGACGTCACCATCATCGGATCGGTCGCCTCCGGCGCCGAGGTGATCGCGGGGGGATCGGTCCATATTTACGGCGCGCTGCGCGGCCGAGCCATGGCGGGCTCCATCGGCAACGCATCGGCGCAGATCTTTTGCCGCAAGCTCGAGGCCGAGCTGGTGGCCATCGACGGCATCTACAAAATGGCGGAAGACATGGCCCCCAATCTTCGCGGACAGGCTGTTCAGCTCTGGCTCGAAGACGACGCGATCATGGCGGAAAAACTGATCTGACGACAGCGCCGCGCGTCTCTTCGAGATGCGCGGGGGATGCTGCAACACTTTGAATTACTGCATAATTCCTTAAATCGATGCCGATTTAAGGAATTATGCAGAGGGCCACGGCAAAGGAGAGAAACATGGGGAAAGTGATCGTCGTCACGTCAGGCAAGGGCGGGGTCGGAAAGACGACCTCGACCGCCGCATTGGGAGCGGCACTGGCGCAACGCAATGAAAAAGTCGTCGTCGTCGATTTCGACGTCGGCCTGCGCAATCTCGACCTCGTCATGGGCGCCGAGCGCCGGGTCGTCTACGACCTGATCAATGTCATCCAGGGCGACGCCAAGCTTCCCCAGGCGCTGATCCGCGACAAGCGGCTGGAAACCCTGTTCCTGCTGCCGGCTTCGCAGACACGCGACAAGGACAATCTGACCGCCGAAGGCGTCGAGCGCGTCATCAACGACCTGAAGCGTTATTTCGACTGGATCATCTGCGACAGCCCCGCCGGGATCGAACGCGGCGCGACGCTCGCCATGCGCCATGCCGACGTTGCCGTTGTCGTCACCAACCCGGAAGTCTCGTCGGTGCGCGATTCCGACCGCATCATCGGCCTGCTGGATGCCAAGACCGCCAAAGCCGAACGCGGCGAGCGGATGGAAAAGCATCTGCTGCTCACCCGCTACGACGCCAACCGCGCCGAACGCGGCGACATGCTGAAGGTCGACGACGTCCTGGAGATCTTGTCCATCCCGCTGCTGGGCATCGTGCCTGAGAGCATGGATGTCCTGCGCGCCTCCAATATCGGTGCGCCGGTCACGCTGGCGGAAAGCAAAAGCCCGGCCGCGATGGCCTATTTCGATGCCGCCCGCCGGCTCGCCGGCGAGGTTCTGCCGATCGCGATCCCAGAGGAAAAGCGGAACATTTTCGGCAAGATCTTCGGACGGAGGGCAGCATGAATATATTGCGTCTGTTCAACAAGCAGAGAACCGCACCGGCGGCCCGCGAGCGCCTGCAGGTGCTGCTTGCTCACGAGCGCTCCTCGGCGGGGTCTGACCTGGTCTCGCTGCTGCGCGAGGAAATCCTTGCAGTCATCGCAAAGCATGTCGAACTCGACCACGACAAGGTGCAGGTAACGATCGACCGCAACGAATTTGTCTCGACCCTGGAGATCGATGTCGAAATTCCGCTGAATGCAGCCGTACAGGCTGCTTGAAAGACGGCGCTGCCTGTCGTGACAGGCAGCGCTTGGTATCACGACTTTCTGGCTTTTCGATTGGCGTAACGCAGATCGCGTGCGGCCTTTCGGGCGGCTTCATCGGCGATCACGCGCGCGATCCGGTCTTTGTCGGCCGCTTCGCGGGCCTCGATCTCGGCCCGTTCCGCGACCTCGGCGGCAGCCTGACGTTCCGCTTCCGCGGATCGAGCCCGCTCCAGTTCCTCAAGCTTTGCCTGTTCCCGCGCGGCACGCCGTTCTTCCCTGGCCGCGGCAATGGCCTGGCGCTCCGCCTGCTTTGCGAGCCGGGTGGGTTCGGCCGTATCCTTGGCGGTACGATACGCATTGAGGAGAGCGGCCTTGGCTTCGGCAGCGGCGCTGCGACGATCGGAAAGCTCGTTGTTTCTGGCGTGTTTCAAATCTGTTTCCTGACTGTTTGACGACCCGAAGGTCAGATTTTGTTTTTTCGCTTCGCGGCAAGAGCAGTAGCCGCTGTCAAGCGATCCTGCAATTCCTTGGCCTCACGGGCTTCGCGTAACCGCAAGGTCTTTTCCTCGCGGGCCCGCACCGTCGGATCGATTTCTTCGACCGTCCGGCTTCGCGCAAGGAACTGCGATTGCGCATTTCCAAACGCAATCTCCGCCTGCTTGCGTGATTTGCTATGTGACTCTGTCATATTCGTCCTGGAGTTCATACGTCGCTCAGCGAACGCAGCAAAAAGGCCAGGCAAATTGCCTGACCTTGATAGTATCATGCTTTCGGCAGTGCCGGTACATCCGCGGTCAAAGGAAAGCAGATTTCAGTTCAGGCAGCCTGGAGATTGCAAGCGGACATCTTGCCCGACTTGTTATCGCGCTCAAGCTCGTAGCCGATCTTCTGGCCTTCGACGATTTCACGCATTCCAGCGCGTTCGACGGCAGAGATGTGGACGAAGGCGTCAGCGCCGCCGTCATCAGGCTGAATGAAGCCGAAGCCCTTGGTGGAATTGAACCATTTAACTGTGCCAGTGGTCATAACAAACCCTTTCATAGCAATTGACAGACCGCACGTGCGCAAGCACGGCGGATGATGATCTCGATTTTGAAGAGGGAAGTTCGTCCAGGGCACGTTGCCAGCGTGCGATAACAAAAGTCAAACAAGCAATATCGACAACCGGGATATAGTCATCCACGTCGAATTTGTCAACTTTTAGTTTTTCAGGAGTGCGAGATCACCATCAGGTTGCATACCGACCGCTTTGCATGCCGAGAAGCCAATTGCCGGCAAAGGAGGCATTATGAGCGCGGCCGCGTCTTCTGCGGGTCGTAATGGGAAAGCGGCACGATCGTCGCCGGCAGTCGCTTCTGGTGGCCATCGAGCTTGCCGATCTCGACCTCGGTGCCGGGGCTTGCATGCGTGACGTCGATGCGGGCGAGCGCGATCGTCTTGCCGAGGATCGGTGAACGCGTGGCGCTGGTGACGACGCCGACCTGGGCTCGGCCAATATGGACGCAATCACCATGGCCGACGGCCTCATTGGCCTTGAGGTCGAGCCCGACGAGCAGATGACGCGGATGCTCCTTGCGCCGGAGCAGCGCTTCGCGGCCGATGAAATCGTCCTGCTTGGATTTCAGCGGCACGGTGAAGCCGATGCCGGCTTCGAACGGGTCGGTCTGGTCGGTGAATTCGTGATGGGCAAAGATCAGCCCGGCCTCGATGCGGACCATATCGAGCGCCTCCAGCCCCATCGGCGTCAACCCGTGCGGCTGCCCTGCCTCCCAGACGGCATCGAATACCGTCAGCGCATCCTTCGGGTGACAGAAGATCTCGTAGCCGAGCTCGCCGGTGTAACCGGTGCGCGAGACAACGACCGGGGCGCCCTCGAAGCCGCCGATGCGGCCGACGGTGAAGCGGAACCATTCGAGTTCGCCGATCGCAGGCTGGCGGGGCGCCGTCCAGATGATCTCCTTCAGGATATCGCGGCTCTTCGGGCCCTGCAGGGCGATATTGTGCAGCTGATCGGTCGAGGAGCGCACCCAGGCCTTGAAGCCCTTTTTCTCGGCCTGCTGACGCAGCCATATGCCGCTGAAATCATCGCCGCCGATCCAGCGGAAGTTCGTGTCGCCGAGCCGGAACAGCGTGCCGTCATCGATCATGCCGCCGTTTTCGTAGCACATGGCGGAATAGACGACCTGGCCGGTCGAGAGTTTGCGCACGTCGCGGGTCAGGCAATATTGCAAGAGTTCCTCGGCATCCGGCCCCGTCACCTCGAACTTGCGCAAGGGCGAGAGATCGATAACGGCGGCGCGCTCGCGGCAGGCCCAATATTCCTCGACCGGTCCTTCGCTGGAAAAACGGTTCGGCAGCCAGTAGCCGCGATATTCGGCGTAATCCCGCGTCAGCGCGGAGAGGCGGGGATGAAAGGCGGTTTCGCGCGTCAGTTCAGCGTCGGCATCTGGGGTCATGCGATAGGCTACCGCTCGTGAGAATTTCTCTTTTCCGGAAAAGGTGCGGACGTGGATATCCGTCGGATCCCAGCCGTTCGCCGCGTCGATATCGTCGGGGCAGGACGAGGAGACGCAGACGAGATCGGTCAGCGCCCGCATCAGCACATAATCGCCGGGACGCGACCAGGGCTCGTCGAGATAGAGCTGGTTGTTGTGGTCGATACTGGTGTTGTAGAAATAGTTCAGCGCTTCCCAGCCCTTGCGGCCGGCAATGCCGTAAGGCGCCAGCGCCGCGTTGAAATTGTCCGTGCAGTTGATATGGCCGGGATAACCCATGTCGTCGTAATAGCGCGCATTGCAGGCGGTCGCAAAAGCGTCGTGGCGCCCGACCGTATCCTGGACGACCTCGACCAGCGGCTCGAAATCCCGGTCGAAGGCCTTGGAGGGCAGGCCCGGCATCGGATAGCTGCGGCCGAGCAGCGTGCGGGTGACGGTGGAATCAAGCGCAAGATCGAGGCCCTTGTCGACCTTGCGGGCGGCAAAGGCCTGGAAATCGGTGCACTGGCGTCCATAAACGTCGATGATCTGGATGAATTCGCCGGCACGCACGAAATAGGCTGCGGCGGTCGCCGCCCGGATGCGGATATCCTCGACCGGATCGGCGGCCGGCTCCGGCAGGGCGGAGGCATAATCGCGGATCAGCAGGCTGCGCTTGATCCTGATCTCGATCGGCGTCGCCGTATCCTGTGCCTCCGGCGACATGGCGGCGGCGGGTGCCGCGACGATCAGCAGACCTTTCATGGAAATGGTGAAATCCGCCTGGGTGCCCGGGGTCGATCCGGTCCCGAAGAGACGCAGCGCTCCGGCTGCCGCAAGGTCGGCGCCGCGCCGTTGAAGGGCTGCGCGCGTGCGCCCGGCACTCTCATCTTCCGTCTGAAGAACGGCCTTTAAACCCTCGGCAGATTTGCTGAACGCCGCTCCAAGACCGGCCGCCAGGAAACGGCCCTTCTCATCGAGGAAAGAGATCTCGCAGACCTGCCCGCCCTCGCTGTCGACGACGCTCACGCGGTCGCCCGCCGCAACGCGGACGACGACCGATCCGCCGCCCTTTGCCCGGTAGCGCTCGGTTCCCTCCGGCAGGGTGGGAATGCCGGGATAATGCACGAGGCTCGCAGTGGCCGGCCGCAGGCCCGTAGCAGGATGAAGTTCTCGCATGCTGCCCTCATGGGAGGATCGGGCGTCCTCGGACACCCATCCATGCAGGTTACAAAATGCCCTGGGAAAGTAAAGTCGAGTTGACTAAAAAGAAAATATCTTCACTATGCATAAAGAGTTCAGACTCGGGGAATCCGTTGGGAGCGCGGATCGCCAAAATCATCCGGGCGGACTTAAGACTGTCAGGGAGACACGTTCGGGGAGACGTACAGAGATACGTCCGGAACAGATAGATATGGGGAATTTCACCGATGACAGATGTTGTGGAGGCCGGAATTTCCTCCGGCACCGAAGGTAAACTAGTACGCGCGCTCGACTGGAAGGGCGCATTCTGGGTGGCGGCGGGCGTACCGCCGCTCGTTCTTTTCTCCATCGGCGGCATTGCCGGCACGACGGGCAAGCTCGCCTTCGTCGTCTGGATCATTTCGATGGTGATGGGTTTCCTGCAATCCTTCACCTATGCCGAGATCGCCGGCATGTTCGCCAACAAATCCGGCGGCGCCTCGGTCTATGGCGCCACCGCCTGGCTGCGTTATTCGAAATTCATCGCGCCGCTGTCCGTCTGGTGCAACTGGTTTGCCTGGTCGCCGGTGCTGTCGCTCGGCTGCGCCATCGCCGCCGGTTACATCCTAAACGCTTTCTACCCGATTCCCGCGGCGGATTCGCAGATGGTCCTCGACTGGATCTCAGCGCATGCCGCTTCCATCACGGCCGACAGCCCCCGCGTCGCCGAATATATCGCAGCCCATGCCGGCACCACGCCTGAGGACGCCGTCAAGGCGTTGCTCAGCACCGACGGCGTCGCGGCGCTCACGCCGGCGATTCGCAGCTGGTCGCTCGCAAGCTTCAGCATTCCCTTCCTTGCCACCGCCAATATCAACGCCACCTTCTTCATCGGCGGCATCCTGATGCTGATCATCTTCGCGATCCAGCATCGCGGCATCTCGGAAACGGCAAGCGTGCAGAAGTGGCTGGCAATCATCGTGCTGGTGCCGCTGCTCATCATCGGCCTCTATCCGATCGTCAGCGGCCAGATCCTTGCCACCAACGTCACCGGCCTCGTGCCGCCGACGGCTGCCTATGCCGCTGCCGACGGCACCTGGAGCAACGGCGGCTGGACGCTGTTTCTCGGCGGCCTCTATATCGCCGCCTGGTCGACCTACGGCTTCGAGACGGCGGTCTGCTACACCCGCGAACTGAAGAACCCGAAGACCGACACCTTCAAGGCGATCTTCTATTCCGGCCTTGCCTGCTGCCTGTTCTTCTTCCTCGTGCCCTTCGCCTTCCAGGGTGTTCTCGGCCATGCCGGCATGCTGGCCCCCGGCATCGTCGACGGCACCGGCGTTGCCGAAGCGCTCGGCGGCCTGATCGGCGCCGGCCGCGTCGTCACCCAGCTGCTCGTCGTGTTGATGATCATGGCGCTCTTCCTCGCCATCATGACGGCAATGGCAGGCTCGTCGCGCACGCTCTACCAGGGCTCGAAGGACGGCTGGCTGCCGAAATACCTCGACCACGTCAACGAGCACGGTGCGCCGACGCGGGCGATGTGGACCGATTTCGCCTTCAATCTCTTCCTGCTGGCGATCGCCTCGGATGTCGGCGGCTATTTCTTCGTGCTCGCCGTCTCGAATGTCGGCTATATCATCTTCAACTTCCTGAACCTCAATTCCGGCTGGATCCACCGGATGGATTCCGGCCATATCGAACGTCCCTGGAAGGCGCCGACCTGGCTGATCGGCCTCAACACCGTGCTGGCCTTCGTCAACGCGCTGTTCCTCGGTGCCGGCGCCAAGGTCTGGGGTTATTCCAATGCGCTCTGGGTCGGCTTCATCTTCGCCGCCCTGATCCTGCCGGTCTTCGCCTATCGCCACTATATCAGAGACGGCGGCAAATTCCCGGCCGGCGCGATGGAGGATCTCGGTCTCGTCGGCCAGGATCTCGGCGTCAAGAAAGCCGGCATGCTGCCTTATCTCGCGCTCGCCGGCGGCCTGGCGATCGTCCTGATCGCCAACGTCATCTTCCAGCTTCCGGCCTAAGATCGCCTCCCAAGCAGAAAGGCCGAAAAGCCGCCATGGAAACATGGCGGCTTTTTCATTGGTGGTTGCAGACCGGGCGAGATGTCTCATCCGGTTATAGACGGAAGCTCAGCGGCCGCCTTCGATCTTGCGGTGGCGCTGGTTGATGCCGCCCTTGCCATAGGGATAGTCCAAAGGCTGGGGAGCGCTCACCTCGTTGAGCCTCGCCATGTCCTCCTCGGAGAGCTCGACCTTCATGGCGCCGAGATTGTCGGCGAGCTGTTCGGGCGTGCGGGCGCCGAGGATGACCGAGGTGATCGCCGGCCGGGCCGCCGTCCAGGCGAGCGCCACCTGCGCCATGCTGACGCCATGCGCCCTGGCGATTTCCTCGACAGTGCCGATGATCGCCCAGGTTCGCTCCTGCGCATTGCGCGGCGCGTAGGATTCGCCGCCGCGATTGGGGTTCTCGCCGAGGCGGGTGGCGCCGGTCGGCATCTCATCGCGCTTGTATTTGCCGGTCAGCCAGCCGCCGCCGAGCGGCGACCACGGCAGCAGGCCCATGCCGGCATCCTGGCAGGCCGCAACGATTTCGAGTTCGATGTCACGCATCAGCAGGTTATATTGCGGCTGCAATGTCACCGGACGTGTATAACCCCGCGCCTTGGCGATCTCCGAGGCCTTGGCGATGTGCCAGCCGACATAGTTGGAGAAGCCGTAATAGCCGATCTTGCCTGACGAAACCGCATCGTCGAGAAAGCGCAGCGTTTCCTCGATCGGCGTCAGCGCGTCCCAGGCATGCATCTGGTAGAGGTCGATCTGCTCGAGGCCGAGGCGGCGGAGCGAATCGTCGAGCGCCTGGCCGAGATGCCGGCGCGACAGGCCGATATCGTTGGGTCCGTTGCCCATCGGAAACCGCCCCTTGGTGGCGACGATCGCCTGGCGGGCCTCGGTCGGGCGCGCCTTCAGCCAGCGTCCGATGATCTCTTCCGATTTGCCGGCGCTGTAGACATCGGCGGTATCGATGAAATTGCCGCCCCAGGCGAAGTAATCGTCGAGCAGTTTGTGCGAGGCGGCCTCGTCAGCCTCCGCGCCGAAAGTCATGGTGCCCAGGCAATAGGCGGTGACGACGGTCCCGCTGGGACCGAGCTTGCGATAGTCCATTTCTTCCTCCTCATGCGGATACCCGCAGCCGACACGCAAACGGTCGGGGTAGAAGCCGGGGCTCCTGCAATCAATGACAATATCGAGCTTGAGGCGGCCGCTTGCCGCCGGGATGACGTATGGCGCCCTGGCTCTCTGCGCAGGGGCGAGGGCAGCATAACCAATCCCGCCCGTGCCACAAGTGGGAAAAAATATTCCCACCCGCCGTCGCCGCCGGCGACGTTATGGATTTTGCGGCAACGAGCCGGCGATCAGATCGGCGGCGGCAACGCCGGTCTCATAGGCGCCGTGCGCCGTCGAATAACGCGAACGCGAACAGGCTTCGCCGGCAAAGAAAATCCGTTCGTCATGCGGCGCGGCGAGAAGGCCGCGCAGATCAGAAGCGCCGGGCTCGGCATAGGAATAGGAGCCGCCGATATGGGGCGCGGCAGCCCAGGCCGACATATGAGCCACCGACAATTCCCTGCGAATGTCAGCGCCGAATTGTGCCGCCAGCTCATCAGCGGCGAAGGAAAAGGCAGCCTCCCTGCCTTGCCGCTCCAGATCATGCGCGAGGTCGCCGGCAAAATAAGCCTCGACGACGGGAGCGCCGAACGGCCGGAGTTGATAGGTGCCGGTCGCGCCGCGGCTGAGGGAGCCGAGCATATGGGTATCGGCCGGCAGCGCCTCCTGATTTGCAAGCCTCAGGAAAAGCTTATTGGCGAGCCCTAGGGGCAAGCGGGTTGCCGCCTCGATCTTGTCAGGCAATGGCGGATCGAAGGCGATCTTGCCGGCGGCGAGCACATTCGTCGAAACGGTCAGCAGCACCGCGCGGGCGCTGAGCCCACCCTGGTTGGTCTCGATGCCGATCCGGCCGGCATGACGATGGTCGATGCGCGTGACCTCGGTGCCGAGCTTTGCCGGAACCGGCTTGCCGTAAAGCGAGACCAGCCTCCCATAGCCCTCGCGCACCCGCCAGTCGGGACCGGGGCCGGGATCGTATCTGTTGTAATCGATGACCGACGAGCGTTCCAGTTCGGCGCCGGTGATATAGGTGCCGATCGCCCGGATCTGGCCATTCCAGGGATTGCCGGGTTCGAGCATCGCCGCCAGATCGGTGTCGTTGCCTTGATGGCTCTCGAGGCGTTCGAAATAGGTGCCGATCGCCTCTTGCGCGGCATGGCGGTCGACGCCATCCCGCTGAAGCTGGCGCCCGCCGTTCCAGGGCGCAGGGGTGCGATCGACCGTCAGCCCGACCTCGCCGGCAATCGCGGTCCAGGCATTGGTCCGCGCCCCATGCAGCCAGCCGCAGCCGAGATCGAGCCCGATGTCGGATGCGGGCAGCCCGACCGTCCAGGCACGGCCGCCGAGACGATCGCCGGCCTCCAGCAGCAGGATGGAAAGATCCGGGCGGGTTGCTTGCAGGCGACGGGCGGCGGCAATGCCGGCGGCGCCGGCGCCGATAATGACGACATCCTCCTCGGCACCCTTGCCATTGTCACCAGGCATGCAGCCTCCTTCGATCGCTCACCCCTCAGCTAAGCTTCCATGTCCACGAAACGCAAGGGGATAGCACCCCGCCTGCGATGGATTAAACCGCCTCTCCGTGACATACAGGTCCGATGAGCGTGCACAGAGATTCGCAACTCGACATGTTTGCCAAGGCATCGCCGGCGATCGCCAAGGCGCGCGGTCCATCGCGCCGGCCGCTGCCGCAGCCGGTCGTCCATTCCGATGAAGACATGGCGCGGACGCTCGAAGAGAGCGGCAATTATCGCATCCTCAGAAAATTGATCGCCCGGCCGATTGCCTCGGTCAGACGGCCGGAGTTTTCGCGGCTCGGTATCATTCTCGACACCGAGACGACAGGTCTCAACCATCGCAGCGACGAGATCATCGAAATCGGCGCCGTCGCCTTCACCTTCAATGATGACGGCGCGATCGGCGATATCGTTGGCATTTATGGCGGCCTGCAACAGCCGTCCCGGCCGATCCCGCCGGAGATCACCCGACTGACGGGGATTACCGATGCGATGGTCGAAGGACAGGTCATCGATATCCCGGCGCTGCGGTCTCTGATCGAGCCGGCGGATCTGATCATCGCCCACAATGCCGGTTTCGACCGGCCGTTCTGCGAGGCCTTCTCGACGATTTTCGCCGGCAAGGCCTGGGCATGTTCGGTTTCGGAGATCGACTGGAGCGCCCGCGGCTTCGAGGGCACCAAGCTCGGTTATCTCGTCGGCCAGGCCGGGTATTTCCATGACGGCCATCGTGCGGTGGACGACTGCCACGCGCTGCTGGAAATCCTCGATCGGGCGCAGAGCGAGGGGGAAAGTCCGTTTGCCGAGCTCTACCGCGCCAGCCAGCGCTCGCGCATCCGCATCTTTGCCGAACACAGCCCGTTCGAAATGAAAGACCATCTGAAGGCGAGGGGCTATCGCTGGTCGGATGGAAGCGACGGCCGGTTGAAGTCCTGGTGGATCGAAGTCGGCGAAGACGAGCTCGGCGACGAGCTTTCCTATCTGCGCGCTGAAATCTACAGATGGAGAGAAGCGGATCCGCCGACGGTGCGGCTGACGGCCTTCGATCGCTTCAAGCTCTGACCGCGAAGCGGTTCGGAGACAACGACCCATGCAAGCGCCGCATAGGTGCAGTGATGCATTGGCGCTGCAACTCCAAAGAGTCCCGTATTATATACAGCGCATCGAAGCGAACGAAGCGCCAAGGACTGGCAGCTAGGCTTCGAAAGCCCACGGAAAGGGGATCATCATGAACGTCGCACGCTCTTTCAACAATTGGCGCAAGTACCGTCAGACGGTCGCTGAACTGGGCCGTATGTCCGCACGCGAACTGGACGACCTCGGCATCGGCCGCGGCGACATCCGCAACGTTGCGCGCGCAGCCATCGGCCGCTAACGGACCGCAGACCACATTTTTCGAGACTTGCCCAGCGCCTGCTTCCTCCCGAGCGGGCGCTTTGCTTTTTGTGCTTTCCGGCCGGACGACGAGCCGCCCGCTTTTCGCATAACGCATAGCTGCCCTGCAAAGAAATGCCTACTAACTGAGCAGGAAATAAGTATGATTATTTCCATTGAAGCGATGCACCTCCTCCCGCATCCCTTCGATATACAGGCGCCCCATCCTCCTCCCAGGGTCGCCTGTGGAACGGCAGCACTCCTCCTCCCAGCTGTCGTTCGGTTTTTTTCGAAAGCCTGCCGCACCTCCTCCCGCGGCAGGCTTTTTCGTTTTGGGTACTAAAGCGTGTCGCGATCTTTCAGATTCGCTTGCCACGCTTTAAGTCTTTGGTTTGCCGCATGTCTTCAGCGCAAAACCACTGCATACTTTTGCGCGACATGCTCTAGAAATTTCTATCAGGCTGAGAATGACCGCCTGCGATCCATCGCTTGGAGATGAGGGTTTTCCCGCTTATCTTTGATTTTGCTCCCGATTTTCGGGGGTCGCTTCCTGCCGCAAGCGTGCCGGCAGAAACATATTGACTTCGAACTTGTCGTACAACTATGTAACCGTATGGTTCATTGCCGAGCGGAGCGGACGGTCGAGCCGAGCCTGTTTCGCGACAGCAGCAACGCTTGACGACAACGAAAACTGAGGAAATTCGACATGCAGATCGACGTGAGACATGCCTCCCATCCCGAGGCTGTGCGCAATTTCGACACCGAAACGCTGCGGCGTCACTTTCTGGTCGATACCATCTTCGAGAGCGGCGAGATCCGCCTCACCTATTCCCACTACGACCGCATGGTCATCGGCGGCGCCACACCGCTGAGCTCCGGGCTGACGCTGACGGCGCCGACGGCGATCGGACAGGAAACCTTTCTTGCCGAGCGTGAACTCGGCGCGCTGAACATCGGCGGCGCCGGCCGCATCATCGTCGACGGCACGAATTACGATCTTGCCAAATATGATTGCCTCTATGCCGGCAAGGGCGCCAAGGACATCCGGTTCGAGAGCGCGGATGCCGCCAATCCGGCAAAGTTCTATCTGGTCTCGACGCCGGCGCATCAGACGCACCCGACTGTGCTGCTGACCCGCGAAAAGGCCCGCCACCTGACGCCGGGCGAAGCCGCGACGGCCAACAAGCGGTCGATCTACCAGTTCATCCATCCTGATGTCTGCCAGTCCTGCCAGCTCACGCTCGGCTTCACCATGATCGAGGCGGGCAGCGTCTGGAACACCATGCCGGCCCATACGCATGACCGCCGCATGGAAGCCTATCTCTATTTCGATCTCGAAGCCGAGCAACGCGTCTTCCACTTCATGGGCGAGCCGCAGCAGACCCGGCATATGCTTGTCGCCAACGAGCAGGCGGTCATTTCGCCGCCCTGGTCGATCCATTCCGGCGCCGGCACCAAGAACTACAGCTTCATCTGGGCGATGGCGGGCGACAACAAGAGCTTCACCGACATGGATCATATCGCCATTGCGGATCTGAGGTGAGCACCGTGGCCAATCCCTTCGACGTTTCGGGCCGGGTTGCCGTCGTCACCGGCGCCAATACCGGTATCGGCCAAGCCATCGCGGCAGCCCTGGCTGAGGCTGGTGCGTCGATCGTCGCCGTCGGGCGCTCCTCGATGGACGAAACCGAGGCGCTGGTGAAGGAAGCGGGCAGCCGCTTCCATGTCGTCAAGGCTGATCTTTCCACCATCGAACCGGTCAAAGGGATCGTCACCGAGACCATAGAGACTTTCGGCGGCCTCGACATCCTCGTCAACAATGCCGGCATCATACGCCGCGCCGATGCGCTCGACTTCACCGAGGAAGACTGGGACGCGGTGATCGACGTCAATCTGAAGACCGCCTTTTTCCTGTCGCAGGCGGCCGGACGCCATATGGTCGAAAAGGGCAGGGGCAAGATCATCAACATCGCCTCGCTGCTCTCCTTCCAGGGCGGCATCCGCATCCCGTCCTACACCGCCTCGAAAAGCGGCCTTGCCGGACTGACCAAGCTGCTGGCCTGCGAATGGGCCGGCAAGGGCGTCAACGTCAACGCCATCGCGCCGGGCTACTTCGTGACCAACAATACCACGGCGCTGCGCGAGGATGCCGACCGCAACGCCGCCATCCTTGCCCGCATTCCGGCCGCGCGCTGGGGAACACCAGCCGAACTCGGCGGCGCTGCCGTATTCCTGGCATCGTCGGCATCCGACTACGTGCACGGAACGGTGCTGCCGGTCGACGGCGGTTGGCTGGCGCGGTGATCCGTCCACTGAACGACGACTGCATCATTCAAATTGCGGCAGCGCCGCGCGTCTGAAAAGGCGCGCCGCCTTGCAGGCATAGAGCTGCCGTGACCGACGTCGGTTTTGCCTTTCCTGCCGGCATACGTTAGCAAAAGGACATGAGGCCGGCGCAGCCGCATCGACAGGCAGGATTCGATAGGGATGACGGATAGGGACAACGCGGTCTTCAACACCGTTCGGCAGCCGCCGAACCTGCGCAGCGGCCTCGCCGATACGTTGATGGCGCGGATCGAATCCGGCGACCTGAAGCCCGGCCAGCGCCTGCCGACCGAACAGACGATCATGAGGGCGACCGGCGTCAGCCGGACAATCGTGCGCGAGGCGCTTGCCACGCTGCGCGCCAAGGGGCTGATCACCACCCGCCAGGGCCTCGGGGCTTTCGTCTCGAACGATCCCAACCCGCGATCCTTCTCGATCATTCCCAACGATCTGCAGTCGATCGACGAGGTGCTGCGCGTGCTGGAGCTGCGCATGGGGGTCGAATATGAAGCCGCCGGCCTTGCCGCGCTGCGGCGCACGCCGGAGGACATCGCCCGCATGCAGGATCGCCTCGATGCCCTCGACAAGGCGCTGGAAGAGGGCGGGTACGGGGCGCAGGAGGATTACGCCTTCCACAGGTCCATTCTGGTCGCGACGCAGAATTCCTATTACGGTCGCCTTTTCGATACGTTCGGCGACATCATGGTGCCGCGGCAATGGGCACGGCTGGACAAGATGACGGCGACCGAGCGCAAGCGGCATGCAGCGCGCATGCGCCGCGAGCACCATGCCATATTCACGGCGATCCGCGACGGCGAAGAAGCCGCCGCCCGCCGCGCCATCCGAACCCACCTGTCGAAGAGTGCCGCCCGCTTCGAGGAACTGCGCGACGCCAATAGCGCGTCGTGAACTGTTACGCGTCGGCTTTCGGCGTCATCAGCCGCCGCCAGGCGGCGTGATCCGTCTGCAGATCGACGGAAGCGTGAACTTCCGGCAGAAGCGGTTTGCGTCTGCGCCGGCCGAAGCGCCGTTTGAAGCCCAGG
The DNA here is from genome assembly GCF_030053135.1 of Rhizobium sp. BT04. Classification (NCBI taxonomy): domain Bacteria; kingdom Pseudomonadati; phylum Pseudomonadota; class Alphaproteobacteria; order Hyphomicrobiales; family Rhizobiaceae; genus Rhizobium; species Rhizobium sp. BT04. Next base: position 213,598 of record NZ_CP125653.1, on the reverse strand, counting down.
ATATTTTCGACGAAACTCCTGGTGTAGAGCCCGGGGCCGCTCGAATAGATGCGCCATCCGCCGTCGACGGCGATCTCTCCCGCCTTGACGCGCTCCCATTCGGCCGCCGCCTGATAGCGGTCATGGAAAGCGGCATCGCTGCTGCTGAAATAGGTATTGCGCTGGCGCGGCGACGCATGCGGCAGCGCTACTGTGACCGAAATCGGATTGACGACTGATATCGCCTTCCAGAGTTCTTCCGCCTCGGCATCGAGCGCCAGCGTTTCGCAGTAGCGCAGATGCGCATGCACATACATCAAGCCGATCTCGCGGCCGAAGAAGGAGGAGGATTCGGCGCGGCGAAACAGCGTCTCGGGCCCGCCGGCATAGGTCGCGGGCTTCTCCATCAGCCGCACGCCGTCGGGGAAGAGCAGATGCTCTTCAATCAGCTTCATATGATCGCGCCTTTGCTCCGGCGTGAACAGGCCGCCGAGCATTGCCTGCGTCATCGAGATCAGCGAGAAAGAGAGGCCGGTGCGCCGGTCGCTCGGGTGCAGCAGCAATTCGACGCCGTCATGGGCGGGATCGAAGATGCCGTAGCCGGCAACCATGCCGTCACGCACGAGATGGCGGTTGAAATCCCGGCGCATCGCCGTGGCGATCTTTCTCAAGCCCTTGGCTTTGTTGCCATGGCCGAGGCGGCGCAGGATCGCGGAATAACGAACGATCTGCTCATAGAGCAGGGCGACGGTCCAGCTGCTGACCATCCAGTCGCGCAGATGCGGATCGGCCGGCTGCAGCGAGTCGTTCCAATCTCCCTCGCCGTAGCGGATCAGATGCGTACCCGGGATGAACGCTTCGCGGACGGTATCAAGCAGCTTCTCGACATGGATCGCGATGGTGTCGGGCTCCGGCGCCCTCTGCATGGTCTTTTCATCGCGCCAGGAGACTTTCTCGTCGAGGATGGCGAGATCGCCGGTCGCTTCGATATAGTCGCAGAGCGCCTTCAGCGGCCAGACGATGATGTCGCCATGGCTGTCGCCCGCCCGGATATTGGCATAGGGCTCCAGCATGAACCATTGCGGCCAGTCGCCCTTGGCCAGGTACTGCTCGCTGAAGACCGTTTTCAGCACCTCTTTGGCTTCATGATCATGCTCGTAAGCGAGCAGGAATTCGATCGGCCCCTGGCAGGCGTCGCGTGTACCCCAGGCCGCGCCGGTATATTGCTCGAGGCCGTGCGGCACGCTCAGATGCACGATGGCATCATGCGCGAGCCAGGGCAGCAGGGTTGTCTGCGCGGCAAGGTCGGGCGAAGGGTTGTCGATCGTCATACCGCGTATGGCGTTGCGCCAGAATTTCGATGCCGGCGCCAGCATGGCTTCATCGGTGACGCCGGCCTCATAACGCTGCGCCAGGCGCTCGGCTTCAGCAGCATCGGCCATCGAGCCGACGACGGCAAAGGAGAGCGCTTGCGTCGGCCGGGAGCGCAGCGCGACGAAGGCGCCATTGCGCGTTACACCATCGCCATAAAGCAGTTCGTCGCCGCCGATCGCATCGATGGCATCGGGTGTCGAACTCACCAGCCAATAGCCGGCATCGGGATAACGCTCGCCCCACAGCCAGGCCGGATCCGGCCGGAAAGAAATACGTTTGCGCGCGGTATCGAATTCGATCTGCCCACCCGCATCATATTCGCGCTCGCCGAGCACGACATGGCCGAACACCAGGAAGCGGCACGGCTTGCCCTCGACGGAAACGGTCCACTGCATCGCCGCATCCTCGCCGGAGGCGACCGCCGATACGATGATCGTCCTTTCGGGGAGGCGATAGATCCAGCGGCAATCGCTGAGCCCCATTTCGAAAGCCGACGGCACCGCCAGCAGCTGCCAGCCGGCGCCGACATCCGCCATGATGCGCAGGCCGCTGGCGCGGGTCAGATTGTAGGGGTCGCGCGACACGGAAAAGAGTTTGTGAAAGGAGGTATTGCCGATCGTCAGCTGGGCGGCAAAAATGCCCTGCATCCAACAGGTCGCAGCAAGCGTCGCATCGTCGAGCAGCATATTCTGGCCGCTGCGGACGATGGCGCCGTGACGGCGCGCCACCCGCGGCTCCTTGTCGCGCAGCACGACATGGCGGTTCAAAACGCCGTCGGAGACGAAAAACGACAGCAGCTTGCCGTCGACCCGCTCTTCCAGGCTCCGTTGGGGATAAAGCTGGCCAATCGCCCTTTTATCCAGCGCCTCGGCCTTCAACAGCGTAGCGTCCTGCAGCAGGCTGCGGACCGGCGTCACCTCTGCGAGATCGGCGGCGGCACTTTCCGGGGCCACAAGCCCATCGAGCCGCGCAAGGTCGGCATCGCCGGACGCCTCGGGATGATCGGCGGCGAAGACGGCAAAGAAGGTCGTGGTCGCGCCACTTGCCGGAACCGAGAGCGATTTCGACTGGATGGCGGGACAGGCCGTCTCCTGCTGGCGCCGCTTGCTCGGCAGGCTGGTGCCGAAGGGGCCGACCAGCAAGTCGTCGAGACGATCACTCGCCTGCACCAGCTGGATCGCATCCGTGGCATAGGCAGCCGCCCCTTCGAGGCAGCCCTGGACCAGCCAGGGATTGCGGGCGCCCGACTGTTTGAGATTTTGCCGGTTCATCACCACAGGGCCTGATGTCTCGTGGTCGGCGATATGGTGATCGACATATTGTGAGGCATAGGCCTCGCTGTTCATCAGGAAGCCGCGGTCGCCGAGACCGACATCCTGGATCAGCACCAGGTCCGCCGGCAGCGTTCCCTTCTTCAGATGACGCAGCGATACCCGCCAGAACCACGCCGTTTCGGAGGGATGCAGCTCCAGGCGAACGGTGTAGCCGATATCGTCCGTCTTGCCGCTCCAGGAGAAGCTCGTCGCATCATGCCCGAAGCTGCCATCGGCGTAAGGCCCGACAATCTCGACGACCTCGGGTGCAGCACCCCCGGCGCGCAGATAGAGCCGGCCGATGCCACCGGTGAGCGGCGAGCCCTGGATCTGGTTGATCTGCACCGATCCCTTGTCGTCGGCATATTCGATGGCAAACAGCGTGCCGTTCGGCAGCGCCGATATCGACAGGCCGGAAGCGTTGCTGATCGTAAGGAGGCCGAGATCTTCGCGTCGGGGCATTTGAAAACTACGGGTGAGGTCCGGGGCCATTGAGATCTCGTCGATTGGCTTCAAGGGGAATCGGAGGATGACGCAAAAAGATTGAGAGAAATCTTACCGGCAGCGGGAAGATCGGCAAGTGTCGTGACGTGACGAACGCACATTAGAGCGCAACAAACACTGGCCTATCGCGTACCAGTCCGGCTCGTGTTGGCGAAGATCGACTGCAGCCGCACATCCCTTCGAACGGTGCAATACAAGCCGCATCCGTGGGCGTTTCCAACAAGACGCTTTTTGCTTGGCGAATTGGCGTAACTCTCGGTAAGACCCCCTCATTGAGAGAGGGCAACATGCGAAAATTATTATCGATTCTATTCAGCTCAGTTATTTTGGCGGGAACAGCGCACGCTCAAGCGAGAGTCCAGGCCACCCACAGCAACCGCTTGATCGAGAGCTATCGCGCGTATATCGGCGAGGCTGATCTTTACAATTCAAATGGGGCCAGACTTACCCAGCCGTGGCAGATCATCCGGCAAGACAGGGCGAATTTCCATCAGTACCATGTGCGCGATTCTGACGATCAATCAGACTCATTCTTTGCCGATCCGGCAAATCGGCAAGCTCTGGAGCAAATGCTTCGGAACGGAACGATGACGCGAGAGGCCGCCAATATGATCCTACGTGGCAATGTATGGATTGACGTTGATATCTACGGTGACCAAGGAACAGGTCGATGGGTCGACGTTTCTGTATCTGATTGATATTTCCCGTAGGGCCGCGACCGCACCGGATCCGATCACCGCTGAACGATCACCCGGGTCCCTGGCTGAACCATATCGTAAAGCTCCTCGACGTCCTCGCGGTACATCCGGAAACATCCGCTCGATGCGTTGGTGCCGATGGAGGTGGGGTCGTTGGTGCCGTGAATGCGGAGCAGCCCGTCGGCAAGGTAGATCGCGCGGGTCCCAAGCGGATTGGCGGGGCCGGGTTCCACGACCGCCGGAAGCCTTGGGTTCTTCTGGCGCATGCTTGCTGTCGGCCGCCACTCGGGATGCTCGCGCTTCGACACCACCCGCGTTGTGCCGTACCATTGTTTGCCTTCCCGGCCGACGGCAATGGGGTAAGCGAACTGCTCCCCCCACGTCGTCGTGTAGATAAGCGTATGTTCGCGCGTAGCGATGGTGATGGTTCCTCTCGCGCTTCGTGTCGACGGTTCCCGACGTTCTTGCAAAGGTTCCCGATAGCCAGGTTCCGGCTCGTAGTCGGGAGGAGGTGGATAGGGAGTGTAAGGGTCATCATAGCCATAGCCGTCGTATTCATCATATCCATCATACGGCGCGTAAACTTGGGCTTGGGCATGCACCGCTATCAGAAAGAGGGCCGCAGCAAGGAGAACCAGCAATCGCATTCTATGCCATCCTCTTGTTATATGAGCATGATTGGGCGGAAATCTGTGGCGGCACTATGGCGGGTTCGGTCTGCGTTTGATGATCTGATATTGAATCCTATTTGACCTGATCGCCTGCGTCGATCGAGGTAGAAAGGTTTGTCCAAACTGACGGGCCACTTTTGGACGGTTTAATGTGTAGTCACCAATTCATGAGACAGCGTTCATGAAATCAATAGGTTAGGTGAGTCTGCTTAAGCCGGACTCGTCACGTGACGGGTCTCATGCAGGCCCCGGCCGCCTGGCGAAGGGCACGGAGAGCAGGGCGCAGCCGGTGAGGACAGCGACAACCATCCAGGCTTCGTTGATCGCCTGAACGCTGGCCGCGGTCTGGACCAGCGGATCGAGCAGCGCCGTGGTATCCGCATCGAAGCTGCCGCTATGGCCCGATATGGCCTGAAGAGGCGCGCCGACAAATGTCGCCGTGTCGATGTCGCCGGCCTGAAGACGCGCCCAGAGGCTTTGTCCCAGCGGCTCCGAGCGGGTGTAGATGATGGTGTCGATCAACGCGATTCCGATGGCCCCGCCGAGATTGCGCATCAGATTGAAAAGTCCGCTCGCGTCGGGAATGCGATCGGGCGGAAGCGTGCCGAGGGCCAGCCGCGTCGGCGGCAGCAGGCAGAACATGATGGCGACGCCGCGCACGATCTGCGGCCAGAACATCGCGTCATAATCGGAGCGGGGATCCTGGAAGGCGCTCATTGCGACGCCGATCGCAAACAGGGCGAAACCGGCGGCCGACAGCAGCCGTGCATCCATGCGCTTCTCCAGCGCCACCGCGACCGGCGCGGTGATCAGCTGGGCGACGCCGGTGACCAGCATCGTCATGCCGATTTCGAGCGCATCGTGGCCTCGGATGAAAGCGAGAAACACCGGCATCAGATAGACCGAGCCGAAAAGGCCGATGCCGAGCACGAAGCTCAAAACCGAGCCGACGAGAAAGTTCCGATCGCCGAAATTGCCGAGATCGACGACCGGCCGGCGCCGGCGCAGCGATCGCCAGATGAACGCGCCGCCCGACGTCAGGCAGACCGCCAGCAGGCTGAGGACATAGGCCGAAGCCCAACCGCTGGTCGGCGCCTCTTTCAGGCTGAGTTCCAGCGTCGTCAGCGCAGCGGCCATCAGCACAAGCGACAGACCGTCGAGATGCCTGAGTTCGGAGGGATCGACGGCCTGGCGCGGCAGGAAGCGCGCCGCCAGGATTGCCGAGGCGATCCCCGGAAGGATGTTGATCAGGAACAGCCAGTGCCAGGAATAGGTCTCGGTCAGCCATCCGCCGACGATCGGACCAACGGTCGGCGCCAGCACGGCCAGCACGCCGGCGATGGTCGTCGCCAGCGCCTGCCGCTCATTGGGGAAAAGGATGAACACGGCCGAAAACACCGAGGGGATCAGGGTTCCGCCGGAAAAGCCCTGAAGCACCCGCCAGGCGACCAGCTCACCGAAGCTGCCGCTGGCCGCGCAGCCGGCGGAGGCGGCGACGAACAGGCCGATGGCGGCAACGAACAGCCATCGCATCGTCAAGAGCCGCGTCAGGAAGCCGGTGAGCGGGATCGCCACCACTTCGGCGATGAGATAGGCGGTCTGTATCCAGCTCATCTGATCGGGATCGATATCAAGCGCCGACTGGATGGTCGGCAGCGATGTCGCCACCACCTGAACGTCGAGGATCGCCATGAACATGCCGATGCACATGGCGATGAAGCCGAGCCAGACGATGGCGGGCGTTACGTCGGGATGGGCAGGCTCAACTCGTTCCATGCGATGATCCCGCAAGCGCTACGTTTTCTGCCCCGGGTGCGAAGGTCAGGGCCGACCCCGTCTACGATCGAGACGGTCGATCGCATGCCTCAAGCAAAGACGTGGAGCGCGATTCCGCCGATGCCGACACCATAGTTCGGATGAGGACGGAAGCGATAGGGCCTTGCAACACAAATACGTCACCAACGCAACCGAGCCTGACCGGAAGGCCAGGCTCGGTGTTTGCGACGCGCTGTGGCCGGGAATTGCGTAAAAACAAAAGGATAGAGCGGTTCTGCGCTTCCATTAGATGCGCGGCTCCCTTTGCGGCCAGGACGATTGCAGCCTCATGCTTATCAACCTCCGATCAATCCGTCATCGTTGGATTAATTGTCGTACTTAAAAGTACCTTAATGGCGAACGCGACGCGCATGGCCGATATTTCTTCTCGGAAAGGCATGTGAAGCCTCGGCGGCCCGGCTCTACCGGCCATCCCATGAGCGAAGGTCGTGCGTCGATGTCGGGCGAAGATGTCACCCGAAAGTCGCCCACAGAAATTTGAAATCGGCAATTGACGCACCAGCGGGAAACTGACTATCAATATTAAATCAATTTGATTGACTCCAAAAATACATAATGAGGGGAGCGTTGGAATGAGATTGAGCAAAAGCCTATTCCGCAATATTTCCGTGCGTGCCGGCTGGGCAACGGCGACCGCCCTGACGGCGCTCGTCGCGTTCGGGACGGGCAGTGCCGCCGCTGAATCGGTGCTGACGATGCATATCGAAGAGCAGACCAGCTGGGTGCAGAACTTCAATCCGTTCGATCTTGCCGGACGCCGGCAGAGCACGATGGATTTCATCTACGAGCCGCTGGTCATCTTCAATGCCGAGGATGGCGGCAAGCCGGTGTTCCGCCTGGCGACCGACTATAAATTCTCCGAGGATATGAAATCGGTCACCTATACGCTGCGATCCGGCGTGAAGTGGTCGGACGGACAACCGCTGACCTCGGCCGACGTGAAATACACGATCGATCTCATGCTGAAGAATGCCGCCCTCGACACGGTCGGCGTCGGCGAGACCGTTGCCTCCGTCGAGACGCCGTCGGCAACCCAAGTGAAAATCGATCTCAAGGCCGTCAACTCCGATTTCCCGGAAACGCTTGCCGATCTCGCCGTGGTTCCCGAGCATATCTGGAAGGACGTTTCCGATCCTGTGGCCTTCAAGAACGAGAAGCCTGTGGGGTCCGGCCCGATGACGGAGCTGCGCCGCTTCACGCCGCAGGTTTACGAGCAGTGCCGCAATCCGAACTACTGGGATGCCGCCTCGCTGCATATCGATTGCCTGAGGCTGCCGCAGATTTCGGGCAACGACCAGATGCTCGCCATTCTGCCGGAAGGCAATATGGACTGGATCGGCTCCTTCATTCCCCAGATCGACAAGACCTTCGTCGCGCTCGATGCCGGCCACAACGGCTATTGGCAGCCGCCGGCCGAAACCGTCGCCTTCCAGATGAATTTCAAGAGCGGCAATGACGGCAACCTCGAGGCCTATAAGGACTTGAACTTCCGCCACGCCTTCAGCCTCGCCATGGACCGCGCGTCGATGGTCGATATCGCCGGCTTCGGCTATCCCGTCGTCAACGAACATGCTACCGGCCTGCCGCCTCGCTTCGAGACCTGGCGCAACAAGGCGGCGGAAGGCGACAAGGACGCCTTCATGGGCTTCGATACCGACAAGGCTAACAAGATCCTCGACGATGCCGGCTACAAGAAGGGTGCAGACGGCTTCCGCACCACGCCGAGCGGCAAGCCGATTGCCTTCCCGATCATCGTTCCGAACGGCTGGACGGACTGGATCGATGCGGTGCAGATCGCCGTCGAAGGATTGCGCGCCGCCGGCATCAACGCGTCGGTCGCCACCCCGGAATATGAACAGTGGCGCAAGCAGATCATCGACGGCAGCTTCGAGGTCGTCATGAACTCCCGCGCCGACGGCGCAACGCCGTTCCGCGGTTATTACCAGAGCCTGTCGACCGTCTATGGCGGGCGGATCACCGGCGCGCCCTCGCGTTATTCGAACCCGAAGCTGGACGCCCTTTTCGATCAATATCTGAAGGCGACGTCGGAGGACGAGCACAAGAAGATCTTCAACGACATCCAGCTGCTGATCGCCGACGATTTCCCCGTCGTGCCCGTTTTCAACGGACCGACCTGGTACCAGTTCTCCAGCAAGCGTTTCACCGGCTGGGTCACCGACAAGGACCCGATCATGAACCCGGAGGATCATGACAACAACCGCATGCGCCTGATGCATCTGCTGCGTCTGAAGCCGGTCAGTTAAGCCTCGCAAGGGAGCGGACATGCGCATTTCGAGCCGGCGTCTCGGCGTCTATGCGGTCGCCCTGGCGTTCGCCATCGTCGTGAATTTCATTCTTCCCCGGCTGATGCCGGGGAGCCCGGTCGACGCCATGGTCGCGCAGCTCGGCCCGCGGGCGACGCCCGCGGCCGTCGAGGCGATCAAGGCGCGCTTCGGCGCGGTCGACCAGCCGATGCTCTGGCAATTCGCCGATTACCTCAAGGGGCTTGTCACCCTCGATCTCGGCGTCTCGGTCAAATATTACCCCCAGACCGTCGTCCAGGTGCTTGGACGGTCGACGCTCTGGACCGTCTTCCTGGTGACGACGGCGATTATCTTTTCACTCTGCGTCGGTGTCGTGCTCGGTGCGGTCTCGGCCTGGCGCCGCGGCGGACGTTTCGACACGATCGTTTCGCCGCTGTCGGTGATCATGATTTCGGTGCCGCCGGTCATCGTGGCGCTGACGACGCTTTTCGTCTTCGCGGTTTCGCTGCGCTGGTTTCCGGTGGGATATGCCTATGATCCGAACCTCGATCCCGCTTTCAACTTCACCTTCGCAGGCAGCGTCTTCGCCCATGCGATCCTGCCGGTGCTGACGCTCTCGCCGTTCCTGATCGGCGAATTCCAGACGACGATGCGCTCGTCTATGATCTCGGTGCTCGGCGAGGATTATGTCACCATGGGCCGCGCCAAGGGGCTGAGCCACCGCACCGTGATGTTCGGCTACGGCGCACGCAATGCCATGCTTCCGGTGCTGACCAACCTGGCGCTGATGCTCGGCGCCGTCTTCGGCGGCTCGATCGTCACCGAGATCGTCTTCAACTATCCCGGCTTGGGATTGACGCTCTATACCGCGAGCATCGCCCGCGATTACCCGGTCATCCAGGGTCAGCTGCTGCTGATGACGCTCGCGACGCTGGGCGCCAACTTCCTCGTCGACATCATCTACGGCTTTGTCGATCCGAGATTGCGGGAGGCTGCGTGATGAGCTTTACGCTATGGCCCATCCTCAAGCAGAAGAAAGCGTTGGCCGGCCTCATCATCATCGCCGTCCTGTGGCTGATGGCGCTGTTTGCGCCGATCGTCGCGCCCGGTGAGCCCGGAGCGCGGGTCGGACGCTCGCATCAGCCGCCGTCGATCGAACATGTCATGGGCACGACGAAGATGGGGCGGGATGTCTATCGCCAGTTCGTCTGGGGCGCCCGCAGCTCTCTTTCCGTCGGTTTTGCCACGGGGATTGCCATTACCGTTCTCGGCACGGCGATCGGGCTCGTCGCCGGTTATGCCGGTGGCAGGACGGATGCATTGCTCGACCTTGCGACCAATGCCGTGCTCGTCATCCCGAACATGCCGCTCTTAATCCTGCTCGCTTCCTTCGCCGGCACGGTGGGACCGATGACGATCATGACGATCATCGCGCTGACCTCCTGGCCGTGGGGCGCCCGGATGACACGCTCGCAGACGATGGCGCTTCGCAATCGGGATTTCATCACGGCGTCGAAGATGATCGGCGAGCCGGCCTGGCGCATCATCTTCGTCGAAATCCTGCCGAACCTGACGACGCTGATCGGCATCAACCTGGTCGGCAGCATCATCTACGCCATCGTTGCCCAGACGACGCTCGAATATCTCGGCTTCGGCGATCCGCTGAAGGTCTCCTGGGGCACGATGCTCTACAATGCCCAGAATTCCTCGGCAATCATGGTCGGCGCATGGTGGGACATCGGGATGCCGGCAGTCGGCATCGCGCTGACCGGGCTAGGCCTTGCTCTTTTGAATTTCACCTTCGACGAGATCGCCAATCCGCAGCTGCGCTCCGGCCCGGCGCTGACGCGCTGGTTCCGCCTCAACCGCGCCCGCAACAGGGAACTGGAGCTTGGCCGATGAGCGACAATCTTCTGGAAATCGAAAAGCTCAATGTCGACTATCTCGTCGACAAGGGAGAATTCCGCGCCGTGAAGGAGGTCTCCTTCAATATCGGCCGCGGCGAGATCTTCGGGCTCGCCGGTGAATCCGGTTGCGGCAAGAGCACGATCGCTTATGCCATCACCCGTCTTTCCAAGGCGCCTGCCTGGATCAGCGGCGGCAGCATAAGGCTCGATGGACAGGATCTTCTGAGGCTGCCGGAACGCGAGTTGCAGAGGATCCGCTGGAAGCGCATCGGCATGGTCTTCCAGAGTGCGATGAATTCGCTCAATCCGCTGATGCGGGTCGAGGCGCAGTTCCATGACGTTCTCTACCGGCACACCCGTTGCTCGCGGGAGGAATCAAGGGCTCGGGCCGAGGAGATGTTCCGCCTCGTCGGCATTCCCACCCATCGCATCGGCGATTACCCGCACCAGTTCTCCGGCGGCATGCGTCAGCGCATCGTCATCGCGATCTGCCTGGCGCTCAGACCCGAGCTCATTATCATGGACGAGCCGACGACGGCGCTCGACGTCGTCGTGCAGCGGGAAATCCTCGAGCAGGTCGTCGACCTGCAGCGGAGCTACGGCTTCTCGGTGCTCTTCATCACCCATGATCTGCATCTGATGGCGCAGCTCTGCCGGCGCATCGGCGTCATGCTGAAGGGCGAGCTCGTCGAAGTGGGCGATATCAGCCAGGTCGCCCATGCGCCGCGCCACGAATATACGCGGAAGCTCTGGAATGCGATTCCACAGCTTCCCAATCATTCGCATCTATCGGGAGTCGTGGCATGAAAGCGGAGGCAAATCCTATTATCGCTGACGCCGTGATCCGGCTCGAGGACATCCAACGCGATTTCGGTCCGGTCCGCGCGCTGAAAGGCGTGTCCTTCTCGCTCTTTCCCGGCAGGGCATTGGCGCTCGTCGGCGAATCCGGCTGCGGTAAGACGACCTGTGCCCGCATCATCGCCCGCCTGGACAGGCCGACGGGCGGCAGGCTGTTTTTCCGCGGGCAGGAACTGACCGCCCGCGGCGGGGCCGGGGATGAGCATCGCTACCGCAGGGAGGTGCAGATGGTCTTCCAGGATCCATTCTCCTCGCTCAACCCGGCCTTCACCGTCAGCCATCATCTTGCGCGGCCGCTGCAATTGCATCGGCAGAGCGGCGCGAGGACAGATCTTGCCGAAGAGATTGCCCGGCTGCTGGCAAGCGTCGGGCTGGAACCCGATTCGACCAGGCAGAAATTTCCGCATGAGCTCTCCGGCGGCCAGCGGCAGCGCGTCAACATCGCGCGCGCCCTAGCCGTTGCACCCAGCGTGCTGGTCGCCGACGAACCGACCTCGATGCTCGATGTCTCTATCCGCAAGGACATTCTCGATCTGCTCGCGACAGTGAAACGGGGAAATGACCTGGCCATGCTCTATATCACCCACGACATCGCAACGGCCGCACATGTGGCCGAGGAGATCGTCGTCATGTTCGCCGGCCAGATGGTCGAATGGGGCGACACCGATACGGTTCTGTCCGATCCGCGCCATCCCTATACAAGATTGCTGCTGTCAGCCGTTCCGGATGGCAGCCGGCCGTTCGTGACGGGCGGAAGCGCGCGTTTCCTCGAACAGGCGGAAAAGGTACGCTCGCTCAGCCGTCCTGAATCGACTGTCATCGAGCAGGTCGGCCCCAACCACTTCATACGCGCGCTCGGCGTTTCCAATGCCGGAATGCTCAAGAGCTGATTTTCAAAAGCCCGATTCTCAAGAGGCCAATTCTCAAAAGGAAACAGTGACCATGTCCACACCGCGACCGAAAGCCCTGCGGCTTGAAACCCTTTGGAATCCGCCAGCCGACGGCAAGGAGTTCTCCTATGTCCTGCGCCTCAAGAACCTCGGCACCGCGCCACTTTCGAATTTCTCCCTCTGCGTCAGCGGCCCGGGCCGCGTCGATCCGGCCGGGCGCGTCGAAGGTGCGACGGTCTCGCAGCGGCTCTCGAATTTCACCGAATTCCAGCCGCCGGCCGATTTCGTTCTCGGCGCCGGCGAGACCTGGACGATCTCGGTCTATGCGCTGAGCTGGCAGTTCCGCCACTGGACGGACGGAGCGACGAGCGCCTATCTCGCGCTTTCCGACGGCAGCACCATCGTGCTCAGCATCGAACCGACGCGGTCTTCGGTCAGCAATGCGCCGCTGAAGCGTGGCGCCGAAATCTATCCGGTTCCCGTCAATGCGCCCGTTCAGGTGTCGATCATTCCCTGGCCGAACCATGTCGCGGTCACTTCCCGCCGCCCATTGCCGGCCGGTTTTGCGCCGCGGGCGCAGAGTGCCGAAGGGGAAGCGGCTGCGCAAAGCTTCGCGGCGCTGGTGAATCATCTCTTTGCCGTCGAAGGCATTGTGCGCACGGAAGCGGAAGGCGCAGTAGCCGTCGCCCTGAAGGATGTCGCCGGCTTCGGCCCCGAAGCCTATCGGCTGAGCTTTGACGAGGAGACGCTGACGGTCGAGGCAAGCAGCCGGACCGGCTTTCTCTATGGCCTCGTCACACTCGGCCAGATCTGGCGCGGCGCAAGGCTGCATCCCGGAGTCTTCCAATTTCCGGCATCCGGCGAGATCGTCGACGAGCCGGCGATGGGCTGGCGCGGCCTGCATCTCGATGTCGCCCGCCAGTTCTACGGCGCGGCCGAGGTCAAAAAGCTGATCGCAGTGCTGGCCTGGAACAAGCTCAACCGCTTCCACTGGCACCTTTCCGACGACGAGGCCTGGCGCGTCGAGATCGACGCCTATCCCGCCCTGACCGAAATCGGCGCCTGGCGCGGCCACGGTCTTGCCGTTCCGCCGCTGCTGGGGTCAAGCCCGGCCCGCACCGGCGGTTATTACACCAAGGCCGTCATCCGCGAGATCGTCGCCGAGGCCAGGAGCTTCGGCGTCGAAATCGTGCCGGAGATCGATATGCCCGGCCATTGCTATGCCATGCAGCAGGCCATACCGGAGCTGCGCGATCCGGCCGAGGTCGGCAGCTATTATTCGGTTCAGGGTTTTCCCGACAATTGCATCAATCCCGCCCTTGAGAAGACCTACGAGATCGTCGAGACGATCCTTTTGGAACTCATCGAACTCTTCCCGTTCAAGATCATCCATCTCGGGGCCGACGAGGTGCCGCTCGGGGCGTGGTCCGGCTCGCCGGCAGCGCTCGACCGCTTGCGCACGGTCGCCGGCGGCGCGGTTGCCGACGCGCATGCCAAGCGGCTGAACGTCGTCACCAATACGCATGGCGCCGACGATATCCACGGTTCGGGTGCCGCCATCCTGCAGGCGGAGTTCCTGAGCCGCGTCCAGCGCTTCCTGGCGAGCAAGGGCTGCATCACCGGCGGCTGGGAAGAGGCGGCCCATGGCGATGTCATCGACAAGGCGAAGAGCTATCTCTGCAGCTGGCGCAATGTCGAGGTCTCGGCCGAACTTGCCGAACGCGGTTACGACATGGTCGTCTGCCCCGGACAGGTCTATTATCTCGACATGGCGCTCAGGCCCGATTGGGACGAGCCCGGCGCCAGCTGGGCGGGAACCTCCGACGCGGAAAAGCTCTATAATTTCGATCCGGTCGGCGGCTGGACAGCGGCGCAGAAACAGAAACTCCTCGGTATCCAGGCCTGCATCTGGTCAGAACCGATGACGGATCGCGCCGTTTTCGACCGTCTCGTTTTCCCCCGCATTTCCGGACTTGCCGAAACCGGCTGGACGAAGCCGTCGTCGAAGTCCTGGGAGCGCTTCAAAGCGCTCGCAGGGCTGATGCCGCTACTTTACGGGCTGCAGCAGTCGTAAGGTTTTGGTTTGATTGAGGACTATTTGCCATCGCCGGAGGCGGCGATTGTCATGGAGACCTCGGATGGCTCTCAATCCGAGAGCTTGAGAGCCATGCCGGGCCTGCAACCGGTGTCAGTCCTGCTGATCCTGTGGCGGGGCGCATCCGGGTGCGGCGATGCGAATGGGGCGCGTTCCAATCTCCGCGCCGGTCGCGCGGTCGATGGTGACGGGGTCGATCTCCGTTCCGGTCTCCGCGTCGAAGAAGCGGGTGACTGCACCGCCGCTGCGGTGCTTGCGGCCCCAGGCGCCGATTGCAAACAGCACCGGCAGAAAGTCGCGGCCGGCTTCCGTCAGCACATATTCGTCGCGCGGCGGACGCTCGGAATAGCGACGCTTTTCCAGCAATCCTTCCTCGGTCAGCGATGACAGCCGCCCCGTCAGCATTGTCGGGACGATGCCCAGGCTCTTGCGAAACTCATCGAAGCGGGTCAGCCCCGAATGGGCGTCGCGCATGATCAGCATGCTCCACGCATCGCCGACGAGCGCCAGGCTGCGGGCGATCAGGCAGGGCTGTTCCGAAAGATTCTTCATGTCGATATCTTTTTAGTAGTGACTTGCTATCGATTTGATAGTAACAGAATGCGCATCGATGTTCCACGACAAAAACGAAGGCAGACGTCAATGAGCAAGAGAGAACGCGGCATTGCCCTGGTCACCGGGGCTTCCTCCGGCATCGGGCTGGTGACGGCGAAGGCGCTGCGGCGCGACGGTTACCGGGTTTTCGGCACCAGCCGAAAGCCGATGGCCGACACCGCCGACGGCATCACCATGCTGGTCTGCGACGTCATTGACGATCAATCCGTGCAAGGCGTCGTCGACGAGGTTCTGAAACGTACGGGACGGATCGATCTTCTCGTCAACAATGCCGGCATCGGCCTGCTCGGCGGTGCCGAGGAATCGACGACGGCGCAGGCCAAAGCCGTGTTCGACGTCAACGTCTTCGGCACGATGCGCATGACCAATGCAGTGCTGCCGGTGATGCGGCGGCAGCGCAGCGGCCGGATCATCAACCTGAGCTCGATCCTCGGGCTGATCCCGGCGCCCTTCAACGCGCTCTACGCAGCGACCAAACACGCGATCGAAGGTTATTCGGAATCCCTCGATCATGAAGTGCGCACACAGGGCATCCGCGTCGTGCTCGTCGAACCGGGCGTCACCCGCACCTCCTTCGAGGAAAACATCACACGGCCGGACAAGCCGCTTGCCGTCTATGATGCAGTGCGCGCCGACGCGGAGAAGCTGATGCGCGAGATCGTCTCCAAAGGCGATGCGCCCGAAGTGGTCGCCGCAACCGTCGTCAAGGCCGCCAATGCGCCATCGCCCAAGAGACGCTACACGGCCGGGAAGGCGGCAGGCCAGGTGCGTTTCATCCGCCGCTTCCTGCCCGAGTCCTTCGTCGACAAGAGCCTGCGGAAATTCAACAAGCTTCCCGGTTGAGCCGGGCTTGCCGCATGGTCGGCTCATCACAAAACGAAAGTTCGCCCTCATGAGAGCATTCCTGATCGATCGCTACAAGAAAGGCGGCGCCCTCAGGCTCGGCCAGAGCCCTGAACCGCAGCTGCGCGAGCATGACGTCATGGTCGAGATCCATGCTGCCAGCGTGAATCGGCTGGATGCCAAGATCCGGGACGGAGAGTTCAAGCTGATCCTGCCTTACCGGCTCCCCTTGGTGCTCGGCAATGATGTCGCTGGTGTCGTGGTCCGGGTGGGCGCCAATGTCCGGCAATTCAAACCCGGCGACGCGGTCTATGCGCGTCCCGGCCAGGATCGGATCGGCACCTTCGCCGAGTATATCGCTATCGACGCTGCCGATATCGCGTTGAAACCCGCCAATCTCAGCATGGAAGAGGCCGCATCCATTCCGCTTGTGGCGCTGACCGCATGGCAGGCGCTGGTCGAGCGCGCCAAGCTGCAGAAGGGGCAGAGGGTGTTGATCCATGCGGGCTCCGGCGGCGTCGGCACCGTCGCGATCCAGCTTGCCAAACATCTCGGCGCCCATGTGGCGACGACCGTGAGCACGGCAAATATCGATCTGGTGAAAAGCCTCGGCGCCGACGTGGTGGTCGATTACAAGAAGGACGACTTCGAAAAAGTGCTGAAGGGCTATGACGTCGTGCTGAACAGCCTCGGCAAGGATACGCTGGAGAAATCGCTCGCCGTCCTGAAGCCGGGCGGCAAGCTGATCTCGATATCAGGTCCGCCCGATCCCGATTTCGCCAGGGAAAACGGCTTCGGCTGGCTGCTGCGGCAGGTCACACGCTTCTTGAGCTTCGGCATCAGGCGGAAAGCGAAACGCCGGGGGATCGGTTATTCCTTCCTCTTCATGACGGCAAACGGCGCGCAACTCGGCAAGATCACCTCGCTGATCGAGGCGGGCGCCATCCGCCCCGTCATCGACCGGGCCTTCCCGTTCGAGAAGACCAACGAGGCGCTGGAGTACGTGGAAACCGGCCGCGTCAAGGGCAAGGTCGTCATCGCGATGAAGTGAGGTCTGAAGGGCCAACGAGCCCTCGGTTTAGCCGAGCGGCTTTTGCAGGACGTCGAAGCGCGGATTGGTTTCGGAAAAGATCGGCAGGGCGGCAGCGCCGAGGATCGCCGTATCCTTGCCGGTCATGCCGATCATGACGCGGGGCACGCTGCGCTTCCGGTTGGGATCGATCGGGACGTGCAGCGGCTCCAGCCGTTCGGCGAGCCGGCGCATCAGCGATGTCGATATGCTGCCGCCAAGCACGATGGTCTGTGGATCGAAGGCCAGTTCGAGGAAATCGAGGGTCTGCCGCAGCGGCTGGACGGCCTGGTCGAGCCAGGCGTCCAGGCCTTCGCCGCCCTTGGCGATCAGCGCGCCGAGATCGTCTGATGACAGCTCCTCGGCATTGGCAATGCCCATGAATTCATAGGCGACAGCAGGCGAGACATAGCGGTCCAGGCAGCCGCGCTTGCCGCAGCTGCAGAGCTTGCCGTGCGGCTCGACGATGATATGGCCGATTTCGCCGGCATTGTTGCGGCTGCCCTTGTAGAGGTGGCCGTCGAGGAACATTCCGGCGCCGATGCCGCCGCCGCCGGCCAGGAAGAGATAGACGAAGCTGCCCAGGCCGCGGGCGACGCCATGAAGGCGCTCGCCGATCGCGGCTGCCGTCGCATCGTTTTCGACCAGCACCGGCACCTTGACCCGCTGTTCCAGCTCATGACCGACGGGAAAATCCTGCCAGCCGGGCAGGTTCTGCGGGCTGAGCGAGGTGATGCCGCCATCGGCATAGCGGCCGGGCAGGGCCATGCCGACGCCGAGCAGCCGGTTTCGGTCGAAGGCGAAGGCCTGCTGAAGATCTTCGACGATTGCCTGGAGCGCCGGCATCGCTCTTTGCGGATCGGGATGCTCGACATGGCGCTCGATGCGCGCGCAGACGGCGCCGGAGAGATCCGTCAGAACCCCGCTGGCGCGCTGGCGGCCAAGTTCGAGCCCGATCGAATAGGCGCCGGCGGGATTGATCGAATAGGGGATGATCGGCTGGCCGCGGGCCAGCTTCTGCGCCTCGGCCGGCACCAGAAGATGCGACCTCTCCAGTTCCTCGACGATGTTAGACACGGTCTGGGCGGTTAGCGCCGTCATCCGGGCGATCGCCGCGCGCGACAACGGACCGTTCGTCCGCACGGCCTCGATCACCACGCGCCGGTTGTGAGACTTGGCCTGCTCGAGATTCGTGCCGGAGATCGCCTTCATGTCGCCTTCAAAGGAAATGGTGCCTCACCCTTGTCACAAGACGGATAACGATGAAAGCCACATTCTTCGCCGGCTTTTATTGAACCCCGGCGTCAACAGGCGCAACGGCATTTCGTCTCTGCAGCAGGCCGAGGATCGCAATCCCCGACAGGCCGGTGACGGCGCTCATGATGGCGGTCCCGGAATAGCCTGTCACATAAGTGCCGGCGGCAAAGACCAGCGCGCCGATCCCGGCGCTGGCAAAGATATTGACGGAGATCAGGGCGCTGCCGAGCCCCGGCCGATCGGCAATGAGATCCTGCAGATAGGTGATCGGAATGCTGATGATCGCCGCCGCGCCGATGCCGGCGAGCAGGGTGAGCGCATAGAGGTGCCACGGCTGCGAGGCAAAGCCGAGAAGGCTGAGGAACACCGCATAGATGATGGTGCCGGCGGCAAGCGCCGTCATCTGGCCGGCCTCCCGCGCGATCCGCGACCAGACGATGATGAAGACGATCTCCAGCAATGCGACGATGCCGACAAGAATGCCGACGTCGCTGAGCGCCCCATGGGCGGCGCCGGTGGCGATCAACGGCAGAAGCGCGTCGTTTAGATGCAGCGTGCTGGTAATCAGCGCCACGCCGGCGACATGCGCCGAAATCCGTGGCGAAATAACCTGCCGCAGCGCGCCGAAATAGGTGAGATGCTGAACCGCTGTTATCTCCGTTGCCACCCGCTTCGGCAGGGCGAAGAGGATGATGCCCTGGCATAAGAGGCATGCGATGGCGGCAAAGAGATAGGCCGGCAGCATGCTCGATGCGCCTGATAGCAGCAGGCCGGTTATGCCAGGGATCAGCACCCAGGAGAGCGAGATCATGGCGCGCACGCCGGAGTTGGCCGTCACCATGTCGCTGCGGTTCATGCCGTGCATCGCCGCGCGTGCATTGGCAAACAGCAGCGAGTTCAGCGCCCCGAAGATCGGCAGCGGCAGCAAGCCGCTGATGATGAAGATCGCCGCTGTGGGAAAGGCGTAGACCATGCCGTAGCCGACGATGCCGAAGAGGCAGGCGCCGATCATCGCCGAACGGTATTCGCCCAGCCGATCGGCGAGATTGCCGAGCAGGATGCTGATGACCACGTTCACCGCCGCCGAGGCGAAGGCCAGACAGGAATAGAGACCATCGCTCAACCCCAGCTCACGGATGCCGATGATCGAGCGGTAGGGTGCGGTCATCGCCCCGGCCATGCCGAAGGTGAAAATGGCGATCATGCTGGCGCGGATCGCCGGATTGCGGAAGACGGCGGGGAAGAGGCGGCTCATGGGATCATCAATCGTCAGGGAGATCGGCAGGCGCGGCCTCGGCGGGCCTACCTGAAGGTCATATCATGCTATCGTTTCGGCTCGGAGATCGGAGGCCCAAATTTAATAATGCTCCGATTGGGAGAAGGTTCGTGCCAGTTCCGCCTGGCCGGCCGTCAGGCCGCAGTCGACAGGCAGGCAGACGCCGGTGATCGCTGCCGCCAGCGGACCGGCCAGGAAGGCGACGGCATTGGCGACATCTTTCGGATCGACGACACGCTGCAGCGGATACCAGCGGCGCGCTTCCTCGAAAACATTCGGATTGGCGCTCGCGCGGGCCTCCCAGGCCTGCGTCTTCACCGTGCCGGGTGCGACGGCATTGGAGCGGATACCGAACTTGCCGTATTCCACGGCGACCAACCGGGTGAAATGCAGCAGGCCGGCCTTGGCGGCGCTATAGGCCGGGTGTCCGAAGACATCGATGCCGTTGACCGAGGCGATGTTGACGACGGAGCCCTTCGAGGCCTTCAGCATCGGCTCGAAGGCGCGGAAACATAGGAACGCCGCTTCGAGATTGAGCGCAACGTCCGCCCGCCAAATGTCAGGCGTTGTCTCGTGCAGGCTGGTGGCGCGGGCCGCACCGGCATTGTTGACCAGCGTTCGAACCACGCCGACATCCCCAGCGCGTCTGACCAATTCCGCAATGCTCGCCTCGCTGGTCACATCACATCCGACGGCGACGAAGCGATTGCCAGGCCCGAGCTTCGAAGCCACCGCCGCAGCAGCCTCCGCATCGATGTCGGCCAGAAACACGACATCGTGCTCATCGGCAAGCCGTGCGGCGATCGCCGCGCCGATATCGCCCGCCGCACCCGTGACGATGGCTGCCGATTGGGTCATTTTCCCGCGCTCCCGCTCATTATTTCAATCTCGTTGGCTTCAATCCCCAAGCAATTGCCGGTCATCGCCGTCGCGGTGAATGACCAGCTGCTGCTTGATGCGCCGAAGCGTGGTCGTCGCCTTCGGCTGAACGGCGTAGGCGATGAGGCTCGACAGAATATCGACGGTGGCGATGTAGGCGATGCGCGTCGAGGTCGGGCGATAGATGTTATTGCCTTCGGGAAGGTCGATCGGCACGACGATTTCGGCCGCCTTGCCAACCGGGCTGTCCGTCTGGGTGAGAGCGATCGTCTTCACCTTGGTCTCACGGGCAAGCTCGAAGGCCCGCACCAGCTCCATATTGCGGCCGGAGAAGGACGAGCCGATCAGCACGTCGCCCGGCCGCGCCGCGGCGGCCATCATCAGCTGCATGCTGTGATCGGAACTGGCGGTGATGCGAAGCCCGAGACGGAACAGCCGGTTCTGCAGCTCGTCGGCAATCATCGACGAATTGCCGCCCGAGCCGAAGGCATAGATCATATCGGCCTTGGCGATCAGCGCGACGGCGGCTTCGATCGCGGCAAGATCGAGCGACCGGTGCAGCAGAAAGAGCGCGTTCTGGGCCTTGGTGATGATATCCTGGGCGACGTCGGCCGGATCGGTGCTTTTCGATTCCGGTTTCAGATAGCGCACGCCGATATGGGCGGTCCGGGCAAGCTGCACCTTGAAATCGGAAAAGCTCTCGCAGCCCAGCCGGCGGCAAAAACGGGTGACGGTCGGCGGCGATACCTTGGCCCGTTCGGCAAGCTCGATGATCGAGGCATTCACCGCAAATTCGAAATCGTTGACGATGATCTCCGCGATGCGGCTCTCGGAGGGAGAGAGCCGGCTCTTGTCTTCCTGCAATGTCGAAAAGATATCCAAATCCGCTCCCGCCCTTATTCTCTATGCATCCTTCTTCTTATAGGCCACGCAGTCGATCTCAACCTTGCAATCGACCATCATCGACGATTGCACACAGGCGCGTGCCGGCGGATGCTCGCCGAAATATTCCTGATAGATCTTGTTGAAGGTCCAGAAGTCGCGCGGATCGTCGAGCCAGACGCCGACGCGCACGACGTCCTCGACGCCGTATCCGGCCTCATCGAGGATCGCCAGAACGTTGGCGATCGTCTTGTGGGTCTGGGCGATGATGTTGCCGTCGATGATTTCGCCATCTTCCATCGCAACCTGGCCGGAAACATAGAGCCATCCGTCGGCTTCGACCGCACGCGCGAAAGGCAGCGCCTTGCCGCCGGCGCCGGTTTGAACAGTGCCATAGCGCTTGATGGGCATGCTGAAGTCCTTGCAAATTATTTTCTTGATAAGTTGACAAGTGACCATAGAAAGCAGAATTTGACCAGTGAAAAACGCCATTTATGAAAAGAATTTCAATCCGGGGCAGACATGCGCGATCCTTTCCTCAATCCTTTTCCCACCGACAGCGCCCGATCTGCGATCTGGGAGATGCTCGTTCCGCGCGATATCGATGCCTTTCTGGCCGCCGACTGGTCGATGGTCGAGCATGATTTCGTCGAAGAAGGCTTCATCGGCATCGACGCTCAGAAGGCCGTCAGCCCCGACAAGTGGCGCCTCGCATTTCCGACGCTGTCGGCCTATCGCCAGGAATGGCTGAGGCAGGCCGAGGATTTCGCCCAGCAGAGTTTCGCGGAAGATGCGCGCACGGCGATCTTCACCACGACGACGCTCGAGGATATCGAGATCGAAGGCGAGACGGCGCTCGTCCGCAAGAAATTCGACGGCGGCATTACCAAGTCCGACGGCACCCGCGACATCCTGCAATGGCAGACGCTCTATTATTGCAGGCTTCACCAAGGACGCTGGAAAATCTCAGGTTTCACCGGCTACCTGCCGAACCCGATGGGTTGAGGCGGGGCCGACAACACGAAGGCCACTTTCTTGCGCATTTTCACCGCAGCACTGGCGACCGAAACCAACACCTTTTCCCCGATCTGCGTGGATCGCCGCGCATTCGAAGCCTCGCTTTATGCCCCGCCCGGCCAGCATCCGGAAACGCCGACGCTCTGCACCGCGCCGATCACCGTCGGCAGGCGCGTCGCCCGGGAAAAAGGCTGGGAGCTGATCGAGGGAACCGCCACCTGGGCCGACCCCGCCGGCCTGGTCAACCGGGCCACCTACGAGGAACTGCGTGACGAAATCCTCGGCCAGCTCAGCGCCGCAATGCCGGTCGACGCCGTCGTCATGGGCCTGCACGGCGCTATGGTGGCGGCCGGATACGAGGATACGGAAGGCGATCTTCTCCAGCGTATGCGCGCGATCGTCGGGCCTGACGTGCTCATCTGCGCCGAGCTCGATCCGCACAGCCATCTCACCGCAAAACGCGTCGCAGCCCTCGATTTCGCCGTCTATTTCAAGGAATTTCCGCATACGGATTTCGTCGATCGCGCCGAGGACCTCTGGCGCATCGCCGTCGATACGCTGGAAGGCCGGGTCAAGCCTGCTGTATCGGTGTTCGACTGCCGGATGATCGACGTCTTCCCGACATCGCGCGAGCCGATGCGCTCCTTCGTCGACAAGATCATGAAGATCGAGAAGGACGATCCTGACATTCTGTCGATTTCGGTGATCCACGGCTTCATGGTCGGCGACGTTCCCGAAATGGGAACGAAACTGCTTGTCGTGACCGACGACAAGCCGGAAAAAGGCGCGGCTCTGGCGCGCGAACTCGGCCTCGAACTGTTTTCCAAGCGCGGCACTTTCATGGTCCCGCAGATCGACGAGAAGGAAGCCGTCGCACGGGCGATGGCGGCCACCGCATGGCCCGTCGTCGTTGCCGATGTCTGGGACAATCCGGGCGGCGGCACGGCCGGGGATGCGACGGTTATTCTCGCAGAACTCCTGGCCCGCGGCGTCACCAGTGCCGCGATCGGCACCATCTGGGATCCCGTCGCCGTGCAGATCTGTTTTGCGGCGGGCGAGGGGGCGGAGATTCCGCTGCGCTTCGGCGCCAAATCGGCGCCCGGCACCGGCAACCCCATCGACGGCACCGTCAAGATCGTCAAGCTGGTGAAGAATGCCGAGATGCAGTTCGGCGAGAGCCTCGCCCCTTTCGGCGATGCCGCCCATATCGTGCTTGACGGGATCGACATCATCCTCAATTCGACCCGCGCCCAAAGCTTCGATCCGAGCCTCTTTTCGGTGATGGGCATCGATCCCGCCAGGCAGAAGATCCTGGTGATCAAATCCACCAACCACTTCTTCGCCTCCTTCTCGAAGATCGCCGCCGAGATTCTTTACTGCTCCGCCGGAACGCCCTATCCCAATAATCCGGCGACGACACCCTATCGGCGGGCGCCGAAAACTATATGGCCGATCGTCGCCGATCCACACGGGCTACAACGCGGAGCCGCCTAGATGCATGATGCCAGCTTTGCCGTCGTCGCCAAGGCAGGCGACAGGATCGCCGATCTCTCGACGCCGCGTCCTGTCATCGACGAAGACAGGCTGGCGGCAAACATAGCCCGTGTTCAATCCTATATGGATCAGCATGGGCTGAACTTCCGCCCGCATATCAAGACGCACAAGATCCCGGCCTTGGCCGTCGCGCAGATTGCCGCCGGCGCCAAGGGCATCAACTGCCAGAAGGTCACCGAAGCCGAGGTCTTCGCCGCAGCCGGCTTCGGCGACATCCTCATCACCTTCAACATCCTCGGACAGCAGAAGCTCGAGCGCCTGGCCAGGCTGAACGAGAAAATTCCGGCCCTCAAGGTCGTCGCCGACAGCGAGGTGACGGTCGATGGGCTGGCAGCGCATTTCTCCGGCCACAAGCCGCTGACCGTGCTTGTGGAATGCGACACCGGCGGCGGGCGCTGCGGCGTGCAGACACCGGACGATGCCGCCTCGCTCGCCAAGCGCATCGCCGCTGCCGACGGCCTGACCTTCGGCGGCATCGTGACCTATCCGAAGCCGCAATCGGCCGCCGCCGTCGAAGCCTTCATCGCTGAAACGCTGGCACAACTGAAAGCCGAGGGGATAACCTGCCCGATCGTCAGCAATGGCGGAACGCCAAGCCTGTTCGAGGCGCATCTCGTCACCTCGGCCACGGAACACCGCGCCGGCACCTATATCTACAACGACCGGCAGATGCTGCGCATGGGCCATTGCACCGAGGACGATTGCGCCATGCATGTGCTGGCAACCGTCGTCTCACGGCCAACCGCCGACCGCGCCGTCATCGACGCCGGCTCGAAGGCGCTGACCTCGGATCTTCAGGGTTTTAGCGATTACGGCCTGATCGTCGGTTATCCCCAAGCGCGGATCACCAGCCTCTCGGAAGAACACGGCGTCATCGATCTCGCAAATTGCACCGGCCCCCGGCCGCAGATCGGCGAGAAGCTCTTCATCATCCCGAACCACACCTGCGTGGTATCAAACCTGTTCGATACGATGGTCTTCCATGGGGGCGGCGTGGTGACCCGCGTCGAAGAGGTCGCGGCTCGCGGGCTTGTCTGGTAGGGCGGTTCCGGTTGAGGGTGAAATGGCCTTGATCGCCGAAGGCCGCGGTTATTGGGGGAGTGCTCGCGATCTCGCGCATCAGCAAGGATGCAGTCGCATAGCAAGACCTGCGCGCGGCGGATGACTTCGTTGTACCAGACGCGGACATTCCGAGCGGTTCACGTTGAGCATGCATTTGCAGAATCGGAGCAAGAACCTGTAGTCAAGAATCCCGCTCTTCTATAGATTGCCGCCTCACTATAAGCGTTTTAGCGACGGTCTTGATGTTCAACATATCCGTGCCGACATCGAGCGGCGAGTTCAAAATCGACGCCAAGGTAGGCGAGACGCTGTTGTTCCTCGGTCCTAATGGATCAGGAAAGAGTCGGCTCGGCGTAATGATCGAAGCAAAACGATTGGAGGTTCATCGGATTGGGGCTCACCGATCATTGTCGATGAACACCAAGGTTCAGCCCCCCAACCTAGAAGCCGCCTTGAACAGGCTGATATGGGGACACGAAGATGGGCGCGGAAATCGCGCTGGCTATCGTTGGCACTCGAAGCCGGCGATAGCGATGCTTTCTGACTTCGACCATGTAGTGGCAGGGCTCTATGCGGACGAAAATGAAGTATCTGTCCAGCACCGACGTGCGCACCTCATGGACTCAACCGTACTTCCTCCAGCCACCAAACTCGATCGGTTGAAATCGATCTGGGACGATCTCCTTCCCCACCGCGAATTGGTAATCCAAGCAGGAAACATCAAGATCAAGAGTGATGGCTCGACCAACGCTGATTACGACGCCGCTGAGCTAAGCGATGGAGAGCGTGCGATCTTCTACATGCTCGGCCAAGCTCTGCTTGCACGGCCGAATACACTTGTCCTCATCGATGAGCCTGAACTCCATATCAATCGATCGATCTTAGCGAAGATGTGGGATGCAATCGAGGCTGCACGACATGATTGTGTCTTTGCTTACCTGACGCACGATGTTGAGTTCGCAGCGACGCGAACCACGGCCCGAAAATTTGCTATCAATTCTTACGAGAGCGGAGATCAGGGTGAACAGTGGGAATTGGAGGAAATACCCGCAGACACGGGAATCCCTGATGAGGTTGTCACGCGCATCGTGGGGAGTCGGCTTCCTGTGCTCTTCACCGAGGGTGATGCAGGAAGTCTGGACGTTGCCATCTATCGCTCAGTCTACAAGGACTTTACCGTAATGCCGATTGGCAGCTGCGATAGCGTGATCCATGCGGTCGCCAGCATGGAAAAACAAAAGACATTTCACCGTCTAGGTTGCGCAGGGTTGATTGACGCCGATGGTCGTGAAGACCGGCTGATCGAACACCTCAAAGCCAAAAATGTCCACGCACTCGCAGTGGCAGAGGTTGAAAACCTGCTGTTGCTGCCGGAGCCATTCGAGGAACTTGCTGCGCTTTGCCACTTCGACAAAGCGGAATCTAGCAAACGCCTGAATGATCTGAAGCAAAGGGTCTTCAAACTCGCGACAAGCGATGCTGAGAAGTACGCATTATCCGCGACGAAACGAAAAATCGATCAGGCTCTCAAGCGAATCGGACTGAAGTCGAAGGATAGCGCGGCTCTTGCGAGTGAATATCAAATCGCAACCGCTCAGATCGACCCTGCACAGATTTATGGCTCCCTGCTGTCCGAATTCCGGACCCACATCGTAAAGGGCGAATACGAAAAGATCGTTGCCCTCTACGACAACAAGGGTCTGTTGGATGTTGCCGCCGAGTGTTTGGGGATCAAGTCACGTTCGCACCTTCAGGACTTGACCTTACGGACCATGAACACCCGGAAAGGTTACTCTTTGGTCGATGCGATCGCAAAACAGCTTCCCGAGATAGAACCGAAGCGCTCCATTGGAGTACTCGCATACGGCTCATTGATCAACGAGCCAGGTGCCGAACTCGAAAAGGTTATCGCTCGGCGAATGTCGGCTGGTATATTGACACCATTCCGGGTCGAATTCGCGCGTTCAAGCAACTCCCGTAAAGGCAGCCCGACCCTCGTTCCCGTCGAGGAAGGACAGCGCGTCAAGGCCGTGATCCTTGTGCTGCAAGATCATGTCACAATGGCGGAGGCGAAGGACATGCTTTGGCGACGTGAGACCCGTAGTAGAACGGGAAATTATGTCCAGCCCGCAACCCCGAATGCGAACACCGTTCTCGTGAAGGAAATCGAACAATTCCATGGCGTGGGAAGCGTTCTCTACACATCAATTGCCGCGAACATCGCCGAGGTTTCTGCGAAAAAACTTGCCGAGCTCGCAATTGGAAGTGCTGAGGCCGTTATCAAGGGAGAACTGCAAGCAGGTCGTGATGGTATTACGTACCTTCGTGACGCCATAAACGCGGGCATTAAAACGCGTCTCACCGATGCGTACCAGGCATCAATCCTGCAGCAAACTGGAACTGCGGATTTGGATGCAGCAATCGCCAAACTGACTATTCCAGAACCTAAAGAAAAGTCGGCTTAGGCACGGCAGAGGTGGTCAGAGAGCGCAAGCACGTCGCCCTTAGTCGGGGAAGATCAGCTTCCAGGCGGCGGCCAAATCCCGCTAGCCATAATTGCCAGGGGTGCCATTTCGCCCCGGACCCGAACCGCTCGCAGGACAAACCGCCCACACGACGCCAAGTCGGTTCAGGCCGCCGTCGGATTGATCACGTTCATATCGATTTCGGTCAGCTCCACGCGCCGCTCGAAGGCGATGCCTGCCTCGTCGAAGAGGTGGCAATCCGCGGCGTTGATGCCGGTTGAGACAGGCGCGTCCGCGCGGATGCCGACGCTGCCGGGCAGCATGGCGCAGAAATTCTCGGCCTCGCCGTTGAGCGAGGCATAAGCGACCGTATTGGCGCCGAGGCGCTCGATGACCGTCGGCGTCACGATAAAGACGATATCGCCGCCGCCGAGCTGGATATGTTCCGGCCGGATGCCGAGCGTCAAAGCCTTGCCGACCATGCCATCGCGCGGCGTCACCGGCAGAACGGCCGTCTGGCCTTGATAATCCACCTCGACGCCGTTGGCGCTGACGCTTTTGCAGGTGACGGGTAGGAAATTCATTTTCGGATTGCCGATGAAGCCGGCAACGAACTGGTTTGCCGGCTTGTGGTAAAGCTCCAGCGGCGCGCCGGTCTGGGAGATATCGCCGGCGTCGAGCACGACGATCCGGTCGGCCATGGTCATCGCCTCGACCTGGTCGTGCGTCACATAGATCATCGTCGCCTTCAACGCCCGGTGCAGCTTGGCAAGCTCGATGCGCATGTCGGCGCGCAGTGCAGCGTCGAGGTTGGACAGCGGCTCGTCGAACAGAAAAATCTTCGGTTCGCGCACGATGGCGCGGCCGATCGCGACGCGTTGGCGCTGGCCGCCGGACAGCATGCCGGGTTTCTGCTGCAGCCGCTGTTCGAGGTGAAGGATGCGCGCGGCATTTTCCACCTTGGCCTTGAGCTTTTGCTCCTCCATCTTTTCGACGCGAAGCGGGAAGGCGATGTTTTCGAAGACGGTCATGTGCGGATAGAGCGCGTAGGACTGGAACACCATGGCGATGCCGCGCTTGACCGGCGGCAGGTCGTTGACCCTGATACCATCGATGACGATGTCGCCCGCGCTGGTCGCGTCGAGACCGGCGATCATGCGCAAGAGCGTGGACTTGCCGCAGCCGGACGGGCCGACGAAGACGACGAACTCGCCATTCCCGACTTCGAGCTGCACGCCCTTCAGAACTTCGTAGTCGCCATAGAATTTCTGAACTTTGTTGAGAAGAAGCTGTCCCAAAAATCTGTCTCCGCCAGCGGCCTTCGTCGCACATTCGATCGTCATAAGGGGAGGGGCCGCGGCCATCCCGCCGCGACCCGAAGAAGCCTCAAGAGAGCTTACTTGAAGGCTTCGATTTCGCCGGCAGCCTTCTTCAGTGCGGCTTCCGGTTCAGCCTTGCCCGTCACCACCGACTGGATCATTTCGATGATCGAGTTCTGGAAGCCCTTATAGTCGGTGAAGAGCGGTTCGGGGCCACCATAGTTGATGCCCTCGATCAAGGGCTTCCAATAGGGATCCTTGGCGACGAACTCCTCGACCTTCGCCGACGGACGCAGCGGGGTCAGGCCGGCGCCGCCCTGCAGTTCGTATTCCGACTGGACGTCGGGCGAGGTGATGAACTTGGCGAATTCCGTCGCCTTGTCCTCGACCCCGGACCCCTTGAAGATCGCCAGGCTGTCGGTGATCAAAAGCGTGCCGGGGCCTTTGGCGTCGGGACCGAGCGGCAGCGTCGTGATGCCCCAGGCAATCTTCGTCTCCTTCAGCCGGGAGGCGGCGCCCGATCCTGCCTGGATCATGGCGACCTTGCCGTCGAGGAAGATGGCGCGGACTTCGTTCTGCTCATAGGCCGTCGGGCCTTCCTCGGAGTAGGGGACGATATCCTTGTAGGCCTTCAGCGCGGCGAGAATCTGCGGGCTGTCGAGCGTGACCTTGCCTTCGGCATCCGTCACTGCGCCGTTGTTGGTGTAAACCCAATGCATGAATTGGTGCATCGTGTTGTCGAAGGTCTTGGCGGAGAGACCGAAGCCCGGAATGCCGGTCTTTTCCTTGATGGTCTTGGCCATCTCGATTTCTTCAGCCCAGGTCTTCGGCGGCTTCTCGGGATCGAGGCCGGCCTGCTTGAAGAGGTCCTTGTTCCAGTAGAGCGCCTTGGTGGAGAAAGCGATCGGAACACCCCACTGATTGCCCTCGAAAGTCACGGTATCGACGATGTGCGGATAGTAGCTCTTCTTTTCGTCATCGGTCATCGGCACCGGAACGATGAGGTCGTTCTGGGCGAATTCCTTCAGCGTGCGCGAGCCGACATAGGCCATCGCGACCGGCGTGCCGGCGGCGGCGAGCGTCGTTGCCTTGTCCTGGCACTGCGCCCAGCCGACAACCTCGGGCGTGACCTTCCAGCCGGTGTTCTTTTCTTCCCACTGCTTGATGTATTTGGTGTGGACCGGGTCGATCGTGTCGCCGCAATAGATCCAGCTGATTTCCTTGTCGGCCGCTTGAGCAGTGACTGCGGTCAGTGCCGTCGAACCGAGCAGGGCAAGCGCCATAAGGCCTGTCTTAATGGTAATGCTCACGTCGTGACTCCCATTGTGGTTGTTAGCTGTTCACTCGTTTTTTGCTCTTATTGTTTCACCGCACCGGCGGTCAGACCGCCGACAAGGTAACGCTGAAGGAAGAAGATGACGATCATCGCCGGCGCGATGCCGACGAAGGAAGCCGCCATCAGTTCGTTCCAGATGACCTCCTGCTTGCCGAAGTAAGCAAAGAGCCCCACCGGCAGGGGCATGTATTCGGTCTTCGAGTTGAACGTCAGCGCGAAGATGAATTGCTGGGCGTAAGCGCCGATGAAGGTGGTGATGGCGACGACGATAATGCCCGGCATCGCGATGGGCAGGATGACACGGCGAAGCGTGTAGAAATGGCTGGCGCCATCCATGAAGGCCGCTTCGTTGAGCTCCTGGGGAATGCGGATCATATAGGTGCGCAGCAGCCAGATCGCCGACGGGATCAGGAAGGCGACGCCCGGCACGATCATGGCGAGATAGGTGTTGAGCACGCCCATGCTG
Organism: Rhizobium sp. BT04; assembly: GCF_030053135.1. Lineage (NCBI taxonomy): Bacteria > Pseudomonadati > Pseudomonadota > Alphaproteobacteria > Hyphomicrobiales > Rhizobiaceae > Rhizobium > Rhizobium sp. BT04. Next base: position 183,169 of record NZ_CP125653.1, on the reverse strand, counting down.
CGCATCAAGCGGAAGAGCGGGATCAGGAGCACGGCGCCGGAGAACATGTTCACCGTCAGGAAGGCGCCGAGCAATATCCCCATGCCCTTGAACTCGAACTTCGCGAAAGCGTAGGCCGCCGGAATGACCAGGCAGAGCACGATCACCGTGACGACGGTCGAGATGAAGAAGGAGTTGAAGATATAGCGGCCGAAACCCGGCACACTGATCCACATCGTCCGGTAGGCTTCGAGCGAGCCGTTCTCGGGCCAGAAGCGGTAGGGTGAGGAAAAGAGCTGGGCGAGCGGCTTCAGGGAAACGAGGAAGCCCTCGACGAAGGGCGAGAGCACGAAGAAGAGAAACAGCGCGATGCCGCAATAGATCAGGATGATTTCCCACCAGCGGTAACGGTCGATCATGGCTGCACTGCTCATGCGCGCTTCTCCGGATTGAGACGGCGGGTGACGCGGAAATAGGCGAAGCAGAAAAGCGACAGGAAGATGCAGATCAACACGGCGCGCGCAGCACCTTCCCCGTATTTCTTCGAACCGATCGCGGTCTGATAGGTGTCGATGATCATCGTCGTCGTCTCGCCGCTCGGCCCGCCCTGTGTCAGGATCCAGATGATGTCGAACGAATTGAAGGTGGCGATGAGCGAGAGCATCGACATGGTGATGATCGCCGGAACCATCAGCGGCAGAGTGATGCGGCGAAAGCGGTACCAGCGGCCGGCGCCATCGGTCCAGGCTGCCTCGTAAAGATCCTTGGGAATGGATTGGATCGCCGCCAGGAAATAGATCGTCACCAGCGGCACGCCGATCCACACGTCGGTGATGATCGTTGCCCAGAAGGCGGTGCTGCCATAAGCGAGGAAGGCGACCGGGCCGTCGACGAGACCGAAGCGCTGGAGCATGCCCGATATCATTCCGAACTGGCCATTATACATCCAGCCCCACATGAAGATGCCGATCGCCATCGGCACGATCCAGGGCGGCATGGTCAAGAGCCGGAACAGCGAGCGCCCCGGCACGGCGGCATTGAGCATGGTCGCACCGAACGTGCCGATCACCATTTTCAGCGCCACCGAGAAGAACGTCCAGATGAAGGTGCGGAAGATGACTTCGGCAAAGCGCTCGTTGAAGATCTTCTCGTAATTGATCCAGCCCACCCAATTGGTGGTCTTCTTGAGCGATGCGTCGGTGAAGGAGAGAATGAACGTATCGACGAGGGGATAGGCGACGATGGCAAGAACATAAAGGACGGCCGGAAGGAGAAGGATCCAGGCAAAGATGACCGTGCTTCTTTGAACACTCATCCTGCCGCCCTCCTCAAGCCGCTCTTGCGTGAAGGGCTTCGTCGAAGCGGTCCCAGATCGGTCTGAGATCGACGACAGTTTTCTTCATCCTCGCTTCGTCCATCGCCAAGGCGAGAATGCCGGCTTCGAGCGCGTTCAGCGTGGACACCGGAAGTTCGAGCCCGGTGCGCACGCTTTCCAGCAGGTCGCTCGCCATCTGTTCGTCGGCGCCGTAATGCTGGGAGAGTTCGGTGGCGGCATATTTGTTTTCGACCACCTTATTGCCGGTCAGCTGCTCGTGCACATCGAGATAGCCGCGCACGAAATCGCCTTCGGCCATGCCGCGCGAGCCCATGATGGCGAAACGGCGGAACTGGTCGGGCACATTCAGATTGGTGTGGAAGTTCATGCCGACGCCATTGGCATATTCGACGATCGCCACCTGGTAGTCGATAATATCGGCATCGCTGTCGAAGACCTTGTCGGAACCCATCCAGCCGCTCGGCTTGCGATGGAAGAGCTCGAGGTCGTTGATGCCTTCGCGCGCCGGGTCGTTGGCGGGAATGAAGCTCTTGCGGCCGCCGAAACTGGCGACGCGCTCCGGCCGCGCGCCGACGACACCATTATAAAGGTCGAGGTCGTGGCAGCATTTCTCCAGCATGAAGCTGCCGGAATAGCGCTCGTAGCGGCGCCAGTCGCGCATGAAGAAGGCGCCGTGATAGGGCTCGATATGTTCGGAGGCCTCGATCGACACGATCTGACCGAGCTTGCCCTCGGCCTGGATGGCGCGCAGATCCTTGTAAAGCGGGGAGTAACGCAGCACCAGACCGACCATCAGCCGCTCATGGCCGAACTTCGCCATCAGATGGGCAAGCTCGATGCTTTCGGCAATCGTGGTGACGATCGGCTTTTCGCAGAAGACCTTGAGACCGGCCTGAAGGCCGAGCCTGATATGATCGAGATGCAGGTGATTGGGGGAGCCGATCATCAGCAGATCGAGCTTTTCCGAAGCCAGCAGCTCTTCCGGCGAACCGTAAGCCTTGCCGACTGAAATCCCCTTTTCCGTCAATCCGGGAAGCCCGGCAGGTTCCGGATCCACATAGCCGACAATGTCGAAGCTGCTATCGATCGCTTTAAAGACATAGCCGAGATAGCCGAGCCGGAATCCGAGCCCGATGATTCCCACTTTCATGCCGATCAAGTTCCCAATTTAGGTAATTTATTTTCTTTAAGTTGGGACAAAAAACGAGAGGCGTCAATAGAAAACGGGCATCGAAGCGCAAGCATGAAATTGATTTTCATAGATCGATAGCTGGCGACCGATTGCTTACAGCGGCTGGCCGGACGCGGTTCGCCGACGCAGCGCGCATGCTCCCGAAGCCAAGGCAGTCGTTCAGCGCCGGTTGCCCCAGCCGGCAAGCTCACGCGAAACTCGCGAAATATTGAAAAGAGTCGCGAGCTTACCTGTGTAGGATGGCATGAGAACAAAAGAGGCCAGGAGGAACCAGCATGACCCGCATGACAGCCAAGGATTTCCCTCAGGAACTTCTCGAACTCTACGATTATTATGCGCATGGGAGAATCACCAAGCGCGAGTTTCTCGACCGGGCCGGCAAATTCGCCGTCGGCGGCGTGACGGCGGCGGCCATTCTGGCGTCGCTGAGCCCCGATTATGCGCTGGCGACCCAAGTCGAGTTCACCGATCCCGATATATCAGCCGAATACATCACCTATCCCTCGCCAAAGGGAAATGGGGATGTCCGCGCCTATCTCGTCCGCCCCGCAAAAGCCGCCGGCAAAGTCGCGGCCGTGGTGGTCGTTCACGAAAACAGAGGTCTGAACCCCTATATCGAGGATGTGGCGCGGCGGGTGGCGAAGGCAGGTTTCATCGCGCTGGCGCCGGATGGCCTCACTTCGGTCGGCGGCTATCCCGGCAACGATGAAAAGGGCCGGGAACTGCAGCAGAAGGTCGACCCGGAGAAGCTGATGAACGACTTCTTCGCGGCGGTCGAGTTTCTGATGCACAGCGATCTCACCACCGGCAAGGTCGGCATCACCGGTTTCTGCTACGGCGGCGGCGTCGCCAATGCGGCGGCAGTGGCCTATCCGGAACTCGCCGCCGCCGTGCCGTTCTACGGCAGGCAGCCGCGCGCCGAGGACGTGCCGAAGATCAAGGCGCCCTTGCTTCTCCACTATGCCGGGCTGGACAAGGGGATCAACGAAGGCTGGCCGGCCTATGAAGCCGCGCTGAAATCGTCTCAAAAAACCTACGAAGCCTATGTCTATCCCGACGTCAATCACGGCTTCCACAATGATTCCACGCCGCGCTACGACGAAGCGGCAGCCAAGCTCGCCTGGCAGCGGACGGTCGACTGGTTTACGAAATATCTCGCCTGAGGCCGGAGTTGAATGATGTGACGGCAGGGAGGTATCCCCGCCGTCCTTTCGTCCCCGTGGCTTGCGACCCGGCCGATGGCTTTGCCGGTCAGCGATCGTCCCGGCGGGCCTTCTGGCCGATGCATAATTCCTTAGATCGGAACCGGTTTGAGGATAAAATGATACAGTCATTCAGAGTGTTACAGCGGCTTTTTCGCATCTGAAAAGATGCGCGGCGCTGTCGTCGCCTGCTGTCGCCACTGCCTTGCAAGCATGGAGGATGCGATGCTGCTCAAGGGCGAACGGACATTCGTGGTGCGCGATACGGGAGGCTTCGTCGCGCACGTCAACATGCCGGGGTGGTTGAAGCCGAAGCCGACCGATCACGGCCATGGCCCGCTTGCCATGGTCGTTGAATCCATTCTCGATCCTGGCCGGCTGATCGCGATGCACGAGCACAGGAATGACGAGATCATCTCCTGGGTGCCCGAAGGTGTCATGCGTCATGACGATAAGGCCGCCGGCCGGCTGCTGATCGATCGCGATCATCTCATGGTGATGAATGCCGGAGCAAGCTTTTGGCATTCCGAAGAGACGCTGGCATCCGATCCGCCGTTGCGGATGCTGCAGATCCTTGTTCGCCCTGACGCGGTCGATCTTGAGCCGAAGATCCAGTACGGACCGGTCCCGGCCGTCGCGGTAAACGTCTGGCGACACCTGGTCGGGCCGGAAGGGGAAGGTGCGCCGTTTTATGTCCGCAGCGCGATCGACTTCTTCGATGTCAGGCTGGACGCGGGGGTCAAGGTGGAATTCCCCCGGAAACAAGGCCGAGACCTCTATTTCTACGTCTTTGGCGGTTCCGTCGTCGTCGGTGCCCAGGCGTTTGCCGAAGGGGAGCAGGGACTGCATGTATCCGATGACAGGCTCGAGGTGGAAGCGAAGAGCCCAAGCACGTTGGTTGCGTTCCTGCTCGATCCGAACGCAGCGATCACCAAGCAGGGGACTGTCGGCGACCACAAAAAGATTCCGCCGGCAATCATCATTCGCGCATTTCTGAGGTGGAGGATATTTCGCAATATGTGGTATCGTCATTTTTCGCGCGAATTTTCATATCGCGCGAAGCACTGCGCCGATGCCAAAGACCGCCCGCGAAGGACCGACCGCCGGGCTACCAGGATACGTGGCTCTCTGTAATGATTCCGGGGCCAAAAAGCCGATCTGGACGGAACAAGGATGTCCGTCATCGGTTTCGAACCTTAGCGTTCAAAGGAGGAGCATTCATGCCCAGGGTTGCCGCCACACCCATTACTCCACCCGACCAGCACCTTGTCACAGCGCGCGAAGCCATCGAGCCGCTCTATGAGAAGCTCGAGCTTCAGACGGAATCGCTGGTCCTGGCCGCGGCGCTGGAAGCGGGATGGCCTCCGGATGAGGCCACGAAGGCACTTGCGGCGCTCAGGCTGCAGGACGCCCTGTCCACCCTTGGACGCACGAGCTAGACTAGCTATATCTCCCCGGAGATTGCTGCGCTTCTCGGTATGCGTAGCGTTGGCTATTGCGAACCGCCGGCTTTGCGGCGTCTCCGGCTGACCATCATTCCGCCGATGATGAGAACAATTCCGGTCGCGTTCGCCCAGAACGACGTTGGAACGGCGCTGACATAGTCGAGCGCCACCCCCGTGACCATCTGGCCACCGATGATCAGCAGAGCCGAATTGACCGCGCCTATGCGGGCAATCGCCCAGCTGCCGGCCGCTACGAAAACAACGCCGATGGAACCACCCAGATAGGCATACCAGGGCGCCTCGGCAGCACCGGCAGGAAGCAGGCCTCCGACAAAGAGGCCAAGGCAGGTGAGCACGGCAAAGCCGATGGCATGATTCCAGAAGGATGCGATCAGCGGCGTGGTGGATATGCTCAACCGCCCATTGAGCTGACGGCTGAGCCCGACGAGCACGCCGCCCAGACACGCCAGGAGAACGAACACCGTCACGCCGCACCTCGCCCAAACAGGATAATGAGTGCACCCCCGGTGACAACCAGGCCGAGGGCGGCGATGTCTTGCATATCCGGGCGCCGCTTCGGCAGACCGAACAATCCCCAGCTGTCGGCGGCGAGACTGAAGGCGACCTGGCCTGCCAAACCCAAAGCCAGGGTGCCGGAGAGCCCGAGCGGCGAGTTGACCGCGGTCGAGGTCAGAATGACCGTTGCCGCACCCGATACCCCACCGAAATAGGCCCACCACGGCGCGCTTGGGGGCTTTTCCGCCGTCGCAACGCGTCGGCGGCGGACCACCAGGAGAAGGATGACGGCGGCGATGATGCCGGTGCCGTGCGCGGTCCAGGATGAGAACAGGGGATTGCCGTAACGGGCCAGCTCACCGTTGAGGTGCACCATGAACGTCAGGAGCCCGCCCGTCGCAAAAGCGCCGACGAAGTAGATGGGATGCGAATTACGTGCCGCTTCGATGGTCATTGCAGATCCCGTCAGAGAATCGATTTCAGGAATTATGCAGTAGGGCCATTCATCGGCACGTTCAGCAACCATTTTTGGCGTGTGTTGCACCAGGCCGGAGCTTTCAGCTTCGACATGGGAGTGCTAAACGGCGGCGGTTGCATTTGAAGGAAATATTATGAAAAAACTGGTTCGCCTGCTGCTGATCATCGCTCTGGCTGTCGTCGTTTTTACCGGTTTCCGCTGGTATCGCTATGTCACCAACACCGACAGCCCCTATGATGAAATCGGCATCACGCTGAACAATGCCATGCCCGGCCCGATCAACAGCTGGGGCTGCGCCAAGCTCAAAAGCACCTTTGCCGGTTCCCTGCCACCTTACGGCTGCGCCGCCGCCGACGGGACGCAGTGGAAGTAACGCCGCCAGGCTGCGCCGGTGGCGCAGCCTGAATCAGCAGGGATGCCCGAATTTAGGATCGGCTGGGTGCATCAAAGCTGGTCCGCCACTTCTCCGATCAGCCCATTCCCGGCGTCGCGAACCGCTTCCGGTAATTTGACGGACTGACGCCATAGGTTTGAACGAACTGCAATCGGAGATTCTCGGACCTGCCCAGGCCCGTCGCAGCAGCGATCTCATCAAGCGATACGCGGCTGGTTTCGAGCAGCACCCGTATCTGTGTCTTGTGAAAGACAAGGACGGCTGGCGGATCGTTGCCAAGATTTGGCATCTCGAAAGAAGACCGGCATAAGTCAGATTGACCAGGCAGCCAGCAGGACAGGCACACTGACAAGCAGGACGATGAGCGAAAGTGGCAGGCCCAATCGCGCATAGTCACCAAATCGATAGCCGCCCGGCGCCATAACCAGCGTGTTGCACTGGTGTCCGATGGGCGTCAGGAAATCACAGCCGGCGCCGATCGCCACCGCCATCAGAAAAGCATCGGGCCGAAAGCCCAGCTTGGCGGCAAAGGTCGCGGCGATCGGTGCCATGACCAGAACGGTCGCCGCATTGTTCAAAAACGGCGTCACGGCCATGGCCGCAACCAGGATCAATGCCAGAGCGCCGAATGGCGGGAGCACTTCGGCGGTTCGCGAGAGGAGGTCCGCGATAATGTCGGTGGTGCCTGTGGTTCTCAGCGAGTCACTGATCGGAATGAGAGCGGCCAGCATGATCAGAATGGGCGCATCAAGATGATGATAGACTTCGCGCAAGGGAACGGATCCGGTGACCACCATCAGAAAGGCGGCGGCAAAAAATGCTGTCGCGACAGGAATGCCGCCGAAGGCTGTCGCCCCCATCGTTGCCATCAGGATCATGACGGGGATCATGCCGTTGCGAGCGTTGCCGAGCTTCATATCGCGTACGACCAGCGGCAGACATCCCCATTCGCGTAAAAGATCCGGCAGTTTCTGCAAGTCGCCCTGCAAGACCACGACGTCGCCATTGCGGATCTTGATCTCGCCCAGGCGCTCGGTGAAGCGCCTGTCCCGGCGGCTGACGGCAAGAAGGTTGAGGCCGGTGTTGTGGAAGAGCGAAACCTCTTTTGCGCTGACGCCGATCAATCGGGAATGTTCGCCGACAATGGCTTCGACCGAACTGATGTCCTGGCGTATCTCGGGCTCGTGTTTGCGATCGGACAATTGAAGCTTGGCTTCACTGACGATCTTGTCGAGGGCGCTTTGCTCTCCCTCGATGATCAGAAGGTCGCCATCCTTCAGCACGGTATCGGGAAGGGGCGTTCGTCTCTGGCCGCTGCCGCCGATAATTGCGGTGACCATCGCATCGCCGCCAGCCGGTTTCTGCAGCCAGCTGACGGACCGGCCAATCGCCCCCGATGGCGTGGTGACCTTGGCTTCGGTCGTATAGTTCTTGATCGCCACCGCCTCGTCCATCGACGTTTCTATCCGCGATCTTTCAGGAAGCAGCTTGTAGAACAGCGCCAAAAAGACGATGCCGGCGACGGCGAGCGCCAAGCCGACGGGCGTATAGTCAAACATTGCGAACGGTTGCCCGGTGATCTCCTCACGCACCCGGGAAACGATGATATTCGGCGATGTGCCGATCTGCGTCATCAGCCCTCCAAGCAGAGAGGCGAAAGACATCGGCATCAGGAATATGGACGGCGATACGCGTGATTTCCGCGCCATTTGCACGGCAACCGGGATCATGATCGCCAGCGCACCGATATTTTTGACGAAGGCTGACAGGGCCGCGACAATGGCAATCAAAATGATCAGTTGCATCCGTGGCCCGCGTTTTTCGGGAGACAATCTGCGTAGCGCGACATCCATGATGCCCGACCTGGATATCGCCGCGCTGACAATGAGCGCGCTGCCGACGATGATGACAATGTCATCGGCAAAACCGGAAAAGGCAGTTTTGGCAGGGACGATGCCGACGATGATTGCCACGAGAAGGGAACTCACGGCGACGATATCGTATCGATAACGGCCCCATACGAAGGCGCCCATCATGAGCGCGATGACGAGAAGAGAAAGCCATTGATCAACGCGCATGTTTGCACCCCGGTGGTAGCAATTAACGTTTGACGCAAGAGAATGATGCGGCGAGCCGGGCAAATTTTCATCGATCCTCGCTGCTTCCTGCCGCCGGCAATCGGATGAGCCTGGAAAGCCGGCTGCTTCTCCGTCCCGGGCGGCCCGCCTGGCTGTGCTTTCTGATGTCGGGGATGGCCTCTCCTCGATGAGGCGAGGCCCGGCATAGACACACTTCTTTCCAATATTCAGCTGGAGAAGACCGTCATGGAACTTCCTGCCGCCGGCCGGCATTCCATGCTTGGATGCTGCTTGCGGGAACGACCATGGCCAGTGACAACCTCTCGACATATCGATCGAAGCGCGACTTTCAGAAGACGGCGGAGCCGAGCGGCGATAAGCAGATCGCGCGCAGCAATCGCCGTCGCTTCGTCATCCAAAAACATGATGCCACCCGGCTGCATTACGACCTGCGGCTCGAGCTCGACGGCGTCTTCAAATCCTGGGCGGTGACCAAAGGCCCATCCCTCGATCCGCACGACAAGCGGCTGGCCGTCGAGGTGGAAGATCACCCGCTTGATTACGGCGACTTTGAAGGCACGATCCCGAAAGGCCAGTATGGCGGCGGCACGGTGATGTTGTGGGACCGCGGCTATTGGGAGCCCGAGGGAAAGAAAAGTCCGGAGCAGGCCCTCGCCAAGGGTGACTTCAAATTCACCCTGGAAGGCGAACGGCTGCATGGCAGCTTCGTGCTGGTGCGCATGCGCAATGATCGCGACGGTGGCAAGCGAACCAACTGGCTGCTGATCAAGCACCACGACGCTTTCTCGGTCGACGACAATGGCGAAGCGATCCTGGAAGACAACGACACCTCCGTCGCCTCCGGCCGAACGATGGACGCGATCGCCGCCGGCAAAGGCCGCAAGCCGAAGCCCTTCATGATCAAAGGCGGCGATATCAAGGCGGATGCCGTCTGGGATAGCAATCACGGGCTGGCCGCCGAAGAGAGAAAAGAGGAGGCCCGGGCCGGGAGACAGCCGAAGAAGGTAAAGACCGTCGATCTCCCGGACTTCATTGCGCCGCAACTTTGCCAGACCCTGGAGCGTCCGCCTGGTGGTTCCGGCTGGATTCACGAGATCAAGTTCGATGGCTACCGTATCCAGATGCGCACGCTCGAGGGCGAGGTGACGCTGAAGACGAGGAAAGGACTCGACTGGACCGGCAAATATCCCGAGATCGCCGAGGCGGCAGCGGCGCTGCCCGACGCCATCATCGACGGCGAGATCTGCGCGCTCGACGACCACGGCGCACCGGATTTCGCCGCCCTGCAGGCTGCCATTTCAGAAGGCAAGACCGGCGATCTCGTCTATTTCGCCTTCGATCTGCTTTATGAGGGTGGCGAGGACTTGCGGTCGCTGCCTCTCGTCGACCGCAAGGCGCGGCTTCAAAACTTGCTGTCGGATGCCGGCAGCGACCCTCGATTGCGTTTCGTCGAGCATTTCGAGACCGGCGGCGATGCGGTGCTTCGCTCTGCCTGCAAGCTCTCACTGGAAGGCATCGTCTCCAAACAGGGCGATGCACCCTATCGATCGGGCCGCACCGACAGCTGGGCGAAGTCGAAATGCCGCGCCGGCCACGAAGTGGTGATCGGCGCCTATGCCAAGACCAACGGCAAATTCCGCTCCTTGCTGGTCGGCGTCTACCGCGGCGACCACTTCGTCTATGTCGGCCGCGTCGGCACAGGATATGGCGCAAAGACAGTGGAAACGCTGCTGCCGAAGCTGGAAGCGCTCGAGACGGCGAAATCGCCCTTCACCGGCTTCGACGCGCCGAAGAAGGAGGCCGAGGTCACTTGGCTGAAGCCTCGGCTGGTGGCGGAAATCGAGTTCGCAGGCTGGACCGCCGACGGCATCGTCCGCCAGGCGGCCTTCAAGGGACTGCGGGCGGACAAACCGGCGAGGGATGTCAAGGCCGAACGGCCGGCGAAGCCGGCCGAGACCGACGTGCCGGAGCCGGCGGCGGAGGTGAAGGCCGGGCCGATCCGCCGAAAGGGCGCCAAGGCCGAGGTCATGGGCGTATTGATCTCCAATCCGGACAAGACGCTGTGGCCTGATGCCAGTGACCGCAGGCCGGTGACCAAGGAAGAGCTGGCACGCTATTATGAAGCCGTCGGTGCCTGGATGATCGCGCACATAGAGGGGCGCCCCTGTTCGATCATCCGCGCGCCCGATGGGATCGGCGGCGAGCAGTTCTTCCAGCGCCATGCGATGCCCGGCACCTCGAACCTTCTCGAACTGGTCAAGGTCTTCGGCGACAAGAAGCCCTATCTGCAGATCGACCGGGTCGAGGGTCTGGCCGCCGTCGCGCAGATCGGCGCCGTCGAGCTGCATCCGTGGAATTGCGAACCGCACAAGCCGGAGGTGCCGGGCCGGCTCGTCTTCGACCTCGACCCTGGCCCCGATGTGCCATTCTCCACAGTCGTTTCCGCGGCCCGCGAAATGCACGATCGTCTCGACCAACTGGGTCTGATCAGTTTCTGCAAGACGACCGGCGGCAAGGGCCTGCACGTCGTCACGCCGCTTGCGATCAACAAGCGCAAGCCGCTTTCCTGGGCGCAGGCGAAGAGCTTCGCGCACGACGTCTGCCAGCAGATGGCGCGCGACAATCCCGACCTCTATCTGATCAAGATGACCAAGAGCCTGAGGAACGGCCGCATCTTCCTCGACTATCTCCGCAATGATCGCATGGCGACGGCCGTGGCGCCCTTGTCTTCACGCGCCCGGCCGGGCGCGACCGTCTCGATGCCGCTGACCTGGACCCAGGTCAAATCAGATCTGGACCCCAAACGCTTCACCATCCGCACCGTGCCGGCACTGCTGTCGAAATCGCCGGCTTGGGAGGATTACTGCGATGGCCAGCGCCCGCTGGAGCAAGCGATCAAACGCCTCGGCAAGGCTTCCAAGGCGGCTTGAGCATCCGAGTGAATTTCTCTGCGTGCCCGATATTGCCGCTTCACGAAACTACTCCAAATAACTGTGGAATCGATCGAGGACATCCAGGCGTTGACAATCTCTTGCCCCTGAGGTCTACTGGCCCACTTACCGGACCAGTAGACCTCAGGGGGAGGGATGGCGATGGATGTTCGGGCGATGCTCGAAGACGACGTTGCGGCGATTGGGGGAGCGCCGAAGAAGTCGATGAAAGACTTCGTCGTCCAGAAGATTGCGACCTTCATCGCCACCGGCATCCTCAAAGCCGGCGACCCGCTGCCCAGCGAACGGGAGCTGGCTTCCGCGCTCTCCGTCAGCCGCGAGACCGTCCGCGGCGCGATCCTTATCCTTTCCACGCATGGAATTCTCTCGGTTGCACAAGGAACGCGAACGGTCGTGGCGTCAGAGGATGTCGGCGAATTGGCGGTCCAGGCTGCGCGGTATCGCGACATTGCGGCCTACAGTCTCGACCATGTTCACGAGGCGCGGCTGCTGATCGAAGCACAGGTCGTCAGGGCCGCGGCGGTCAAGATGGAGCCGTCGACGCTCGATTATCTCCGCAAGTCGATCGCAGCACAGGACGCCGCCTGCGACGATCCCGTCCGTTTTTTGATCTGCGACCGGGAATTTCACACCGTCATCTACCGTTCCAGCGGCAATGCGGTGCTGGCCGACATGGCCGCCGACCTCTATTCCTATCTTCTCAGCCACCGAAGGCGCATCGTATCGCAGCCCGGGACGATCGCCACCAGCATCGCCGATCACCGGTTGATCCTCGCCGGCTTGGAGACGCGGGACCCGGATGCCGCGGCCGCGGCCTTCGCAATCCACGAAACCCGTATTTATACGACGACCAAATTACTCTTCTCGTAGTTCGCAAGGAGGCGAAACGCGATGCATATTCTCATTATCGGGGCGGGAGGAATGATCGGCCGGAAGCTCGCCGCCACACTGGGGCGTAGCGGTTCCCTTGGCGATCATGCAATCACCCGCATGACGCTCGCGGATGTCGCGGCCCCGCCGGTGCCCGCCGGCATCTCCGTGCCGGTCGAAGCGCTGGCGGCCGATATTTCCGAAAGCCGTGCGGCGGCGGCCCTGGCGGCTTTCAGAGCCGACGTGATTTTTCATCTCGCCGCGATCGTTTCCGGCGAAGCCGAGCGCAATTTCGACCTCGGCTATCGGGTCAATCTCGACGGCACGCGAGCCCTGTTGGAAGCGATCCGCCGGGAAGGAAGCCGCCAGGCCTATATCCCCCGTTTCGTCTTCTCCTCCTCGATTGCGGTCTATGGTTCGCCGTTTCCCGATCCCATTCCCGACGATTATGTGCTGGCGCCGCTCACCAGCTACGGCGTTCAAAAAGCGATGTCGGAACTTCTGCTTGCCGACTATTCGCGCCGCGGCTTCGTCGACGGCATCGGAATTCGGTTGCCGACCATCGTGATCCGGCCCGGCGCGCCGAACGCCGCCGCCTCAGGCTTCTTTTCCGGCATCCTGCGGGAACCGCTGGCCGGCCAGCGCGCCGTTCTTCCGGTCGAGGAAACCGTCAAACATTGGCTGGCGAGCCCGCGGTCGGCCGTCGGCTTCCTGATCCACGCCGCCACGCTCGACACATCGTCGCTGGGCGTTCGGCGCACGCTCACCATGCCGGGGCTTGCCGCCACGGTTGCCGACCAGATCGATGCGTTGCGCCGTGTCGCCGGGCCGGAGGCGGCGGAGCTGATCGACCGTCGCCGCGACGAGGTGATTGAAGGGATCGTCGCCGGATGGCCGAAATCCTTTACGCCGGAACGGGCGACGCAGCTGGGTTTTTCCGCCGAAACCAGCGTCGACGAGCTGATCGAGGTCTACCTCGCCGAAGACGCTCCGGATGCGTCCCGATGAGGGGGAAAACCCGATAGGGAGAACGTCCCCGCCCGGGCACCCGCACAGATGCGAGATTGCGATGGCTGAAGGACCTGAGAGAGAGAAGATGACAGCCGCCGGCAAGACATAACGAAAATACCAATACACAGCATGTAGCGCTCGATTTCTGGGAGGAGTGAGTATGGCAGGCGTTCAATTCGCGGATGTGCGGAAATCATTCGGTGCATTTCCGGTCATCAAAGGCGTGGATATCGACATTGCCGACGGGGAGTTCGTGATCCTGGTCGGCCCGTCGGGTTGTGGCAAATCCACTCTGCTGCGGATGCTGGCGGGACTTGAGAACATTTCCGGCGGCGAGATCAAGATCGGCGGGCGCGTGGTCAACACCCTGCCGCCCAAGGATCGGGACATCGCCATGGTGTTCCAGAACTATGCGCTCTATCCGCATATGACGGTGGAGCAGAACATGGGCTTCTCGCTGATGCTGAACAAGGCGCCGAAGGCGGAAGCGGAGAAGCGGGTGAAATATGCCGCCGGCATCCTCGGTCTCGATAAGCTGCTCGACCGCTATCCGCGCCAGCTTTCCGGCGGCCAGCGCCAGCGTGTCGCCATGGGCCGCGCCATCGTGCGCGATCCGGAGGTCTTCCTGTTCGACGAACCGCTCTCCAACCTCGATGCCAAGCTGCGCGTCGCCATGCGCGCCGAGATCAAGGAGTTGCACCAGCGGCTGAAAACGACGACGGTCTACGTCACCCACGACCAGATCGAGGCGATGACCATGGCCGACAAGATCGTCGTCATGCATGACGGCGTCGTCGAGCAGATCGGCAGCCCGCTCGAGCTTTACGACAAGCCGGCCAATCTATTCGTCGGCGGCTTCATCGGCTCGCCGGCGATGAACATGATCAAGGGCAGGCTCGATCCGGAAAACCCGGCACGTTTCAACGCACCAGACGGCACCGCGCTCCCGGTCGCCAATCCGCCGACCGACGCCATCGGCCGCGATCTCGTCTACGGGCTTCGTCCGGAATATATCCTGCTCGATGCCAATGGCCTGCCCGGCGAAATCGTAGTGATCGAGCCGACCGGCTACGAGACGCATCTCATCCTCAAGCTCGGGGGCAGCGACCTCAGCTGCGTCTTCCGCGAACGCGTCAACGCGCGGCCGGGCGAAACCCTGCGCGTGGCGATCGACGCCGCGCATGTTCATCTCTTCGACGCCGAGAGCGGCCGGAGATTAACCGACTGAGGCCGGCCGGCGGTGGCGCGGGGGCGGAGGAGCCCTCTCGTCGCCTGCAGGCAGGCACGCATCCCTTCTCAGGGATGCAAGGAGCGGCGTTCACCAAGCGGGAGGTGAGTGCCGGCAAGTTCGTACCCGCTTTTTGATGAGGAGGAATCTCATGAGGATCAGAAGACGTGACTTTCTTGCCGCCTCGGCTGCCGTCGCCGGCGCCGCCGGCCTCGGCATCCGGCCATCTCTGGCGCAGGCCGAGCCGACTTACACGCCGGAAAGCGGCGCCAGCCTGCGGCTGCTGCGTTGGACGCCTTTCGTCAAGGGCGACGAAGAGGCCTGGATCGCCAATACCAAGAAATTCACCGAAGCCACGGGTGTGGAAGTCCGCATCGACAAGGAAAGCTGGGAGGACATTCGCCCGAAGGCAGCCGTTGCCGCCAATGTCGGCTCCGGTCCCGATCTCATCATGTGCTGGTTCGATGACGCCCATCAATATCCTGACAAGCTGGTCGATCTCACCGAACTCGGCAACTATCTCGGCAACAAGTATGATGGCTGGTACGACGGCGTGAAGGGCTACGCCACACGCGACGACAAGTTCATCGCCATGCCGTTGACGGCGATCGGCAATGCCGTCGTCTATCGCGACACCCATGTGAAGGCTGCCGGTTTCAACGAATTCCCGAACGATACGGCTGGTTTCCTCGAGCTGTGCAAGGCGATGAAGGCAAAGGGCACGCCCGCCGGCTTCCCGCACGGCAAGGCGGTCGGCGACGGCAACAACTATGCCCATTGGCTGCTGTGGAGCCACAACGGCATGATGGTCGACGAAGGCGGCAAGGTGACGATCAACAGCCCCGAGACGCTGGCATCGATCAACTATGCCAGGGAACTCTACGCGACCTTCATTCCGGGCACGGAAAGCTGGCAGGACGTCAACAACAATCGCGCCTTCCTGGCCGGCCAGGTCTCGCTGATCGCCAACGGCGTGTCGGTCTATTACACCGCCAAGAACGACCCGAAGCTCGCCGAGATCGCCAAGGATATCCGGACGACGAACTTCCCGATCGGGCCTGTCGGCAAGAGCGTGGAACTTTGCCAGACGAGCTCGCTGCTGCTCTTCAAGCACAGCAAATATCCCGAAGCGGCCAAGGCCTACATCAAGTTCATGATGGAAGCCGACCAGATGAATGCCTGGATCCAGGGCTCCAGCGCCTATTGCTGCCAGCCGCTCAAGGCCTTCGCCAAGAACCCGATCTGGACATCCGATCCGATCCACGCACCCTATGCGCGGGCTTCGGAAAAGCTGCGCCCGAACGGCTATGCCGGCCCGCTCGGTTATGCCTCGGCAGCAACCATGGCCGACTACGTTCTGGTCGACATGTATGCGGCCGCCGTCACCGGCCAGATGTCGCCGGAGGATGCGATGAAGGAAGCTGAACGCCGGGCAAACCGCTACTATCGCGTCTGACCCGCACCTCGAAACAAGCGGCATGCCGGCCTTCGGCATGCCGCAAGATCTGGGGTTCAAAAGGCGATCTGGGAGATAAGCAATGTCGATGGCGAATTCGGAGAATAGACGTGGGCCGGTCTCTTCGCTCCTGCAGAACAACAATGTGCTCGGCTTCCTGTTCATGCTGCCGGCGGCGGTGTTCCTCGTCTGCTTTCTCACCTACCCGCTGGGGCTCGGCGTCTGGCTTGGGTTCACCGATACGAGGATCGGCCGCGACGGCATCTTCATCGGGCTTGAGAACTACCAGTTCCTGATGGACGACTCGGTGTTCTGGCTGTCGGTCTTCAACACCGTTCTGTATACCTTCGTCGCCTCGGTGCTGAAATTCGCGCTCGGCCTCTGGCTGGCGATGCTGCTCAACCAGCACCTGCCCTACAAATCCTTCTTCCGGGCAATCGTCCTGCTGCCCTGGGTGGTGCCGACGGTACTTTCGGCGCTGGCCTTCTGGTGGATCTATGATTCGCAGTTCTCGATCATCTCGTGGTCGCTGATGAAGCTGGGGCTGATCAGCGGACCGATCAACTTCCTCGGCGACCCGATCAATGCGCGTATCTCCGTCATCGTCGCCAATGTCTGGCGCGGCATTCCCTTCGTGGCAATCTCGCTGCTCGCCGGGCTGCAGACCATCCCGGCATCGCTGCAGGAGGCAGCCTCGCTCGACGGCGCCACCAGCTGGCAGCGTTTCCGCTATGTGACGCTGCCGATGCTGACGCCGATCATCGCCGTCGTCATGACCTTCTCGGTGCTTTTCACCTTTACCGATTTCCAGCTCATCTACGTGCTGACCAAGGGCGGCCCCGTCAACGCGACGCATCTGATGGCAACGCTGTCGTTCCAGCGCGGCATTCCCGGCGGCCAGCTCGGCGAGGGTGCGGCCATCGCGGTCGCCATGGTGCCCTTCCTGCTCGGCGCCATCATGTTCAGCTTCTTCGGCCTGCAACGGCGCAAATGGCAACAGGGCGGCCAGGATTAAGCGCCAAGATTTGGAGAATGACGATGTCGACACATTCCAACACCGCCGATCAGGCCCTGACCGACAATGCCGAAGGCATGAGCTATCTGAACCGCCTGCCGCGGCGGATCGTGATGCTCTACCTGCCGATGGCCGTCTTCGTCTTCGTGCTGCTCTTTCCCTTCTACTGGATGGCGATCACCGCGGTGAAACCCAACGAACAGCTGACCGACTACAGCAATTACAGCCCGTTCTGGGTGGTGGGACCGACGCTCGCGCACATCAAATATCTGTTCCTCGAAACCTCCTATCCGGGCTGGCTGTGGAACACGATGCTGGTGGCGGTCTGCTCCACCTTCCTCTCGCTGGTGGCCTCGGTCCTGGGCGCCTATGCCATCGAGCGCGTCCGTTTCACCGGCTCGCGTTCGGTCGGCCTGGTGATCTTCCTCGCCTACCTCGTGCCGCCGTCGATCCTCTTCATCCCGCTTGCCTTCATCGTCTTCAAGCTCGGGATCTACGACTCGCGGCTGGCACTGATCTTCACCTACCCGACCTTCCTCATTCCCTTCTGCACCTGGCTGCTGATGGGTTATTTCCGCTCGATCCCCTTCGAGCTGGAGGAAAGCGCGCTGGTGGATGGCGCCAACCGATGGCAGATCCTCATCAAGATCATCTTGCCGCTGGCCGTGCCGGGGCTGATTTCCGCCGGCATCTTCGCCTTCACGCTGTCCTGGAACGAATTCATCTATGCCCTTACTTTCATTCAGTCCTCGGAAAACAAAACCATCCCGGTCGGCGTGCTGACCGAGCTGGTGCGCGGCGATGTCTTCGAATGGGGGGCGCTGATGGCGGGAGCCCTGTTCGGCTCGCTCCCGGTGGTCATCCTCTACTCGTTCTTCGTGGATTACTATGTTTCCTCGATGACCGGGGCGGTGAAGGAGTGACCGCGGCAAATGGCCTGCCGACCACATCCAGCGTCTCAGCGTCAAGCACTGGGCCTTCTTGCCGCAAGTGGTATAGTTGAATTTCGGTCGTCCTCGTGGACGATACGATAAAGGAATTATTCCATGGGAGACCAGAAACGCCCGCTGCAACCTGGAGAAGCCGCGCCCGGATTCGCACTGGCCGCAGCCAACTTCGACGGAACGGTCTCATTCGCCGACTTGAGAGGTCACCCGTTCCTGATCGGCTTCTTTCGCGGGCTGCACTGCCCGTTCTGCCGGCGCCAACTGGAACGGCTTGCCAGCGTAGAGCCGACCCTGCGCGCCGCCGGGGTGGAGACCGTGGCCGTTATCAACACGCCGGTGGAACGTGCCCGCCTGTATTTCCGCCACCGGCCGACGCCGATAACGCTTCTATGTGACCCGGACTGCCGCACGCATCGGGCCTACGGTGTGCCGCATGCCGAGTTCCTGCCCGATGGGAGCCGCGAGCGGCCCGAATGGCCCTATGCCGCAACGATGGCGCAGTTCCAGGCGGTACGCATCAACCCCACCGGCGAACTGCCGGAACCGCTGCACCCGATGGAAGCCAACACGATACTCAACGCCAAAGACCGCTTCGAGCTGACCGAAGCCGATCATGCGATCTTCGCGAACCACGCTACCCAGCTCGTCGGGCACTTCCTGGTTAATGCGAACGGCACCATCGGCTGGGCACGAATCGAGGCGCTCGACGAGCCGAACAACCTCTCCGTCTTCCCGACTGCGGCGGAGATCATCGCCGCCGCCGGCAGCCTTGGGCACTGACCTGCAGCCAACGGTCAGCCAGCTTTTTTATTTTTAACGCAATTCCAGGCAAAGCGCTTCGCGATTTGCCTGGAATTGCTCTAGCAGATCACAAACGCTGCAAAAGCAGACCTGCCGCCAAGGCATGAAAAGCCTCGACCGCCTTCGGCAGCACGCTCTGCGGGTTTTCGCTGGCGGCGATCCAGAGAGCGGCATTGAGAGCCGCGCCGCTCAGCAATCGGGCGGCCGCTTCTGCGTCCAGCGGCTTGAGGATGCCTTGTGCGGTTAGGCGCTCCACAGCGCTCTTGGTCACCTGCAGACAATTGTTCTGGCTCGGCCATTGCGAGGGATCGCCCAACACCGCCGGTCCGTCGAGCAGCACGATGCGCTGGACTTCCGGATTGAGCGCCATCTCGATATAGGCCGCACCCTCGGCGAGCAGGCCCTGCCAATCGTTGCCTGCCCGCGCCCCGATCTCTTTGGCGCGCGCCGCCATTTCGGTATCGATCTGCTCGACGACGGCTGCCAGCAGCCCGCGCTTGTCCCCGAAGTTGTGGTAAAGCGCGCCCCGTGTCAGACCGGCGTCAGCCGTCAGCTCGTCCATCGACGCTGCGGCGTACCCTTTTTCGGCAAAAGCCTTTCGCGCCGCCACGATCAGTTTGGCGCGGTTTTCCTGCACGGTTTCGCTGCGTGTTTTCGCCATTCGATCCTCAATTCACATACGAAGCGTATATGGACTTTACATACGACGCGTATGTCAGCTATATCACATACGTACCGTATATCAAATGAAGGGCGTGCTTGTGAAGCGTCGCCAGACCCTCATCGGTGTTCCCAACAAGAAAGAGAGATCAGAATGACCCAACGCGAAGCAATCTTTCCTGCCGAAAGGCACGCTCTTTACGAGGAGCACGGCTATTCCGCCGCCATCCGATCCGGCGATCTACTGTTTGTATCAGGACAGGTCGGCAGCCGCTCGGACGGGACGCCCGAACCCGATTTCGAACGCCAGGTCCGGCTGGCCTTCGAAAACCTGAAGGCGACGCTGAGTGCCGCGGGCTGCACGCTCGATAATATCGTCGATGTCACCTCCTTCCACACCGACCCCGAAAACCAGTTCGGAACGATCATGGCGGTCAAGCAGGAGATTTTCAGCAAGCCGCCCTATCCGAATTGGACGGCGCTTGGCGTAAACTGGCTCGCCGGCTTCGACTTCGAGATAAAGGTCATCGCCCGCATTCCGGCCAGTCACTGACATCCCCCAATCCCGGCGGCACGGCAGACGCCCTGCCGCTGCCGTCGCGGAGAACTTGCCGATGTCGGTCGCCCCTCCTATCTCATATGAAGAGACCGATGGAGCGACGAGATGGCGGAACTTGTAGCTGACACCCTGTTCGAGACGACGATCGAGATCATTCCTCCGGAAGACACAAAAGAGCGGGCCGATGGCCGTGCTTGCCTATGCTGCAAGCGCCGGTGCCGGTGGATGGACGACGACGGCTGCGGCATCTGCGAGGAATGCCTGGCCTCTTGATGAACGCAAGAAGAGCACAACGCGATGGCAATCCGCAGCGCCGGGCTTCTCATCTATCGGCGCGTGTCCAAGGACCTCGAAGTCCTTCTCGTCCATCCAGGCGGTCCCTTTTGGGCTGGGAAAGACGAGGCTGCCTGGTCGATCCCGAAAGGCCTGGTCGAGCCGGGAGAGGATGAGCTGGCGGCGGCGATGCGGGAGACGGCCGAAGAGCTGGGTGTGGCCGTCGACGGCATCTTCACACGGCTGGGTGAATACCGGCAGCATGGCGGCAAGATCGTCGTCGCCTGGTCGATCGAAGCCGATCCGGTGCTCGACCTGACCGCGATCCGGAACTCCGAATTTCAAATGGAGTGGCCGCCGAAATCGGGCCGAGTCAAGAGCTTTCCGGAGGTTGATCGTGCAGGCTGGTTTTCCCTCGCCGAGGCAGCAACAAAGCTCTTGAAAGGGCAGCGGGCGATGCTTGCCGACCTCCTGAAGCATCAGCAATGATCGGTGCGAAATAGTGATTGATCCGCCCGTCGTGCTGTACGCATGCGTGAAGCGCGCGGCAGCCATGCGTTGCTTCTGCAGACATCCATCTCCATCTGACAGTCACAGCCACCTCTCTCAAATCGAGAAATCGGCGCTGCGGGCCGCCTTGAGAACGCGCGAGGAGACAATGATGAACGGCATTTCGAAAACCCTGAACGACATGACGCTTGTTGAACGGTCGAGCCTGCTCGACACCGTCGCCGATGCCTTGGAAGCAACCGCCGAGGAGGCCGAAGGGGAGGGCGACGCCCGCTTCGTCGCCAACTCCGTCTGCATCGCCAATACGATCCGCGGACTATCCGGTGAGCTTGCGCCGCACGATCTGCGGGCGGCCGAGTTGCTCCTCGAGCAGGGCATCATGCTCGTCCACCAATTTGCCAACCGGGCGAAACCACGCGGAATGGTTCATTAGAGCACGTTGCAATCTTTCAGATTTTTGGCTTCACCAGGTTTGCATTGTCGGCAGGCACTGGATCCCAGACCCGCCGACAATCTGGCAATCAATCAGCCTTTCTCCGATACAGCAATGTCATGAGTGCGAGGACGCATCCTACGGCTCCGACCGATGCGAAGATGTAGAAGTTCCACTGCGGAGCCAGGCCTGCACCCAGAACCGCACCGCCGATGGCCGGTCCTATCATGCCTCCGATACGGCCGATGCCCAGCGAGAAGCCAAGGCCAGTTCCACGGATCTCGACCGGATAGAGGTTTCCAACGAGAACGTTGGCGAGGATCTGCGTGCCGATCGTTCCTGTACCTGCAAGTGCGACGAGTCCATAGACCTGGAGGCCCTGATCCACCTGCGTCAGCAACCAGATCGAGCAGGCTCCGAGAAGAAACATGCCTGCGACGACTATTTTGACATTTCCGCGGTCGGCAATCCTTGCGCCGATCAGGAGGCCGATTGCGGCTCCGAGATTGAGGGTTACGGAGAAGAGCAGGGCGGAACCGAGGTCATAGCCCATCTTGTTCATGATGGTCGGAAGCCAGTTGACCATGCCGAATGTGAGCAGAAGCGAACAGAAGTGGATGCCCCATGCGTTCAATGTCGGCAGCAGGCGACCTTCGGAAAACAGCGACCGGATGCCCACTTGGCGTGACGCAACAGGCCTGGCTACGGGATCGGGCAGCCCGTACTGGTTTGCAATCTGGTTGGCTTCGGTCCGGCGGTTCTTCGTTGCCAGCCATTCGGGGGATTCAGGGATGAGGCGGATGAAGAAAGGCAGAAGCAGGATCGGTGCGCCGCCGATGATCATCAGTGGACGCCATCCGTATGTCTGTATCAGCAGCATTCCGAGGACGCCCGAGATGATGCCGCCGGCCAGATAACCGAGAAGAGCAATCGAATAGGCCATTGCCTTCCGTTTCGGCGGAGAAAACTCGATGATTAGAGCGGTTACCGTGGGAAAAAGAGCTCCAAGGCCCAGGCCGGCTAGAAAGCGTGTTCCCTCGAAAACGAGAAAGTTCGGCGCAAGACCGCTGCCGATCATCATAACGGAGAAGCTCAGCAGACTGCCGATGATGACCTTGCGGCGCCCTATCCTGTCAGCGAGCGTTCCTGCGACCAGAGCCCCCAGCAGCATGCCGAACAGGGTGATGGAGGCAGCGCGTCCGACCAGGCCGGGCGTCAGGCCCCAGCTGGCTTCACCGAGCAACGCCGGCGCGACCGCGCCGTAAACGATCAGGTCATAGCCGTCGAACAGGATCAGCAGGCCACAAAGGGCGATGATGACATTCGGGCTGCGAACGTGTTCCTTGACAATAGCGAGATCTTGTATGGCCAATTTTCCCTCCCCATACATTTGAGTACAGGAAGTACG
This sequence comes from Rhizobium sp. BT04, assembly GCF_030053135.1. Classification (NCBI taxonomy): domain Bacteria; kingdom Pseudomonadati; phylum Pseudomonadota; class Alphaproteobacteria; order Hyphomicrobiales; family Rhizobiaceae; genus Rhizobium; species Rhizobium sp. BT04. The sequence continues at coordinate 160,406 of NZ_CP125653.1, read as the reverse complement.
CTCCTGCCAGCGGCAGGTCCGCGTCGATCCATGTACAATCCTCCTGGATCGTTGCCGGCGTGGTTCCTCCCAGCGCCAGACTCACCCGTGAGCGGGCGATGTCAAGACAACGATGACACGTTATTAAATACTTGCGAATAAAATATTTGCAACTGCAAACTTTTCAGCTGGCAACTTTTCCCTTTCCGGATATTGCCGGCAGGTTGCTGTGCATGCGGCGCAGCGCCTTCTTCAGGGCTGCGACCTCCTCGTCCGACATGTCCTGAACCGCAGTGCGTTCAAGTTCCACGGCAAGCGGCATAAGCCTTTCCGTCAGCGCTTCGCCCTGCGGGGTCAGCCTTACGATGACGATACGGCCGTTATCTTCCGGACGTGTTCGCGACACCAGCTTGCGCTTGGCCAGTGTGCCGACGAGGCGCGAAAGTGTCGAAATCTCGACGGAGACGACGTCGGCGAGATCCCCCAGGGTGCTCTCCCGGCGCTCCTTGAGCATGGCCAGAACCCGGTACATCGCCACGCTGAGATCGTCTTCGGCAATTCTCTGCGCGAACACCTCGGCTATCCGCACGCCGGCGCGGTTGAGAAGATACGGAACGGAATCGGTAAGTTTGTACATATCTCTGTCTGCTGGTGGGATTCGGCCTGCTGAGGGCTCTCTCGACATGCACCTAAATGACCGGGATGACAACATGATTGGCTTTCGGCCGCCGAGAACGGCTGGTAGATCAAGCATTTTCCGCCTAAATTATAAATTTGCATTGACAACAGTTGCAAATGCAATAATTTGGACACCGAGGAGACACGGGAGGAAATCATGTCTGCCACTGCTGCCCTCGGCATAGCGCCGGCCCCCGCACCGATCAGCGATGCGTTTCGATCGACCATGCGCCGTTTCCCGGCGACGGTGACGGTCATTTCCGCCTGTCGCAACGGCGTGGATCATGGAATGACGGCAACGGCCGTCACATCGCTTTCGATGGATCCGCCATCTCTCATCATCTGCCTGAACAATCGCACCTACCTGCATGACATGCTGCTCGAGGTGCCCGAATTCGCAGTCAGCATTCTGACCGACAGGCAGGCAGCCGTATCGGAAGGTTTCAGCGGCAAGATTGCGCCTGAACGCCGCTTCGACGCTGCCGATTGGGTTCGCCACGAGCGCGGCATGATGGTGCTGGGCTCCGCTCATGCCTCAGTTGTCTGCCGCCGTATGGGCGCAGTTCCCTATGGAACGCACACGATCTTCATCGGGCAGGTGGTGGATACACGCCATTCCGACGACACGACCGCGCTGATGTACGAGAATTCGAAATACTGCGCGCCACAGCACGCACTTCCCGCATCCCAGAACTGAAGGTAGTTCCATGAACAATACAGCTGCCCTGTTTCCCGCCTCGGCGCGGGTTGAGAACGCATGTCTTGCAGATCGTATCGCCCCGGTGCTGCACGAGATCCGTGCCGGCGCGCGCGATACCGAAAAATCCGGCCGCGTGCCGGCACGCAATATCGATCTGCTGCGCTCCGCCGGCTATTTCGATATCGTCAAGCCTGCCCGTTTCGGTGGGGAGGAGGGATCGTTTGCCGAGCTTGTCGATGCAAATATCGAACTGTCGTCGGCCTGTGCCTCCACCGGCTGGGTTGCCGGCCTCCTTTCCGCGCATCAATGGCTCCTCGCCATGTTCGATGAAAGGGTTCAGCAGGAGGTGTGGGGCAGCAATCCGGATGCGCTGCTCTGCGGTTCCTATGCGCCGGTCCGTATCGCGGAACGCGTCGAAGGTGGTTTCCGGTTATCTGGCGATTGGGCCTTTGCGAGCGGATGCGAAAATGCCCAGTGGGCACTCTGTGCGGCGATCATTCCGCCAAACGGCGAGGGGGAGCGTCCTGTGCCGGCGTTCCTTCTGGTTCCCGCCGGCGACTATGGCATTGCCGAGACCTGGGACGTGGTCGGCCTGGCGGGCACCGGCTCGAAAAGCCTGATCCTCAAGGACGTCTTCGTTCCGGAATACCGCATGCTGAGTTTTCCGGACGCGACCTCCGGCAGAACGCCGGGCGGACGTGGCTATAGGGGTATCGGCCTTTTCAACATTCCGCTCCTCATGGGGGTTCCGTTCTGCCTCGGCAGCGCAGCCGTCGGTGCGGCGAAGGGCGCACTGGAGAGCTATATCGACCATATGGGGGCTCGTGTGACACGTGGTGCGGTTGCCGGTGGCAACAACAAGATCGCGGAATTTCCGACGATCCAGCTGCGCGTGGCAGAAGCCTCCGCATCCGTGGATGCCGCCCGCGAAATCATTCTGCGCGATATTGCCCGAGCGCAGCAACTGGCCCAGGCCCGCGAGGATGGCGCCGGCGAGATCACCGAGGACGATCGAATTCTCGCCCGTCGCAGCCAGTCCTTTGCGGTCAGCCTGGCGCTTCGGGCTGTGGAAGCACTCAATGCATCGACGGGCGGCCTCGGCCTTCAAATGTCCAACCCCGTCCAGCGAGCATGGCGCGATGCAAATGCCGTCGGCCGCCACATTTCAATGAACTGGGATGCCGTGGGCACCATGGTCGGCCAGCAGCTGCTCGGTCTTCCGCCCAAGGGGCAATTCTGATCCGCCATCCTCAGTATTTCGATACAAGACAGAAAAGAGAGCATATCGTGCAAGGCAAGATCGCGCTTGAAGAACATTTCGCCATTCCCGAGACGCTGCAGGATTCGGCTGGATTCGTGCCGGGCGACTACTGGACGGAACTGTCCGCCCGTCTTCTGGATATCCAGGACAAGCGTTTGCGGCTGATGGATGCCCACGGCATCGAGAAAATGATCCTGTCGCTGAACGCTCCGGCCGTGCAGGCGATCCCGGATAGGGCAAAGGCTCTGGAGATTTCCCGGCGCGCCAACGACTTTCTGGCGGAGCAATGCGTCAAGAACCCGAGCCGTTTCCTGGGATTTGCAGCTTTGCCCCTGCAGGATCCGGATGCAGCCGCGCAGGAATTGCAGCGCTGCGTGACAACGATGGGTTTCGTCGGCGCACTGGTCAATGGCTTCTCGCAGGAAGGCGACGGAACGACGCTGCTCTACTACGACCTGCCGCAATACCGTCCGTTCTGGGCCGAAGTCGAAAAGCTCAACGTTCCCTTCTATCTGCATCCGCGCAACCCGCTGCCGCAGGATAGCCGGATCTATGCCGGCCATTCCTGGCTGATGGGGCCGACATGGGCGTTCGCGCAGGAGACCGCTGTTCATGCGCTACGCTTGATGGGATCCGGCCTGTTTGACGAACATCCGGCTTTGCGGATCATCGTTGGTCACATGGGCGAGGGACTACCATACATGATGTGGCGCATCGACAACCGGAATGCGTGGGTCAAGGTGGAAAAGAACTATCCGGCCAAACGCCCGATTGCCGATTATTTCAACGAGAATTTCTACATCACGACGTCGGGGAACTTCCGCACGCAATCGCTTATCGATGCTATGCTGGAAATCGGCGCGGACCGAATTCTGTTCTCGACGGACTGGCCATTCGAGAACATCGACCATGCTGCAAATTGGTTCGACAGCACGACCATCTCCGAAGCCGACCGTCTGAAGATCGGTCGCACCAACGCGGTTTCACTGTTCAAACTCGATCGATAGCATGGTTGCACCTTTCAGATACACGGCCAGCGCGGCCCAGGTCTTCTTCGGGAGCGGCTCGTTGAACCGTCTCGCCGAGGCGATTGCAGGGCAGGGCGGCAAGCGCGCCCTGATCCTTTCGACTCCGCACCAGAAAGCGGAGGCTGAACGGATCGCTGCTTCCCTCGGTCCGCTTGCTGCAGGACTATTCCACGATGCGACGATGCATACGCCGGTCGATGTGACCGAGCGCGCGATGGCGGCATATAACGCAGCCGCCGCCGATTGCGTGGTCGCGATCGGCGGCGGATCTACGATCGGTCTCGGCAAGGCGATCGCCTATCGCAACGACGCCCCACAAATCGTGGTGGCGACGACCTATGCGGGATCAGAGGTTACGCCGATCCTCGGCCAGACAGAGAACGGGCAGAAGACGACGGTCCGCGGGCCCGGCATCCTGCCCGAAGTGGTGATCTACGACCCTGAATTGACATTGGGATTGCCGGTCAACATCAGCGTCAGCAGCGGGCTCAATGCGATGGCGCATGCGGTCGAAGGTCTCTATGCACAGGATCGCAATCCCATTTCGTCAATGATGGCGGTCGAGGGCCTGCGCGCGCTGAAGCAGGCTTTACCTCAAATCGTCAATTCGCCTAGGGACATCGAGCCGCGAAGCGAAGCGCTTTACGGTTCCTGGCTGTGCGGCACAGTGCTCGGAGCAGTTGGCATGGCCCTCCATCACAAGCTTTGCCATACGCTGGGCGGTAGCTTCGATCTGTCGCATGCGGAAACCCATGCGGTCATTCTTCCCCATTCTGCCGCCTACAACGCGGAGGCTGCAGCGGATGCGTTAAAGCCGGCTGCCGATCTTTTCGGCGGCTCGCTGGGCGGCGGTCTTTATGATTTTGCCGCTTCGATCGGTGCCCCCCTGGCGCTCCGCGATCTGGGTATGAAGGCAGCCGATCTGGACCGTGCGGCGGAACTCGCCGCCCAGAACCCTTACTGGAACCCGCGCCCGATCGAACGGGAAGCGATCCGGGCTTTGTTGCAGAGCGCCTGGGAGGGCGCGCGGCCGCGTTAACGCCTTAGGAGGATGGCCACGTGCCTGAATATTTCAGCGAAGAAAGATCCGCGGAAGCCGTCAACTCACGGATGGGGCAGGACATTAATCCGCGTCTCGCCGAAATCATGGCGTCGCTTGTCAGGCACCTGCATGCCTTTGCCAAGGATATCAGCCTGACCCAGGAAGAATGGGAGCTGGCCATCGGCTTCCTGACCCGAACCGGCCATCTCTGCCATGACGAGCGACAGGAGTTCATCCTGCTCAGCGATACGCTGGGTTTGTCGATGTTGGTGGATGCGATCAACAACCGGCGTCCACCAGGCGCCACGGAAAATACGGTGTTTGGACCGTTTCATCTCGAAGGGGCGCCGGTACGGCAGATGGGTGAAAACATTTCGCTCGACGGCAAGGGCGAGAGCTGTCTCTTCATCGGGCGAGTGCTGGATCTTAACGGCAATCCGATCGAGGGAGCCCGGATCGATGTATGGTCGGATAATTCCGATGGCTTCTACGACGTCCAGCAGCCGGATATCCAGCCGAAGTGGAACAACCGGGGCATTTTCGTCACCGGCGCAGATGGCGCCTATAGTTTCGTCGGCATAAAGCCGGTTTCCTATCCGATCCCGGATGACGGCCCGGTCGGCCAGATGTTGGCGTCCCTCGGCCGCCATCCCTACCGTCCTGCCCATACTCATTATCTGATCACGGCTTCAGGTTATCAGAAGCTCGTGACCCACACTTTCGTCGGCGACGATCCCTATCTGGAATCCGATACGGTGTTTGGTGTCAAAAACAGCCTGATCGCGCCTTTCGAGCGTGTCGATCGTGCGACGGTCTGGCGCTCCGACTTCGATTTCGTGCTGACGCCCGTGGAGGATAGACAATGATCGTTGCCCGCTATGCGCTATCCGACCCCGGCAAGGCTGCCGAACGTTCCCGATTGCTCGAGGAACACAAGGCCTATCTGCATGGCGCGGCGATCCGCATCCTGCTATCCGGACCGTCTGCACCGCCGGCGGAGGGCAAGGGTTCTACGGCCTTAGTGATCGCGGAAGTCGAAACGCTCGCCGAGTTCGAGGCGTTCAGCGCAGGAGATCCCTTCGTCCGCTCCGGTGTTTACGGCAGCGTCGATATATTCGAATGGCGGCCCAGTTTTGGGCTTCTTCGGAAGAATCTCTGATCGGCGTTTCGAGCTCTGAACTGCCGCAGCTGGTCATGTCGAAGACTGCGAGTGAAGCTGGCCACGCCTCGGCCGGCGACGCGACTCCGGTGCAGCAGGGTCAGAGCCTGCTCTTCATCGCGGCGCGCAATATATCGTTGATCCGATCCTGCCAGCCAGGGCCATCTTCTTGGAAAAAGGCAAGCACATCACTGTCGATCTTGAGCGAAACAAGCTCCTTGCTATTCGGCAGCGCCGGTCGCTCAACAGCTTGTTCCACCTTCTTCTTCGCTGGTTTGAACAACGCTTCGGCAGCGTCCATTGGATTGACAGGTCTGCGGGGCGGGTTTGCCATAGTTGCCACTTTCTGTTGCCTGTCGGGAGCGACATTCGAGCGGCATACGTGATGTCGACCGCTTCGTCGACTATTTATCTTATTTTACGATGCGGCGATTTAGCCGACCTGTTCGATCGCCAGTGCTGGGCGGCAGGGACTTGATCAGCGACGTCGCAGAGACGGCCGGATCCAGCTAGGCCGCCCAGGTGCTGCGGTCGGGCCGTTCTTAAAGAACTGATGGCTCGATATCCGCGACCGACAACTACTTTCGTTCGAACTCCCGATCCATAAGCCAGAGCACCATCCGGGAGGTAGGCTGATGATCGTGGTCCTTCAACGGCCGAAGCCGGACATATCGAACACGGCGGCATTGTCCTGAACCTCGCGAAGTCCTTTGTAGGAGGCGTGGCGGAGACTGCCGTCATCCGTCCAGCCGCGAAACTCGATCTCGGCGATGAGCGTCGGCTGCACGAAGACGAAGCGCTTGCCCTTCAGGGAAACGACCGGCCGGCTCGTCTTCAAGCGATCGAGCGTCTTTTTCAACTGCTCGGCATCCCGTGTGCTGAAACCGGTTCCAACCGACCCGACATAGACCCAGTCGAAGCCCTTCTTGCCGGCGAGCAGCAGACTGCCGATGCCGCCGCGGGCGGATGGCGATTGTTCGTAACCGACGATCATGAAGCTCTCGCTCTCTACGCACTTGATCTTCAGCCAGTCGCCCGTGCGGCCACTGCGGTAGGGCCGGTCGCGATGCTTGGCGATAATGCCTTCCAGCTGACGATGACAGGCGTGCGCGAGGAGGTCTTCGGCGGGCAGTTCAATCTCTTCGGAAAAGCGGATCTTCCCATCGCCGCCTTGCGGCAGCAGGTCTTCAAGAAGGTGCCGGCGCACGGCGAGCTCGGTGCCTGTGAGGTCATGCCCGTCCAGATACAAGAGGTCGAAGGCGTAGAGCATGGACTCGGCCGAAACCCGTTTGCCGCCTCGGCCGCCAAGCGAACGTTGCAACGCGCCGAAATCCGATCGGCCGTGGTCGTCCAAAACCACCGCTTCCCCGTCCAGTATGGCGGTGGTCACACCCAGGTCTTTTGCTGCCACGGCGATGGCGGGAAAGCGGTGAGTCCAGTCATGGCCGCCGCGCGTGATGACACGAACGCCCTTCGGCTCGATATGGATCGCAAGCCGATAGCCATCCCACTTCACCTCGTACAGCCAATCCGATCCCAGCGGCACGGTGGGCTTCAGCAGCGCAAGGCAAGGTTCGATCCTCGACGGCATCGGATCGAACGGAAGGCTTGGCTGGTCAGGATCGCGCTTGCGGATCGGACCAGACTGCAGGGTCGAGTTGGACTCGTTGAGGAATGGCAATGAGGGGCGGCGCGAGCGCGTCATGTTCAAATTTACCTTCCCGGACCGATTTCGGCCTCGACCGACTTTCGCCGTGCGTCCAGACATTAACGACATGACGCAACCAATGCGAGTCAACCGAATCGGCCGGCGGGTTGTTCCGCGTCGAAACGAATCGAAATTCAACGATTTAAGGCGCATGCGCCGCTCATATCGCGAGTCGCGAGATGCAGTTGATTCCATGCACTTTTTGCGGCGTCACGCTACATCGACGCCGAACGCCTTTGGAAAAGAACCCTCACGGAAGAAACGGCCGATCGGCGATGATCTGAGCCGGGCAGGATCGCCGTAGCAAGCATACCTCACGCCTTAAATCATATACTCCGGTTCAGACAAGGTCTGGTCCATGGTGATGCCCGGCAGGTTGAAGTGGCGCTTGCCCACCTGCTTCGCCGGAATGCCGGCCACCGATGTGTAGGCTTCGACGGCATTGACGACCACGCTGCCTGCCCCCACCTTGGCGCCGACGCCGATTTCGATGTTGCCGAGGATCTTGGCTCCGGCTCCGATCAGGGCGCCGCGCCGCACCTTCGGGTGCCGGTCGCCGGTCTCCTTGCCCGTCCCTCCCAATGTGACGTTCTGGAGGATCGATACATCGTCTTCGACAACAGCCGTCTCGCCGATAACAAGGCCGCTTCCATGATCGAGCATGATGCTCCTGCCCATCCTTGCGGCCGGATGAATGTCGACGCCGAAAACTTCGGAAATACGGCTCTGGATGTGGCGCGCCAGATGCAGGCGGTCATGGTGCCAGAGCCAGTGGGCGACGCGCTGGCCCTGCAAGGCCACAAAGCCTTTGAAATACAGGAATGGCGTCAGGATTTCCGTGTTCGACGGATCACGTTCCTTGATCGCCGTCAGATCCGCCGCGGCATCGGCAACGATATTGCGATTGCCGATGAAGGCCTGGGCGATCACCGCCAGCAGCTCGTCATGGTCGAGGTCATGATTGGCCAGTTTGATCGCGACCCGCTGGGCGAGCGCCTGGGCGAAACTCGCGTGATAAAGCACTGCCGAATTCATGGCGCGCGTGAGGGCTGCATCCTTGGCCGAAGCATTGACGGCCTCCGCGCAAAGAGCCTCCCAAATCGCGGCGACCTGAGGCGAGGCCAGGGGCTCCGTCGAAAGATTGCTCAAGCTGACCAAGGGGACCGTCATGCTACCTTCCTTCCGCATGCGGATGTCGCGACATCCGCATGCAGACGTTAAGGTAATCCTGCCTGTGATAGATGGTTTAAAATTACATCAATCTTCGCGGTCACTCTAAAATTCCTCTCTTTTTTCGCAAGGAGCGGGAAATTATTACCAAGCCGCCGCATCCCCCGTCACCGGTGCTCCGGAAGGCTTGGAGCTAGCAGCCGCAAGGGGAAAACCAAGGCCCGCCGAACACCGAAACCGGGCCGTCATTGTTTCCAGTCGAATAGGGCTTGCGTTCCGGATTTCATTTTCTATTATTTTGGTAGAGAATTATGTGGTCGATCGGACCTGGCGGATACGGGGCCGGGCGATCCAACGCAGAAGGAGCCGATGAATGACTCTTCTCTCGTCACGTTCTTCGAACCCGGAGAGCAGGGATGCCGACCATCTCGCAAGGATTGCGATTATCGGCCGGGGCTTTACCGGGATCATGACCGCAATCGCTCTTTTCAAGAGAGTTGATCGGCCCTTCCATCTGGTGATGTTCGATCCGCGCGCAAAGATCGATATCAGCGAGGGCATCAGTCAACCGGCGTCGACGGTGCTGACCAGCCGCGTTCGCGACCTTTCCGTCGATCCCAAGCTGCCGGACGATTTTCGCCGGTGGTTGGAAACGGACGACACATGGCGCGATCGCCTGACATCGGATCCTGCCGGTCTCGAACACGCCTTCGTGCCCGGAGACATCTTCAGCACCTATGTGTATAAACGCTTCTCCGAAGCCCTGACGCATCGGCCCGATGTCATCGTCCAGTTTAGCTCGGATGCCGTGACGGCGATCGACAGGCATCCGGGTGGAGGATATTCGGTTTTCCTCGGGCCTGAGCAGCGAACCCGTTTCGATGCCGCCTTTCTCGCGACCGGTTACGGCCTGCGGGAAACGTCGGACTTGGCTCCTGCCGGCGGAGCGCAAAATGCTGTCGTGATCGGCGGCGGCATCCACGCGGTCGACAGGGCGCTGGGATTGCTGGCAGACGCCAAGATTTCCCATGTCACGTTGATTTCGGAATCGGGCTTCCTGCCGCAGTCGCATGCCGCCGCCGCCGTCGGAGCTGTTCTCACCGACCAACCCGTGCCGGGCACGCTGCGCGGCGCATTCCGCTTCCTGCGTGAGGCTGCGAGCAAGGCCGATCTGGAAGGTACGGGATGGCAAGGCATCATGAACGGCTTTCGTTCACGCGCACGCGACCTCTGGGCGGGACTGACGCCACAAGAACGTGCACGGTTCAAACGCCACGTGAAGGCCATTTACGACAGCCATCGCAACCGCTTGCCGCCTGAGCACTATCAGCGCCTTCATCATGCGATCGCCAGCGGCGCGATTACCGTGAGGAAGGGAAAAGTGGATCGTATCGCCACGAACGGCGTGCTGTTTTCGGCCCCGGCCGGGCTCGAGGTCCTTCCCGCGGATCTGACGATCGACTGCCGATTCCGACCGTCCGGCACCGATAGCCCGCTGGTCCGCTCGCTGATCGTTGCGGGTCTGGCAACGCGGGACGAACTCGAAATCGGGATCGTCGTAGACGAAAGCGGGCGAACCAGGTCGGGCGCGCTGCATGCGCTGTTCGCAATGGGGCCGCTTGGTCTCGGCAGCCTCCCGGATATCGATCTGGTGCCTCAGATCGTGTCGCAAAGCCATGCGGCTGCGTCACTGCTCAACAGCTGGATCGGTGAGGTGGCCAAAGCCCACGACGTCGCCAAAGTCCTTGACGACGTGTAAGACTGACATGCGTCTTCCCGAACTGGGAACGGCCTGCCGTCAGGCCGTTCGCGATGACTGGCTGACCGTCGGCGGCGCCAGCGGCGGCAGTTCCAGATTGGAACGGAAATCTTCTCCGACATAGTCGGTATCGATCAGTTGACGGCGCCGGAGTTCCGGAAGCAATCCATTCAACAGCAGGTCCTCCTGGTCGGGATTGCCCAGGCCGTGCAGCGACAGGACATCGAGAACGCCTGCCTTGACGCGCTCTTCGATCGCATCCGCCAGCTGTTCCGGCGTGCCGGCGACCGACCAGTGGCCGGTTTCCTGGGCCTGAATGATCAGCTCGCGCAGCGTCAACCCCTGGCGGGCGTAGCGACGAAAGATTTCCACCCTGCCGCGCCTGCGGTTGATGCTGGTCACGTCAGGCAGCAATGTTTCCGGCAGCGGCCTGTCCAGCGGCAGGCCGGAGAGATCGAGATCGCCGCCCAGCATGTCGGCGAGCTTCAGCCGACCCTGCTCATAATCGATGCGTTCGTGCTTTTCCTTCAGCCGCCGCGCCACGTCGGCGTCGGACTCGCCGATCACCGAATGGAAGGAATTCATGATGAAGGGCAGATTGTTACCACGGCCGAAACTCGCCGCGCGGCGGCGCAGATCGGTCGCGAAGGCGATGGCGTCCTCGAGCTTGGGCTGCGAGGTGTAGACGACCTCTGCATAGCGGGCGCCCACCGTCACCCCGGCTTCGGATTGACCGGCCTGAAACTGCACCGGGCGGCGCTGCGGCAAGGGCGGCACGTTCAACGGGCCGGCGACGCTGAAATGCTTGCCGCGATAATCGATGCGATGGAACTTGGCCGGGTCGATGCCGACGGCTCCGGAACCCTTGCGCTGGGCCGCGTCCCGTTCATTGGCATCATAGAGCGCGTTGACGATCTCGATGAATTCGGCGGCGCGTTCATAACGTTCCTCCGGGCTCGGCAGCGTCTCTCCGAAATTCTCTTCGCCGACTGAGGATGTCACCGCATTCCAACCGGTGCGGCCGCCGCTGGCATGATCCAGCGTACCGATCTGGCGCGCCAGATTGTAAGGGTGATGGAAGGTGGTCGAGACGGTGGCGATCAGGCCGATCTCAGACGTCGCCTGGCTCAGCGCCGCAAGTGCGATGATCGGTTCCTGGATGCCGGCTGTGCCGGCAAGGCCGGCCGGGTCGATATGCAGAAGATCGGCGGTGAACAAGCCGGTGATCTTCTCGGCCTCGGCTTTGCGGGCGAGCTCGACGGCACGCTTTGCACCCGTCGATGGCGTTGTGTCATTCGACGCGGAGATGACGCTGCTGGCGCCGGTCAGGGTCTTCAGGCGACGTTTGCGGGTAGGGGTCATGACGGGTTTCTCGCAGATGGAATTTCATGTCTCCGGCAAGCTCTTGCCGGGCGTTGTTGCAAGCGCCGGTCAGGCCAAAGCCGGAACCGCATCCAGCAGGGCGCGGGTGTAGCTGTGCTGCGGAGCGGAAAAGACGTGCTCGACGCCGCCCGCCTCGACGATCCGGCCGTCCTTCATCACCAGCACGCGATCGGTGAGATGGTTGATGACGCCGAGATCATGGGAGATGAAGAGAAGCGCCGTACCGGAGGCGGCCTGCAGTTCGGCGAGCAGATCAAGAACCTGTGCCTGCACCGAAACGTCGAGGGCGCTGACCGGTTCATCGGCCACCAGAAGCCGCGGTCGCGGCGCGAAGGCGCGGGCGATTGCCACCCGCTGGCGCTGGCCGCCGGAGAGCTCCCGCGGATGACGGTGGAGATAGGCCGACCCCAGGCGGACGGCATCCAGCACTTCGAGCACACGCTCGCGGCGGGACGCGCCGAAGATGCCGACGGAGTCGAGGCTCTCGCCGACGATCTTTTCGACCGTGTAGCGCGGGTCGAACGAACTCAAGGCATCCTGGGCGATCAATTGCATGCTGGCGCGCCGCAAGCGGCGTCGAGTTTCCGGAATATTGCTCCACTGCTCGCCGCCGATGAACACCGTGCCGTCGTCCGGCTCGACCAGGCCGAGGACTATCTTCGCGACGGTGGTCTTGCCGGAGCCGGACTCGCCGACGATGCCCAGCGCCTCGCCGGCGGCGAGGTCGAACGACACATCATTGACGGCAAATGCGCCGCCGGCCCCTCCGTAACGCTTGAAGAGATTAAGGGCCGACAGGACGCGGTTCTCCTGGTCGATATGTTTGGCCGGCAGCGGAATACGCAACCGCTCGACTGGTTCTGCAGGCGGCCGCGCAGTCTGTTGCCGGGAATGAAGCTCGCTGGGAGGAGACAGACGAAAGCCCCGCGATCCCGCCGACGGCACCGCATCGAGCAATTGCCTTGTGTAGGGATGTTCCGGATTGCTCAGGATCCTGCCCGGCGGTCCTTCCTCGACGATCCTGCCATTCTGCATCACCAGCACGCGGTCGGCCAGGCGCGAGACGACGGCGAGATCATGGCTGATCAGCAGCAGCGTGTGCCCGGCCTTCCGGCGCTCGGCCAGGAGATCGAGGATCTGCTTTTGCACGGTGGTGTCGAGCGCCGTTGTCGGCTCATCGGCAATCAGCAGCGACGGCTGCCTGGCAATCGCCGTGGCGATGAGGGCGCGCTGGCGCAGCCCGCCGGACAATTGATGCGGATATTGCGGCAGGCGCCTTTCCGGGTCGGGAATGCCGACCGACCGCAGCAGCGCGTGGCTGTCCCGGCCGACATTCGGGCGGGAGAAAAGGCCGCGTCTGCCGAAGGCATCCGACAATTGTTGGGAAATCCGCCGTAGCGGATCGAGCGACACCAGCGCATCCTGAAGAACAAAGCCGATCTTTTCGCCACGCAGGCGTCGCCAGTCCCTTTCGCCGAAATTGAGGACGCTTTCACCATCGATGTCGAACCGGTCGGCACGCACATTGGCGCCGACGCCGGAAAGGCCGATGAGCGAACGGGCTGTCACGGATTTGCCGGAACCGGATTCACCCACCAGAGCAACGGTCTCCCCCTTGTCGATCGTCAGGTCGATGCCGTGGACGACGGCATTGGCGCGTTCGTTCTGCGGAAAGCCGATGCTGAGATTGGTGATGTGAACGACTGATGTCACGACTGCCTCCTGCCTTCGAAGGCCAATTGCCAGCGTTTTCCGAGAACGCTGATGGCAATGACCGTCAGCGTGATGGCAAGACCGGGCCACACCCCGATCCACCAGGCGACGCGAAGGTAATTGCGGGCTTCGGCCAGCATTGCGCCCCATTCCGGTGCCGGAGGCTGCGGCCCCATGCCGAGAAAGCTCAGGCCGGCGGCCTGGATGATCGTCGTGCCGAGGCCGATCGTCGCCAGAATTGGAACCTGGGCTATCGCATGCGGCAGGACATGGCGGATGACCAGCACGCGCGGCGTCAGCCCGAATGTTTTGGCCTGTTCGACATAGCCGCTTTTGGCGATCACGAAGGTCTGCGCGCGCACCACCCTGGCAAAACGGGGCACCGATGCCACGCCGAGCGCGAAGATCAGGTTGACGGTGCCGGGACCGGTGAATGAGATCAGCACCAGCGCCAGCAGCAGATCCGGAAAGGAGGAAACCACGTCGAGGAAACGCGAAATCGCTTCGTCGACGAGACCGCGGGCGAGGCCCGAGACAAGACCGAGCAGCGAGCCGACGACGGCAGCGATGGCAACGGCGCTGACGCCGATCAGAATGGAGTAGCGGGCGCCATGCACGACACGGGAAAAGACATCCCTGCCAAGATGATCGGTGCCGAACCAATGGTTGATGGAAGGCGGCAACTGCGCCTGCAACGGGTCGGCGGCGATCGGATCGGCCGCGGTCAGGACATGCGGCCAGATGGTTGCAACCGCCACCAGTAACAGGAAAAGTGAGGATACGATAACGCCCGGTCGGGACAGGGCCGCGCGGAGCAGGCGGACGGGTCGGCCGTTTCCTTGCTCCGGCGCCGTGGAGGAAACACTCATCGGCCTGCCCCCCTGGCGTCGTTGCGCAGGCGAGGGTCGAGCAGCAGATAGAGAATGTCGACCAGCGTGCTCAGCACGACATAAACGAAGGCGGAAAGCACGGCGACCGCCAGCACGACCGGCAGGTCATGCGCCAGAACGGCGTTGACCGTGATCCGCCCAAGCCCCGGCCGGCCGAACACCGCCTCGGTGATGACGGCGCCGGACAGCAGGTTGCCGATCAGCCAGCCTGTCAGCGTGACGGCGGGCAGAGCGGCGTGCCGCAGGCCATGCCGCAGCCGCAGGACGAGGTCGCCGGCACCCCAGCTGCGAACGGTCAGGGCGAACGGCTCTTCCAGAGCCCGCTCCAGCCCCTCACGCAGAACCTGGCCGATGACGGCGCCGAGAGAGAGGCCGAGCGACAGGGCCGGCAGCACCAGTGCGGAAATATCCCGGTCGCCGGAGACGGGGAAAAGCTTCAGCGTGAAGGAGAAGACGAACAGCAGCAGGATGCCGAGCCAGAAGGTCGGCGTCGAGATCAGAATGAGCTCGATCCCGCCAGCGATGCTGCGGGGCAGGCGCTTGCCGGCGGTGATGACGGCGCTGGCCACCGCAAATACCACCGCAACCACCAGTGCCGCCGCCGTCAGCTTCAAGGTCGGCAGCATTTGCGATAGGACCAGGCCGGAAACGTCGGTTTGCAGGATGTAGGAACGGCCGAAATCGCCATGCAGGATACGCGAGAGATATGAGAAATATTGCGTCAGCAGCGGCTCATCCAGACCCCACTCGGCGCGGATGGCGGCTTCCACCTCCGGCGTTCGCAACTGTTCACCGATCAGAAGGCTGACAATGTCGCCAGGGGCGAGCTGGAGACTGATGAAGCTCAGGCTCACCGCCGCCCACAGAACAAGGATACCGGAGCCGAACCGGGCCAGGATCTGCGAGCTCAGGCTGTTGCGATTCAGCCGGCGCCGCCGCGAGAAAAAGGCGGCGGGCGCCTTGCCCAGGACCGTCGTGTTATCAGCAGTCATTGTCTGTCGCTCCTGCATGGGCCCTGCGGCCACGACCGCCGGGTTGCGTTGACGGGACGGAGTTATTCGCTGCGCCAGATGTCGTAGGCGCTTTCGGGCAGCTGCTTGAAGGGACGGAAGCTGATGCCCTTCACATAGTCGGCTGCCGCCACCTGATCCTCAGGCTCGTACAGCGGCAGGGCATAAGCCTGGTCGACAATGGCAAAGCGCTGCAGACCCGCATAGAGTTCGAAGCGCTTCTTGTTGTCGAGGGTCGAGGCGGCCTCGTTCAGCCATTGCGCCAGTTCAGGCGCGGCGGCGCGGCTGTAATTGATGGTGCCGCCCTTATCCAGGGGCAGGTAGTGATATTCGATGTCGATGGCGTCGGTCGGTGTATTGGAATTGGCGATCGAGCCGAACTGGCCGGTTTTGCGCCGGTCCGTATAGGTGCCCGCATCGACGAAGACGATGGCGAGATCGATGCCGGCATTCTGACGCGCCTGCGCCTGCAGCGCCTGCAGCAGCACGTCGCGCTGGTCGCGCACCGTGGCCTGGGCCTGAACGACCTCGATGGTCAGACGCTTGCCGTCCTTCGTGCGGAAACCGTCGGCATCGCGCGTCGTCCAGCCGGCTTCATCCAGCAGGCGGTTGGCGAGCTTCGGATCGGCGCCGTAGGCCTTTTCGATGCTCTTGTCGTAGAACTGCGGATCGATCGGGGAGGTGATGCCCCAGGCCCGCGTGCGCTCGCCGCGATAGACTGCTTTCAACACGGCATCCACATCGATGGACGCCACCAGCGCCTTTCGCACCTGGATATCCTGGGTTGGCCCCCAGGTGACCTTCAGGAAGAGCGAATAGGGCGTGCCGGTGTTCAATGCGGTCTGATAGCTGAAATCGGCATTTTCCTTAAACAGCGCCGCATCATTGCCGGAAATGCCTTCGATCACGTCGACCTGGCCTGAGGTGAGCGCCCCGGCCCGCACCGAGGATTCCGGCAGAAAGCGATAGGTCACTTCGTCGAGATAGGCCGGCCCCTGATGGGCTGCAATTTTCGGCGCCCAGTTATAGGAGGGGTTTTTGGCGAACTGGATTTCCTGGCCCTTGGCGTAGCGCTTCAGGATGAAGGGTCCGGTGCCGGCGATTTCAGGTCCTCCGGACTTCAGCTGCGAAGAGGCGAAAGCGGAAGGAGAGAGGATTTCCAAGCTGGCGACATAGTCGAGGAAAGGGGCATAGACCTGCTTGAGCGTGAAGGAGACGGTGTCGTCGCCCACGGCCTTCACCTCCTCGATACGCGAGACCGGGCCGGCGCTGACACTGCCGGAATAGGCCGCATCCTTGAGCTTGGTGAAATTCGTCACGATGGCTTCAGCGTTCAGTTTCTGGCCATCGGTGAAGCTGACGTCATTGCGCAGCTTGAATGTGTAGGTCTTGCCGTCCTCGGAAATCTTGTACTCGGTCGCCAGCCACGGAACGTATCCACCCTTGGCCGTTCGGGCGAGCAGCGATTCATAGGCGTTGCGCAGCAGAAGCTTGGTCTTGTCCTGGCCGTTCAGTTGCGGGTTGAGCGTGGCGGGCTCCGTTTCGACGCCCCATGCCAACTTGCCGCCACTAACAGGCTTGGCATCTTCAGCAATGGAAAGACCCGGCAGCATGGAGGCCGCAAGAACGGCTGCGGTCACGGTCAGGAACTGTCTGCGGATAGGCATTTCGGTTTTGTCTCCCTTGTTGGAAAGCCGACGGAGCTCGGCTCATGCCGGCTGCTGCAGCCAGATGTCGTATGCGTTTTCAGGAAGCCGCTTGAACGGCCGGAAACCGACGCCCTTGACCGCAATGGAGGCGGCGATCTGATCATCAGGCACATAGAGCGGCAGTCCGAGCGCTTGATCGAGCAGCGCAAAGCGCTGCAGTTCAGCGTAGATCTCGAAGCGTTTCCCGGCATCGAGCGTCGAGGCAGCTTCAGCAAGCCAGGCGGAAATTTCCGGTGCTTCCGTGCGGCTGTAATTGATCGATCCGCCCTTGGCGCGCGGCAGATAATGGAAATAGATGGTGACGCCGTTTTCCTGCGTCGTGGTCGAATTGGGGATGATGCCGTACTGCCCGTCCTTCTGACGGTTCGCATAGGTCCCGGCATCGACATATTGCAAGGCAAGATCGATGCCGGCGTTCTGGCGGGCCTGCGCCTGGACGGCCTGGAGGAGGATGTCGCGCTGGTCACGCAGCGTCGCCTGGGACTGCACGATCTCGATGGTCAGGCGCTTGCCATCCTTCGTGCGGAAACCATCGGCGTCCCTTGCGGTCCAGCCTGCCTCGTCGAGAAGGCTGTTGGCGAGCCCAGCGTCGAAGCCGTAACGGCCCTCGATGCTCTTGTCGTAAAAATCCGTGTCGGCGGGCGTGAGAATGCCCCAGGCACGCTTGCGTTCCCCGCGATAGACCGAGGCGATCACCCGCTCCACGTCGATGGCCGCCAACACCGCCTTGCGCACTTTGACGTCGGTGGTCGGGCCGGCCGTCACGTTGAGGAAGAGCGTGTAGGGCGTTCCGGTGTTGATGGCGCTTTGGTAGGTGAAATCCGGATTGTCCTTGAAAACGGCAGCATCATTGCCGGCTATGCCTTCGATGACATGCACCTGTCCGGAGGTCAGCGCGCCCGTTCGCACCGCCGACTCCGGCAGGAAACGATAAATCACCTCGTCGAGATAGGCAGGGCCCTGATGAGCTGCGTTTTCAGGAGCCCAATTATAACCAGGGTTCTTCTTGAAGCGGATTTCCTGGCCCTTGACATAGCGGTCGAGAATGAAGGGGCCAGTGCCTGCGATGTCAGGGCCACCCGACTTCAGCTGCGACGACGAGAATGATTTCGGCGACAGGATCTCTATGCCGGCGGCGCCGTCGAGGAAGGGCGAATAGGCGTCGTTAAGCTTCAGCACCACCGTGTGGGAATCCACCGCAATCGCTTCGGAGACATACGAAACGTGACCGGCACTGATGCTGCCGGAATAGGTCGGCTCTTTCAGCTTGGTGAAGTTGAGCGCCACGGCGGCCGCATCGAGCTTTTCGCCGTCACTGAAGGTCACATCGTCGCGCAGGGTGAAAGTATAGGTCTTGCCATCGTCGGAGACCGAATAGCTTTTCGCCAGCCACGGCACGTAGCCGCCATCCGGCGTGCGGGCCAGCAATGTTTCATAGGCATTCCGCAGGATCAGCTTGGCCTTGGCTTGGCCGTTCAGATGCGGATTGAGCGTGCTCGGTTCCGTTTCGACGCCCCAGCTCAGCGAGCCGCCGCTGGCCGGCAGATCCTTGGCCTCTGTCGGGGAAGGCCGCAATCCTGCCGACAGGGAGAGGGCCGCAATGCCGGTGCCGGCTAGAAAATCTCGTCTTGTTACCACGGTGATGGCCCCCCGATTTGTTGTCCGATGATCAGGCGGCGATGGCTGCGCGCCCGGCTGCCAGGAGTTCGATCGTTTTCAGGCGTTGCGCCCCATCCGACAGCGGGCAGTCAATGATGAATTCGGCGACACCATAGGTCCTGTGCAGCTGCTGCAGCTCGGCATGGACGCTCGACGGCGTGCCGCGAATGAGGCGCGGGCTTCGCTCCTCGATCTGGTACTGCGTCTTGCCCGACTGGCGCACATATTCGCGCGCCTGATCCTCGCTGCCGACATTCACTGCCTGGCCGCCTTCGACCTCGACCCGGAACCGGCGGGTCTCGCCGCCGATGCTTTCGGCAAGCGCATTCGTTTCTGCGGTGATGACGCTCAGGGCCAACAGCGCCGATGTGCCGCCCGCATTGCGGTAAGCCGCCAGCGCTTCGGCGATCGCGCTCGCATCTCCGTGGATATGCGCGGCATAGACAAAGCCCCATCCGAGACGGGCGGCGAGCGTCGCGCTCTCCGCACTTGCGCCGAGCACAAAGCGGCCGGGCGGCTGGTCCGGCACCGGAAAGGCGACAGGACGTTCGTCCTGCGATTGGCCGGCGTCTCCGTGGTGCAGAAAACCATCGAGTTCGGTCAATTGCTCTGAGAAGGACGGCTTGCGTTCGGGGTCGTAGGCCTGCTGCAGGGCGCGCGTCGACAGCGGCAGGCCCCCGGGCGCCTTGCCGACGCCGAGATCGACCCGGCCCGGCGCGAGAGCGGCAAGCAGGTTGAAATTCTCCGCGACCTTGTAGGCACTGTAATGCTGGAGCATGACTCCGCCGGAGCCGATGTTGATGCGGCTTGTTCGAGCCAGCAGAAATGAGATCAACACCTCAGGCGACGAGCTTGCGAGGCTGGGAGAGTTATGATGTTCGGCCACCCAGAACCGCCGATAGCCGAGATCCTCGGCCCTTTTGGCCAGGCTCAGGCTGCGTTGCAGCGCTGCGGCTGCCGGTTCCGGGCCATGGATCGGACTTTTATCGAGAAAACTGAGGGCGTATGACATATCTGCTCCCGACCCGGCAGGTCGATTAAAACACGCAATCTATAATTTTAGTAAACTATCAAATCGAGCAATGATCTTTTAATATTCGGCGGCAAACGCAACAATCATGCCGTGCAAACCGATCCTCCGATCGGGCATGCTGACGATGCTAGGCGCGCGCCGGACGACCTTCAGGGCATTTACTGAAACCGCATCCGGAAGCGATCAGACCTTCATCGGAGGCGTGTTCATGACTGATATAGTTGTCCGGTCATCATTGCTGGACCCTGCTGCCCAGCCCCTGATCGACGGGCTGGTCAGCGAATATGACGGGAGATACGGAGCCGCGAGCCGCCCCGGCGGGGCGCGGGCGGAGATCTTCCGTTATCCCGTTTCGCTGTTTTCCCATCCATTGGGAGATTTCCTGCTGCTGCAGCGGAATGGTCAAACCGTTGCCGGCGGCGCCTTCATGAGCCACGACGATGAGACGGCCGAAATGAAGCGGATCTGGACGCATCCGCATCTCAGGCGTCAGGGCTTGGCCCGCGCCATCGTTCTGGCGCTCGAGGAAAGCGCCGCGCAGCTTGGTTACACCAGATCCTATCTCTCGACAGGCTTCCGCCAGCCCGAGGCGGTCGCCCTTTATCTGTCGCTCGGCTACCGCCCGCTGTTCGATCCATCAGCCGATCCCTCTCTCTATCGTTCGCTGCCGTTCGAAAAACATATCGGCGAAAAGGCAGGGCAGGTGGGGACAACACCGATCTATCCGCCCGCAGCCTCCTTCGAAGAGGCGACTGCGCGGGTCACCGCGCTGAAGACAGCACAGGAAGCGAAGATCAGGGACCGGCTGGCAAGCCACGACGCCTCCGCCGCATGACGGCGCGAGCGCCATTACCAATCTACCATTCCAACGGAACAGATCATGACGCTTCCCAATGGACTTCAAGTCGGCATCGGCGTTGATCTCGCCGTATACCCGTTCGACAACCACGCCTCCCAGCGCGATTTTTGGCGGACCCTGGTTTCCCGTCTTGACGAGGTGGTCGAATTCATCACTTTGGAGGACGGTTTCGCTGCAGCCGGCGGCGACGGGCTGGATGCCATTCTGCTTGCCAACTGGCTGGCGCCGCGCAGCCGCAAGATCGGCATCATCGCCGGCGCCCCGGTCAACTATCTGGAACCTTTCCACATTTCGACCGCCATCGCGACCCTGGATTATGTCAGCGAGGGCCGGGCCGGGCTTTTCGCGCAACAGCTCCGCGGCGATCGCGCCCTGCAGGCAAAGCAGGCGATCGGCGCACTCGACGGTTTTCCCACGACAGACGGGGCGGCACTGGAACAGGACGCAAAAGACGCGATCGAGGTCATCCGCCGCCTGTGGGACAGCTGGGAAGAAGACGCCATCATCCGCGACCGGGAGAGCTTTCGCTTCTTGGACGGCGCCAAACTGCACTACATCAATTTCGAAAGCGCGGCATTCAAAGTCCTCGGGCCGTCCATCACACCGCGCCCGCCGCAAGGCCAGCCGGTCGTGGCCGCCGTCCAGATCGAAGGCGACGACGCCTCGGCCACGGCCGATGTCGTCTTCATTCGGCCCGGCATCCCGGAAAGGATCAATCTCCGCACCCTTCCAGGTAATCCGAAAACACAAGCCGTCTTTGTCGATCTCGACGTCGATGCTGAGCCGATTTCCGTCGCCGGGTTTGCCGCGCAAGTTGCCCGGGTCGCAGCATCAGGCGCCGATGGTGTCCGCCTGATCCTCCGAGATCCCAGCCAACTCGATCACCTCGTCAACGAACTCCTTCCGGCGCTCAGAGCCGCGTCTCTTTTACGAAAGCCGGGAAGCGGGACGCTTCGCGAGCGCCTCGGCCTGCCCAAGGCCATCAATCGCTACACCTCTGCTGCGTGAGCGGAAAGGACCGTCCATGACCAAGAAACAGGTTATCCTGGGAGCCCAGTTTCCCGGCGTCAACAACTTCACAGTCTGGAGCGATCCGGCGGCCGGAAGCCAGATCGCGTTTTCGTCGTTCCGGCATTTTGCCGAAACCGTGGAGCGCGGAAAATTCGACTTCATCTTTCTGGCGGAGGGTCTGCGGGTCCGCGAGCAGGGTGGCCGCTTCCATGAGCTTGATGTCGCCGGTCGCCCCAATACGCTGGCGATCCTGACGGCGCTGGCATCGATCACCGATCATGTCGGCCTGATCGGCACCCTGACCACCACCTTCAACGAACCCTATCCGCTGGCGCGGCAACTGGCGACGCTCGATATTCTCTCCGGCGGACGTGCCGGCTGGAATGTCGTCACCTCCCCGGGCGCATTTACCGGCGCGAATTTCCGTCGTGGCGATCACCTGCCGCACCGGGAGCGCTACGAACGCGCCCGCGAATTCCTCGAAACCGCGCGCAAGCTGTGGACCGAGGGGGGCTTCGCGGCCGGTTCCAGGCATTTCGACATTGGCGGGCAATCGGCATTGTCGCCGCTTCCGCAAGGCGCGCCGGTGATCGCGCAGGCGGGAGATTCCGACGAGGGGCGCGAGCTTGCCGCCAGCCATGCCGACCTGATCTATTCCCGCCACGGCTCGCTCGAAGCCGGGCAGGCCTTCTATGCCGATGTGAAGCGGCGTCTGACGAAATACGGCCGCAGCCCGAATGCGCTGAAGATCCTGCCCGGCGCCAATTTCGTCATCGGCGACACCCAGGCGGATGCGCAGGAGAAGCTGAGAGCGATCCGTCTTCAGCAGGTCAGCCCCAGGAATGCGATCGTGTTTCTGGAGCAAGTCTGGAACCGGGATCTTTCCAGCTACGACCCGGAGGGACCTCTGCCTGAGATCGAGCCAGATATTTCCGAGACGCGGCTGGCGCAGGGGCGCGCCAACAATCAGGACGTCGCCGGCAGACTGGAAACCGCGCGTGTCTGGCGCGAGCTGGCCGAGCGCGACAAGCTCAGTATTCGCCAACTGATCATTCGCGTCACCGGCCGGCAGCATTTCGTCGGCACGCCGGATGAAATCGCCACCGAGATCAACCGCTATGTGCAGGCCGACGCGGCCGACGGATTTGTCTTCGCACCGCATCTGACGCCCAGCGGCTTCGACGAATTCGTCGACCGGGTCGTGCCGATCCTGCAGGAAAGAGGTGTCTACCGGCGCGACTACGGCGAGGGCACGCTGCGTTCCAACCTCGGGCTGCCGGATCCGACCGCGCAATATTCGACACCGCCTCTCGCCGCTGCCGTTTAGAGCGGGTCAGCTTTTCACGGCACCTGAGCGCCGCTGACTGCGACATAGACCGCATAAACCGACCGCGTCGCCGCAATGAACAGCCGATTGCGTCTGGGGCCACCGAAGGTGAGGTTGGCGACGGTTTGCGGCACGCGGATCTTGCCGATCAGCTTGCCCATTGGGTCGAAGCAGTGCACGCCATCCCCAGCACTCGACCAGAGGTTTCCATTCACGTCGGTGCGGATGCCATCCGGAATGCCGGTGTCGATCAGGCAGAAGACGCGGCCGTTGGTGAGCCTTTCGCCGTCGACCACGTCGAAAGCGCGGATGTGACGCGGCAGGCTTTCGTCATGGCTAGCGGCCGAATCCGCCACATAGAGGATTGTCTCGTCGGGCGAGAAGGCGAGGCCGTTCGGCTGGGTGAAATCCTTGACGACAGCCGCAAGCACGCCGGTCGCCGGGTCGAGCCGATAGACGTTGCGGCTCGGCTGCTCGGGTATGGCGCGATAGCCTTCATAGTCCGACATGATGCCGTAGGTGGGATCGGTGAACCAGATCGTGCCGTCCGATTTCACCACCACGTCGTTCGGCGAATTGAGCCTGGCGCCCTCGAAACGATCGGCAAGCACGGTGATCGAGCCGTCGACCTCGGTGCGGGTGACGCGGCGCGCACCATGTTCGCAGGAGATCAGCCGGCCCTGCCGGTCGCGCGTGTGGCCGTTGGTGAAGTTGGAGGGCTGCCGATAGACGGAGACGCCGCTTTCCGGCGTCCATCGCAGCATGCGCTGGTTGGGAATATCACTCCACAAGAGCTGGTTCGCATCGTTGAACCAGACGGGACCCTCCGCCCAGCGGCAGGAGGAATAGAGTTCGTCGAGACCGGCGCTCGTGACGATCAACTGCCGGAAGCGCGGGTCGTGGATTTCGTAGATGCTGGCCTCTGCCATGGCAGTCTTCCCAATTATCGCATGCCGGCCCGGCGGCCGCCGGCAAGCATGATGACGCTGATGATGATGAGGCCGGTCATGATCAGGCGAATGCCGGCGCCGACCCCGTAGGTGTTGAGCATGGAGACAACCAGGAACATGAAGAGCGATGCGCCCCAGATGCCCGGCACGTTGGAATCGCCGCCGGCAACCGCCGTGCCGCCGATCACCACAACGGCGATCGACATCAAGAGGTATTCCGAACCCATATTGAGCGCGGCGCCGCCGGAGAAGCAGGCGAGCAGATAACCCGCGACCGATGCCAGCACGGCGCAGAAGAGGTAGGTGACAAAACGCGTGCCATCGACCGGAATGCCGGCCATGCGCGCCGCCGGCATGCTCTGGCCGATCGCCGAGATCCAGCGCCCGTAGATCGTCTTCTCGAGCAGGAACCAGGCCAGCAGCGAGATCAGGAGCGCGACGATCGCCACATTCGGCACGCCGAGCGTGTTCGACGTGGTGAATTCGGCCAGCAGGCTCGGCGGCTTGATGCGCAATCCCCGGTTCGTCCAGATCGCCGCGGACTGCACGATGAAGCTCATCGACAGTGTGGCGATGATCGGCGGAATGCGCAGCGCCTTGATGAGCGCATAATTGCCGAGGCCGACGACAAGGCCGATAAGAATGGCAACGAGAAGACCGGGCAGGATCATGCCGTTTTCGACATTCATCAGCTTCAGCGCCACCGTGCCGGCAAGCGTCATGGTGGCGGGAACCGAGAGATCGATATTGCCGGGGCCGAGCGTGATGACGAACATCTGGCCAATGCCGACCACGACCGAAAAAGCGGCGAAGGTGAGGGCCGCCTGCGACAGGCCGAGCGTGCTCGCCCCGAGCGTCACCATGATCGTCAGGAACCAGACGACAAAGGCGGCCAGCCACGACCAGATCCAGGGTTTGCGGAACAGGCCAAGGAGAGGGCTCATCGGCGCTTCTCCCGCTTCTCCAGGCGGTTCAGTATCAGGCGGAGTGCCAGGACGATGATCAGGATCGCGCCCTGAGCCCCGATCTGCCAATCCGGCGAGATGCGCAGGAAGGACAGGAACGAGCCGGCGAGCGTCAGCGTCAGCGCGCCGATGACGGCGCCGACGGGGGAAACGCGACCGCCGATAAACTCGCCACCGCCGAGGATGACGCCGGCAATCGACAGCAGCGTGTAGCGCAGCGCGATATTGGCATCGGCCGAGGTGGTCAGGCCAACGAGGGCGATGCCGGCAAGCACCGCGAAGAAGCCGGCAAGTCCATAGGCGGTGGCGCGCGCCCCGACAATCGACCAGCCGGCGCGTTCGACCGAGCGCTGGTTGCCACCGATGCCGCGGATCAGCACCCCGAGCGAGGAGCGCATGACGAGGAGATGGGCGACTAAGGCGATGACGATGCTGGCGACAATCGCCATCGGCGCCAATGGCGGCTTGACGGTCATCAGCCAGCGCACCCAGTCCGGCGCCTGGCCGCCGGGTGCGGGCAGCAGCAGCACGGCAAGGCCGCCCCAGACGAAGCTCATGCCAAGAGTGACGACAATGGAGGGCAGGTTGCGCAGATGGATGACGACGCCGAGCGCCGCATAGGTGGTGATCGCCCCGGCAAGGATCAGCACGCCGGTCACCGGGGCATCCCGCAAAAATGTTGCGGTGACGCAGGCGACGAAGCTGACGAAGGTGCCCATCGACAGATCGAGATCGTTCACCGCCATCACCAGCATCTGGGCGATCGTCGCCAGCGCGATCGGCACAGCCAGGTTGAACAGCAGGTTGAGCCCGACATAACTCATGGCGCGCGGCTGCAGCCAGAAGACGGCGGCGAGCAGCAACGTCAGCGACAGGGCGGGAATGGCAAGACGCATGGCGTCGGACGACAGCCGGACCGTCATGCGGCGACCCCTTCGAAGGAGGCGGCGATGATATTCGTCTCGTTGACGGCATCACCGGCGAGTTCGGCGGTGATGCGGCCTTCGCGGAAAACGTAGACGCGGTCGCAGAGGCGGACCTCGTCCATTTCAGTCGAGTACCAGATGAAGGTGCGGCCGTGCGCTGCCTCCTCGCGGATGATCGCGTAGACCTCCTGCTTGGTGCCGACATCGACGCCGCGCATCGGATCGTCCATCAACACGACAGGCGCGCGCGTCGCAAGGGCGCGGGCAAAGAGCACCTTCTGCTGGTTGCCGCCGGAAAGCGACAGGATCCGGTTGGCCATATCAGGCGTGCGGATCTCGATCCGCCGCTTCCAGTCGGCGCCTTTCGTCTCCTCTGCGCCCGCGAGGATCAGGCCGCGCCGGGACAGATCGCCGAGCGAGGCAATGGAGAAGTTGCGCAGGATGCTCCACAGCTCGAAGACGCCGTTGAGGCGGCGGTCGCCGGCGACGAAGGTGACGAGCGGATCGCGCTCGGGCAGCCAGTTGCCGGACTGGGCGGCATGCAGGGCGAGCAGCAGTTCGGTCTGCCCGTGGCCGGCCAGACCCGCCAGTCCGATGATCTCGCCCTTGCGCGCCGTGAAGGGCAGGCCTTTTGCCTGATGCGATAGAATGAGCGGCGCGGTGGATAGTTCGCGCGCCGAGCGCTGCCCGGCCTCGTCCTTGGCAACGGTGCCCATCGCTTCCACCAGGCCGTGATGATCGAAGCCCTGCGCCAGGCGCTCGGCGACGACACGGCCGTCCTTCATGACGATAATGCGGTCGGCGGTTTCGAGGATCTCGTGCAGGATATGCGAGATGAAGATGACGGACCCGCCCGTGGCGATGAAGCGGCGGACATGGTCGAGCATCTGCCGGGCAAGGCTGGCATCGAGCGACGAGGTCGGTTCGTCGAGGATCACCAGCCGCGGCGGGGTGCCGGCGTCGGAAAAGGCCATTGATATCTCGACCATCTGCCGCTCGGCGATCGAAAGGTCGCCGACAGTCCGGCCGCTGTCGATGCCGTGGCCGGGAAAGACGGTGTCGAGGCTCTTCTCGATGATCTCTGCCGCGCGCCTGCGCCAGCCGAAGCCGCCGAGATGGCGATGCATGATGCGCGTATTCTCGACGATGGAGAGATTGGGGCAGAGCGAAAGCTCCTGGAAAACGCAGCGTACGCCGCGGGCGCGCGCTGCGTTGATGCCATAGCGCTCCAGCCGCTCGCCGTCGCTCGCTACACTTCCTTCATGCGGTGTCAGGCCGCCATTGATGACGCTGACGATGGTGGATTTGCCGGCGCCATTGTGGCCGACGAGGCCGACGCATTCGCCCGGCATGACGCGGAGCGTGACGCCGTCGAGCGCTCTGACCGCGCCGAAGCTCACCTTGGCGCCATCGACGGCGATCACCGCCTTCAAAACCTCATCCATGCTGCCCGCCATGCCTGCTTCGCAAAGAGTGCCGCACGGCCATTTGCGGCCGCGGCGGCAGTCACCGGGAGATTTACTTTGCCTGCTCGATGACCTTGATGGCGTCCGCCTGCGTGTATTCCACGTTGGCGACGCCGCCGGCCTGGGTATTGGCGAGGTTGGTTTCGAGATTGTCCTGGTCAATGCGCAGGAAGGGCACGACGAGGTCCTTCTTCACCTGCTTGCCGTCGAGGATCTGCTGGGCGACCCAGAAGGCGAGCGTGGAGACGCCGGGCGCGATCGACACGGACATGGTCTCGTAGCCCTTGGCTTCCTTCTGCTCCTTCCACCATTTCAGCTCATCTTCGCGGTTGCCCATGATGATCGTCGGCATCTTCCGGTCGGTCGCGGCAATCGCCTGTGCGGCGCCATAACCGTCGCCGCCCTGCGTCACCACGCCGACGATGTCGGGCAGGCTTGGCAGGATGCCGGCAACTGCCTTCTGCGCCACGTCCTGGGCCCAGTCGCCGTGAACGGAGCCGACAACCTTGAACTGCGGGAACTGCTTGACGCCCTCATGGATGCCGGCCGAGATCTCGTCATCGACGAAGACACCGGCCAGGCCGCGGATCTCGAGCAGGTTGCCGCCCCCCGGAATCTTCTTCGACAGGTACTCGACCTCGCTACGACCCATTTCCTTGAAATTGACGGCAATGCGCCAGGCGCAGGGTTCGGTCACGATGCCGTCGAAGGACACGACGGTGATGCCTGCGTCGCAGGCTTCCTTGACCGCCCCGTTCAGCGCGGTCGGTGAGGCGGCGTTCAGCACGATCGCGTCATAGCCCTGCAGGATCATGTTCTGGATCTGCGCGGCCTGTTCCGTCGCCTGGTTCTCGGCTGTGGTGAAAGGGTCGGCAGCGGCGACGATGCCGGATTTCACGGCTTCGCCGGTCACCTTGCCCCAGCTCGTCAGCATGGCCTGGCGCCA
Organism: Rhizobium sp. BT04; assembly: GCF_030053135.1. Classification (NCBI taxonomy): domain Bacteria; kingdom Pseudomonadati; phylum Pseudomonadota; class Alphaproteobacteria; order Hyphomicrobiales; family Rhizobiaceae; genus Rhizobium; species Rhizobium sp. BT04. Next base: position 132,075 of record NZ_CP125653.1, on the reverse strand, counting down.
CGAGTTGCCGGCATAGTTGTTGGAGAGGGCGATTTTCTTGGCCGACGTGTCGGCAAAGGCGGAAACGGGCATCGCGGCGCAAGCAATGGCGGCCGATGCCAGAAGCATCTTGCGGATTGTCATGTCTTCCTCCCTGATGATCGCGCCGGTCGGCGGATCGCTTCACCCTGCCGGCCCAATCGGGGTCCGAGTGAAAATTGTTCTTGCACTGAGCTTCCTCCTCTCAGTAAGGGCAGGATGCGGGAGATCGACCGGCCTGTACAGGGGCAAGGCAGCACGTCGTTTGCGGGTTTTGCGCAACAAGCTGCGGGTTTATGCAAGACGCGGCGCTTCCGCAGGCGCTTACTGCAAGAGATCGCGGCGGGTTGAGGAGCCTGTTGCCGTCTCGGGGAGGAACTACAATGCTGCAACCTGCACCCGCAGCCATGTTCGACCATTATCTCGGTATTTCCCGGCTGCTCGCGGGCCAGCTCGACTTCCGCTCGGCCATCCGCTCCGTCGCAGCCGAGGTCGCCCATATCATCCCGCACGACCATCTCGATGTCTGCGTGCTTCTGGAGGGCGGCAACTACCACACCGCCTACGAGACCGGCATCGAGACCGCCTGGGGCGATCTCGCCGGCGCGCCTGTGGTCAACAGCCCCATCCGCTCGCTGCTGCGGGGCGAGGTGGAGTTTCTGCTGGCCGACGACGCCATGACCGACCCGCGTTTCCACTTCGAGGGCGCGTTCAAGCGGCCGATCGTCGAACAGTCGCTGCGCAGCCGCCTGCATGTGCCCATGAAGGTGCAGGGCACGATCATCGCCGCACTCTCCTGTTCGTCGCACCGGGCGAGCGTCTATACGATGGAGGATATCGAACGCGCCCGCATCATCGCTGATCTGCTGACACCCTATTTCTTTGCGCTGCAGGCGGCCGAGCAGGCGCAACGCTCGGCGATCGTCGAGGCCGAGGCCCGCGCCCGCGAGGAAGGGCTGCGGCAAGGCGCGCTGAAGCTGACCGAAGCCCTGGAACAGGAACGCCAGCGCATCGGCATGGACCTGCACGACCAGACGCTCGCCGACCTGACCCGGCTCGCCCGCCGGATCGATCGGCTGTCGCGCAACGGCGAGGTGGCGTCCGAGGCGCTGGAGCCGCTCTCCCGTTCGCTGCAGCATTGCATGCAGGATCTGCGGCAGATTATCGAGCAGGCAAAACCCTCCGTGCTTCAGCTCTTCGGCCTCGCCCAGGCGATCGAGCATCATCTCGACCGCTCGACCCGCGACACCGGATCGGCCATCGAATGGGGCCTCGTCGACGAGACGCATGGCGCGCTGGAGCAACTGGAACCGACCGTCAGCGTCGCGCTGTTCCGCATCGCCCAGGAAGCGATCAACAATGCGGTGCGCCATGCCGCGCCGCTCGCCGTCACGGTGCGGCTGGAGGCCGACGACGAGCGGCTATCGATCGAAATCTCCGACGACGGCACCGGGCTCGCCAAGGCGCGGGGGCGGATCGGCGGCGGCATCGACAATATGAAGACCCGGGCGCGGCTGATCTCGGCGCGCTTTGCGACCGGACCAGGCCACAACAATCGCGGCACCGTGGTGCGCGTCGTGCTGCCGCTCGGCCCGCACGACCCGGCACGCGAGCCGAACTGAGGAGAAGGGCGCGATGAAGGTTCTGATCGTCGAGGACGACCCGCTGCACCGCTCCTATTTGCATGAGGCCGTCAACGCCGCCCTGCCGGAATGCGACACGGTGATCGAGGCGGAGAACGGGACGGTCGGCGAAAAACTCGCCCGCGACCACAAGTCGGCGCATATCGTCATGGATCTGCAGATGGCGAACCGCAACGGCATCGAGGCGGCGCGCACGATCTGGAAGGAGCGGCCGGAGACCCGCATCCTGTTCTGGTCGAATTATTCGGACGAAGCCTATGTGCGCGGCGTCTCGCGCATCGTGCCGGATGGCGCCGCCTACGGCTATGTGCTGAAATCAGCCTCCGACGAGCGGCTGAAGCTTGCGCTGCGCTCGATCTTCATCGAGAGCCAGTGCGTCATCGACCGCGAGGTGCGGGGCCTCCAGCAGAAGAGCCTCGGCCAGACGAACGGTTTTACCGATTCCGAATACGAGATCCTCGTCGATATCGCCCTCGGCCTCACCGACCGGGCGATTGCCAGACGCCGGGGCCTGTCGCTGCGCAGCGTGCAGAACCGCCTGCAGCAGCTCTACGACAAGCTCGATGTCTACCAGAGCGCCGGCGACGACCACGAGGACGGCCGCTTCAATCTCCGCGCCCGCGCCGTCACCGTCGCTTTCCTGCGCAAACTCTTGAACTACAGCGCCCTGGAGCGGGCTGAAGCAGAGCTGCAGGAGTGGCTGGAGGGAAAGTAGGTTCCGATGACCGGGTGTCGATAGAATGCCCAGAACCGGTGCCGACGCTGGAGATGAGGACGAGTTCCATAAGATAGCTTATGGAACTCCGGCGGGTATCGACGGCAGTAAAGGTCGCCGACCTCCAGGTTCACTCTTGGATTTCGAATATCTTCCGCGGAGCTCTGGTCCGACGACCATCATGTCGCCCTTCATTCGGTAGTTGACGATGCGGTTCTGCCCACCGGAGGTCACGAACTGGATAGCATATATGAGTGGCGGGCCCGATCACGTCGTTTACACAGCCCACTCTGTAGTGCGCGGCACCGACGGTCAACTCTTCGACATTACGCCGCTTTATCACAACGACTATCTGCGTGGACGCTTCATAGTCCATGTCGGCGAACGATGCGACCTTCCTGGCGATGAGGACACTTAACCTCAATATAAGCTGCCAGGGAAATTGTCCCGCTCCTCCACTTGACCCCATCTGGGCGTTGCAACATTACGTACACGTGTTGGAGGAAGAGCTGTGAACCAGATTATATACTGAAACATCGGGCGGCCTGCTCGGAGGGCTAAGGTCATCACTCCCCTAATTAGCTCGTGCCTTCTTCAGTAACGAGTCCCTGATTTTTTTCGTCGCTTGACCAAAGTTCCTCCGATCGGTCAGCGATCTTGTCCCAGCGAAGCGATCTCCCGACCCTTTCGACTCCAAGAGTGTCGACAAGAGCAAAGCCAACCGGTGTGGCTACCGAAGGTGAAAAAGCGACACGAACAAGCACGAGCGAACCCATTCCGGGAATATGAAGGACTTCAAGACTTGGGCTGATGTGTCCTGCCGGCGCAACAAACCCTTCGTCAAAAATTCGATCGAATCTCCTCGGATGCTCCCTTTTTGCGACCTTGTTGCGCGGATCGCCGGCGGTCTGATATCAGGCGACCGTTTTTCGTCCCCGGATATTTTCGATGCCGCATAAGCTCAATGATGGCCGACGGCACAAGATAGCCAAGCAGAAATTCAAGGTCACGAATTGGTCGGCGTATAATGAAAGCCTGAGACAACGCGGTGATTTGACGGTCTGGGTAAGCGATGAGGCGCTTGGTCAGTGGTCGGCGTCGCGGCGGACGTCGCGTGGTGGCCAGCCGAAATATTCGGACCTGGCAATTGCGATGTGTCTGACCCTGCGTGTTGTTTACGATCTGCCTTTGCGCCAAACTCAAGGCCTGATGCGCAGTATCGCGAAACTGATGAGAGTTGATATTGCCGTGCCGGATTTCTCCACCCTGTCGCGCCGGGGTAAGGGACTGGCTTTACCGTCAATCCGGTACCGGTCAGCAAGCCGGGCCCCCGTTCATCTTGTGGTCGATAGCACGGCCTGAAGGTCTTTGGTGAGGGCGAATGGCTGGAAAACAAGCACAAAATCAAAGTCAAACGGAAGAAATGGCGCAAGCTTCACATTGGTCTTGATCTTGTCAGCGGCGAGATCATTTGCTCCAATCTGACCACAGACGATGTCGGTGATCCCACAGCCTTGGCTGATCTTCTGGATCAGATTGATGGTTCTGTGGAGCGCTTTATCGCCGATGGTGCCTACGATGGATCGCCGACCCGTGATCTTTTGGCGGACCGCCATGGCGAAATCGTGGAGGTCATTATCCCGCCTCCCAAGACAGCAGTCCAAAGCCCGCAATCGGCGCTGGACCCATCGATACGCGACCGCCACGTCGCGGAAATCGAGACCAAGGGACGAATGGCCTGGCAGAAATCCACCGGCTATAACCAGCGCAGCCGGGTTGAGACCCAAATGGGTCGATGGAAGACGGTGATCGGGCCGAAACTCAAAGCGAGGAATTTCGACAATCAGACGACTGAAGCAAAAATCGGCGTCCGTGTTCTCAACCGGATGACTGAGCTTGGCCGTCCAGAGTTCAGGCGTGTGGCATGAAAAATCTAAAGGGTTGGGCTATCTCGACCGGAATGTGATCGATGCAACAAAGTCGCCACGCTCCAGCAGCATCTCTTCCACCAGACGCAGGCTCAGCGGAAATCGGAAATAGAGCCAGACCGCATGGGCGATCACAGCGGGTGGGAAACGATGACGCTTGTATCTGACAACGGGCTGGATCATGACCGCCAACTATCAGCCAACAGCTTCATCGCCGTTAACCTGACATCGCCATCGTGCGTTCCCGTTTTCGCAGCGGCAGATGAGAATTTTCCGCTCGATTGTTGAGACCCTTGTGGGACCGGTGCTCGACAGCCGGCATAACATCACGCTTGGCCGCGCCATACGAACGGAGCTTGTCGGTGATGATCCGTTTGGGCGGCATGCCTTGCTTCTTCAGCAGCCTAATGAGCAAGCGTCTGGCCGCCTTCGTATCGCGTCGGCTGTGAACAAGCTCGTCGAGAACGTACCCGTCTTGATCAACGGCACGCCAAAGCCAGTGCTTTCGGCCCGCGATCGAAACCACCACCTCGTCCAGATGCCAGACGTCCCGCTGCGACGGCCGCCGGCGACGGAGTTGCTTGACGTAGGCCGGTCCGAATTTCCAACCCCATCGGCGGATCGTTCATACGAGACGACAATGCCGCGCTCCAGCAGCATTTCCTCCACCAGCCGCAGGCTCAGCGGGAACCTCAAATACAGCCACACCGCATGGGCGATGACCTGTTGTGGGAAACGGTGACGCTTGTAGCTGATGGTTGAATTCTTCATCCCGCCATCTTTACACCCGACTCACTGACAGCAGGTTTATGTGACAACTCCATTGTTTGCGCTGGGAAAATTGTTTAATTACCAAGAAAGTCTATGGGTGAGGGTAAAGGGCTTCGTGCAGAAAATAAATCCTTAGGTGAATCTTGAGGTGCTTAGCGTTCGCAGGTTGCTTAATTGGTTGAGGTTATGATGTCGCTAAATTCTCGTACGCGAAGCGGAGAAATGCCCATTCACGCCGGAGATACGCTTGGAAATAAAGCAATGCCGCCCATATCCAAAGTCGCGTTTAGTGGAACTGATGTGGATCAACTCTCTGAGATTTTGTCGACTCCGAGGTCACCGATCAGCGTTACCACTCTGGACAAAAGTCCTGTTGCCTTCCGCTGTAGTTTTCTGTCTGCGGGTGCCGTAAGTGTCGCCGATTGCTCCTACGAAGGGACATTCGTTGCCAAGCGAGAGGCACCAGGCGAAAAGATCGATATTTTTCTGCCAATGCAGGGCAATGCGGTTTTCAACTATCCTGGGAAGCCGATTGAATCGACTCCAGCGCGGGCAGCCATCTTCGAAGGAGAATCTGACAACGGTGCCCTCTTGATCGGCCCGCGTCGCCATCTCGCTTTGTTCATTGATAAACCAAAGGTTTTAAGCCTGCTTAGCCATATGCTTGACCGGACCATCCGCGGGAAAATCAATATCGATCCTTATATCGATCTTACGTCGAATTCGGGTCTTGCATTGATGCATTTGGCCGAGCAGCTTCATCGCGGCCTTGACGAAAACGGAGCGTTAAGGCGATCGCCCTTGGCTCTTGCCTCTCTTTGCGATGCCGTAACGTATCTTATCCTCGAGAACTGCCAACATGGCTATTCGGACGCGCTGGCCCAAAGTGTCCCCTCACCGGTTCCGCGCCACGTAAAGCGGGCGATCGACTTCATGCACGAGCATATTGCCGAGCCGATATCGCTCGCCGAAATTGCGGTCGCGACGAATGTCAGCATTCGCACGCTACAACAAGGCTTTAGACAGTTCAGAAATACGACCCCTATGAGCCATCTGCGTGAATTACGTCTGGCTGCCGTTCATTGCGATCTGCTGGATTCACGCTTGAAAAGCTCCATTTCAGATGTAGCTGCAAAATGGGGATTTACGCATCTCGGCCGGTTCGCAGCCGAATACAAGAAGCGCTTTGGACACTTGCCATCGGAAGCATTGAAGGCTTAGCAGGCTGCCGAAATCGCGGTCGATTGCGGTGGGTTTTATTTTTAGCCGGATTGTCTGCGGCGGATCGGCGCTGATGGCAGAGAGGAGTTGTCACATAAACCTGCTGTCAGTGAGTCGGGTGTAAAGATGGCGGGATGAAGAATTCAACCATCAGCTACAAGCGTCACCGTTTCCCACAACAGGTCATCGCCCATGCGGTGTGGCTGTATTTCAGGTTCCCGCTGAGCCTGCGGCTGGTGGAGGAAATGCTGCTGGAGCGCGGCATTGTCGTCTCGTATGAAACGATCCGCCGATGGGGTTGGAAATTCGGACCGGCCTACGTCAAGCAACTCCGTCGCCGGCGGCCGTCGCAGCGGGACGTCTGGCATCTGGACGAGGTGGTGGTTTCGATCGCGGGCCGAAAGCACTGGCTTTGGCGTGCCGTTGATCAAGACGGGTACGTTCTCGACGAGCTTGTTCACAGCCGACGCGATACGAAGGCGGCCAGACGCTTGCTCATTAGGCTGCTGAAGAAGCAAGGCATGCCGCCCAAACGGATCATCACCGACAAGCTCCGTTCGTATGGCGCGGCCAAGCGTGATGTTATGCCGGCTGTCGAGCACCGGTCCCACAAGGGTCTCAACAATCGAGCGGAAAATTCTCATCTGCCGCTGCGAAAACGGGAACGCACGATGCAAGGTTTCCGGTCAGCCGGCAGCTTGCAGCGGTTCATCTCGATCTTCTCGGCACTCCGAAATCTCTTCGTCACCCCGCATCACAAACGATCCGCCCTGGCCACTCACATTCACCGCGTCCTCGCAATCGCATATTGGAAAGCCGTGACAAGCGCTGCTGCCTGATCTCAGGGGCAGCTGGGGTAGTTCGATCACAGCTCGATAACGTGACATCTCCCGGTGGACCAATGATGGATTATGCTGGAAAGCAGCCCACAGGCGTTATTGATGAGTTCAAGTTGCTCGTCCATCAATAATCCTGCAGCTTCATAGGCTATGAAGAATCTAGCAGATCGCAACAGGGAAAAAACACGAAATTTTTGCTGGTAATTGCTGCATCTAACGCGTCAGTTGCAATCATCGAAGACTTCGAAGCCCAAGCGAGACGACGGCATTTGTTAGTGAAAATTCCGCGCCTTGATCTTCAACGTGTCGATATGAAGACGGGCACTTATCCCGAGCCCGATACTATGCCGAGTAACTTCCCTAAGGCCCGAGATTTCCGGTAATCCAGGATCGAAAGCTCGGCATAATTTGAACGCGTTGGAAGACCGGGTTCGGCCCGAAGCCGGCATTCGCTTGTTGCAAGTGCCGATATGGAAATGCGGGTGATACGGCCGCGGTGACTTTCAAGTCAGGTCCGCCGAAGCAGCCGTTTGCTCATATCCCAAAGCCGCTTGGCGGAGTGCGGATCGATTGAATGCGACGCCGCGTCGGCCGGGATGCTTTGATCATTAAGCGATCGAGGCTCATCGTTCAGCGGTGCAATGTCGTTGTCCATGAGATACACGCCACTAACGGTGTCAAGCAAAGGACTAGCAGAAGCGAAGACGATCGTGCTGGCACCCTGGGCAGGCGTCTTCTTGCCGATGATGGGATCGATAATTGGAAGGCCTGCCTCGTCGATCAGGCCCATTCTGCGCAGTGCTTCATCGCCGGCAGCGCTGTTAAGCTTGGTGCCGGCGACGACCCCCGGATGGACCGCGTACCCGCGAATCCCGTCCGCTGCGTAGCGACGATCCAGTTCGACCGCGAACAGCACATTCGCCGTCTTGGACTGGGCGTATGCGGCGAGCGAGTCGAAGTCCGTTGTGAAGTTCGGGTCCTCCCAGCGGATGCGTCCGAACCGATGAGCGCCGGAGGATACGTTGACCACTCGCGCGCCCCTGGCGGCACGTAGTGCTGGCAGCAGCGCCAGCGTTAGCTGGAAATGGCCGAGATGATTGGTTGCGAACTGTGTTTCGTATCCTCGCGCGTCGCGCTCGGGTCCGCCGGACGCGGCGGCATTGTTGACAAGGATGTGCAGCGACTTTCCCGTGTCGAGCCAACGAGCGGCAAAGGCGTCGATCGACGACGGGTCGATCAAGTCGAGCTTGTCCACCTCGACGCGAAATAGGCCTCTTAATGCTTCGGCGGCTCCATCGGGATTGCGGGCCCCAACTACGACAGATGCACCGGCCTTAGTGAGTGCGCGTGTGACCTCCAATCCGATGCCGGCGTGGCCGCCGGTGACGACGACGTTCCGACCAGTAAGATCGATGCCGGCGAGGACGTCGTCTGCTGTCGACGCGGGCGCGAAGCCACTGCCGATGGGGTGTTGCTTATGGCTCATCGGGATAGTTCCTGCATGTGGGCAAAAGCGGGGTTATGCCGGACCGGTCCCGCGCGAGCCGAAGTCTAAAGGTATGCCGATCCCCGAGATGATAAATCTAGCTCTCGTCTCGGAGCTCAGCTCATAATGCGCCGTAGAGGCAGGTGGTCATGCCGATAGGTATCCTCAAGTCTGGGACTGCCACGCCAGCGTTAGGCAAGCATACCCCCGTCCACGAGAATTTGTGCGCCAGTGATGTAAGCCGCTGCTGGTGACGCCAGAAAGGCGACCAGCTCGGCTACCTCGTGAGGCTGTCCATAGCGACCAAGGGGGACCATGGTCTTGATCATTGCGGCGCGGTCACCTTCATCAGGATTGGCTTCTGTCGCGATCGGTCCCGGCTCGACCGTGTTGACCGTGATCTGGCGGGCCGCGAGATCACGTGCCCACCCCCTGGTCATCCCGACCACGGCGTGCTTTGTCATCCCGTAGGAACTGGCACCGGGCGTCGGCACGCGCTCGCTGAAGAAGCTGCCGATGTTGATAATCCGTCCGCCATCACGCATCGCCGCAACGGCGGAGGAAGTCGTATACCAGACGCCGCGCACGTTGATGTCCATCTGTCGTTCGAAGCTGGCCTCGCTCACCAGTCCAACCGGACCGTGGTCGGCAATGCCAGCGTTGTTGACCAGGATGTCGAGGTGACCGCCGAGCCGATCAAGGGCTTGAGCCACGGCTGCCTTGGTGGCGTTGGCGTCACCAGCGTCGGCAACGATTGCAAAGGCCGATCCGCCTGCGGCTACGATCTCAGCTACAAGTGCCTCGGCCCGTTCCGCGCTCTTCGAATAGGTGATCGCGACCGAAGCACCACGATGAGCCAGAAGCTTGGCGCAGGCCGCGCCGATGCCGCGACTGCCCCCTGTTACAAGGGCGGCTTTCCCGGAAAGATTAAATATTTCAGTGTTCATCGGGCGATCTCCATGAGGGCCATGCCATTGTCAAAAGACGTCGGACCGGTTACAGGGAAACGGAACAACGTTCACTTTAAATGTGGAACGATGTTCCGTTTGTCAAGGAGTATATATGGAAACAGGATCGGATGGCGATGCGAAGGGGGCGACCAAACCCATGCGTGCGGATGCGCAGCGTAGTCTGGATGCCCTGCTGCAGGCGGCCAAAGACGTTTTCGCCGTCGAGGGAGTGGATGCTCCCATTCGCACCATTGCCAACAAGGCAGGCGTGGGTTTGGGCACGGTGTACCGGCACTTCCCGCAGCGGTCTGACCTGATCGCCGCTGTCTTTCGTCGCGAAATCGACGACTGCGCAGACGCAGCTATCGATCTCGCGCAACGTCACGAGCCCTTCGAGGCATTGCGATTGTGGATGCAGCGCTTCTCTGCGTTCTTCGCAACCAAGCGCGGGCTCGCAGGAGCACTTCACTCGGGCGAACCCGCCTATTCAGCCTTGCCGGGCCATTTCGAGGCACGCCTTCGTCCCGCTCTTCAAGAACTTCTTGCTTCGGCGTCAGCCACCGGCCGCATCCGTTCGGACATCGCCGCAGATGAATTGCTGGGAGCAATCGCCCGTTTATCAATGTCGGAGAATGACGACCCCGCTCAGGCGCAACGGATGGTGGCGTTGTTGGCGGATGGCCTTTTGCTGTGACGATGCGCGGTCAAGGGGAATGCAATGTCCTGTGGTGGCGCTTTCCTGCCTAGTGAGAGTTCCTCGATGATTGGTGGGCTCGGCATGACATCGCGGCCCTCACCGCGATGTCAATAGCTCCGGCAGGGATCAAAGTTTGTCGAGAAACGCCAATAACTCGTCGCCGGCCCTGAACCGGCCAGGCGATTGTCCATTGAACGGGTCGATCTTGGCTAGAGCGGCCTCCTTGATTGCCAGGTTGGCATGCAAGTAAGGCTGTGTGGACCGCATGGACTCATGGCCGAGCCACAATGAGATCACCGTGCTGTCGACACCGGCATCCAGCAACTCCATCGCCGCACTATGTCGAGGGACATGGGGAGATATCCGCTTTGATCGTAACGACGAGCAGCCCTTCGACGCCGTTAACACGTATTTTGCCAGAAGATACTGAACGGCATCAGGGCTCATCCGCCCGCCGTGAACGGTCGGGAAAAGAGCATTGCCGTTCCCAACCGGTGGCTCGTCCAACCAGGCTTTGAGCGTAACATTGAGCATTCTGGTTGTCGGCGTAGTGCGTTCCTTGCGTCCCTTCCCGAAACACCGGATGTGCGCCCCTGTGCCGATGGTGACGGCACTTCGATCAAGGCCCACGAGTTCGGAGAGGCGCATCCCTGTCTGCACGGCTGTCAGCATCAAAACATGGTCACGACGCCCAACCCAGGTTCGTCGATCAGGAGCCGCGAGGATCGCTTCGGTCTCGGGTGAGAAATTGCACTTCCCCCTTCGACCCGATCTTCCCTGGGATCAGGATAGCAGCGTTCGAACGGCGAAGGTGTGGCGGAGATCGTGAATCCTGGGACCGTCACGCTCATCCGGCTGCCTCAGTCCCGCCTGGCGTGTCCAGAGGATAAAGGAGAAGTGTGGGTTGGCATGGATCACGGCCTTGCCAAGGTCTCCGGTAAAGAAGTATTTGCTTACCCGTCTGATCGTCACGGATTGACGCATATCGCCGAAGCGCCAGCGTCGTACTCGGATGCAGCGGCACGATGCGGGTCTTTCCGAACTTCGTCTCACGGATCGTCAGCATGCCTGCTTCCAGATCGGCGTCCTCACGAAGCAACCGCGCCGCCTCTGAGAATCGAAGTCCGGTGGATGCCAGCAAGCCGAAGAAGTAATGATATGTCGGCCCTCGGAAGCTTCCAGGATGCAGGTCGAGCATCGACTTCAGGAGATCGGCGATCTGTTCGTCTGAATAGATGAAAGGACGCGGTCTTCGTTGTGGTGGAAATATGTGCGAAGGCGGAATCTGGGTTTGGGGGTCGACCACCTGGAGGTGGCGGGCAAAAGCTCTGACCGTCGTATAACGCCTGAGGGCCACGATCACCGCCTCCTCCTCCGGCGACAAAACCGTCGAACGAGGTTCCTCTGCCTTTGAGCGTCCCGTTCGTAATGTTGGCGCAGGGGGAGGTGCACTCTAAAACTTCGGTAATCAAGGCTGCTGACCAACCCACGCTGTATTATCTGATCATCCTTATAGCGCTATGTGGTGGCGTGGCCTGGACATGCCGCTGTCTGGAAGCCGCACTCAATCGCTTTCGCTCAATATCACGACGCTGAGCGGAGATGCTGTATTTTCAGTATACGGGAAATGGGCGGAGGCGGTGTAGATGTTGACCGCAACAGCTGACGTTGGGTGCGCGCCGCCTGATCGCGCTGGACAATAGGGCGCAATCGGGCCACCGCAAATCGAAGCAGAACCGGCAGAAGCGGCGCGGGAATAGATGACTCGTACGGGCGGCGGCGGAGGCTTCACTGCACACCTCTGCTAACGCGCGAAACTAAATGCCGTATGAAGCGCTCATGCTGGTTGTGAGCAGCCTGAGGGGACAGTTCCAATCGACAGATTACGCCACTTTTACAATTTAAGATTGAGTAATTATCAAATTTACTCCTTTTGGTTTCATCTCAATCAACGGCCGGCGCGAACCCTGAAATCCGGCTTTCAAAGACCGTTTGACGATCGCAGCTCGTAGAGCACGTGATGGCGCAACGGGTGCCCCTCCGCGAAATTGGGATGATTGAATTCACCGACCCGGCTCATTCCGAGCCGTCTCATCAAACCCCAGGAATTGCTGTTTGCCGGCACGGTGAAGCTGACGATGCGGTCGAGCTTCAGATCGCTGAAGGCAAAATCGAGGGAGCGTTCCGCCGCCTCGCGCGCATATCCGGCGCCGTGCCGGGAGGCTGAAAGCCGCCAACCGATTTCGACGGCCGGGGAAAACGGCAAGGCCGGCGACACATTGTTGAGGCCGCACATGCCGATCAACGCGCCGCTTGCCTTTTCCTCCAGAGCCCACAGCCCCCAACCATGATCCTCGAAGTGCCGGTCGATGCGGTCGAGCATCGCATCCGACTGGTCGTCGGTCAGAGGATTGAGATATCTGACGACGTCGGGCTCGGCGTTGATCGCAGTGAAGGGTTTGCGATCCGACTGCCGCCAGGGTCTCAAAATCAGGCGTTCGCTTTCGAGCCTCATCGTCCCTCCGCGACAGCTCCTACCAAAGCGTCATGTGGCGGTTGACGTCCTTGTAGAGCAGGTAGCGGAACCGGCCGGGGCCGCCCGCATAACAGGCCTGCGGGCAAAAGGAACGCAGCCACATGAAATCGCCGGCCTCGACCTCGACCCAATCCTGGTTCAGACGATAGACCGCCTTGCCTTCCAGCACATAGAGACCATGCTCCATGACATGGGTCTCCATGAAGGGGATCACGGCGCCCGGCTCGAGGGTGACGATATTGACGTGCATGTCGTAGCGCACGTCGGCCGGATCGATGAAGCGGGTCGTGCCCCAGCGGCCGTCGGTGTCGGGCATGGGCCGGATCGGATGATCGTCCTCATGCGTGACGATCGCCGGCGGCGGCTCCAGCCCCTCGACCTCCTGAAAGGCCTTGCGGATCCAATGGAAGATCGCCGCGGCCGAACCATCGTTTTTGAGGCGCCAGGCCGAACCCGCCGGAATATAGACGAAGGAACCGGCGCGCAGTGCGTGGCTGACGCCGTCGAGCTCCACCGTCATGCCGCCTTCGACGACGAAGAGCACCGCCTCGGCCCGCTTGTCGGGCTCCGGCCGGTCGCTTCCGCCGCCCGGCTGAACCTCCATCACATATTGCGAGAAGGTCTCGGAGAAACCGGAGAGCGGCCGGGAGAGCACCCATGCGCGCGTTCCCGCCCAATGCGGAAGAACGCTGCTGACGATATCGGTCATGACGCCGCGCGGGATGACCGCGTAAGCCGTGGTGAAAACGGCCTTGCCGGAAAGCAGCTGGGTCTGCGGCGGCAAACCGCCGAGCTTCGAAAAATAATCTGTCTTGTTCATTGGTGCGGTTTTCCAAGCATTTGGCTATGCATCTGCTTTATGCGCCGACGGTCCGTTAGGCAACTCCCAATGGCTCGCGCAGGGCTGCACTACCGATCGGCCATCACCAGATGACCCGGCCCGACTTCGCGATAGAAGGTGGCCGGAGGCCGATAATCGACCGGGCGCATCGGGCTCTTGATCTCGTCATTCGCCACCATACGCTTTTCATGGCGACGATCGGGATCAGGCACTGGCACGGCCGCGATAAGTTTCTTCGTATAGGCATGCTGCGGATTTTCGAAGACGGCGGCGCGCGGGCCGATCTCGACGATCTCGCCGAGATACATCACCGCCACACGGTGGCTGACGCGCTCGACGACCGCCATGTCGTGCGAGATGAACAGGAAGGCGAGATTGAGGCTCTGTTGCAGATCGAGCATCAGGTTGATGACCTGCGCCTTAATCGAAACGTCGAGCGCCGAGACGCTTTCATCGGCGAAGATGACCTTCGGCTGCAAGGCGAGCGCCCGGGCGATGCAGATACGCTGGCGCTGACCGCCGGAAAATTCATGCGGATAACGCGCGGCCATATCCGGGGACAGGCCGACCTTTACCAAGAGGTCGGCGACCACCTCTTTTGCCTCTCTCGCATTGCCCATCCTGTGTTCGAGATAGGGCTCGGCGATTGCCGCCCCCACCGTCATGCGCGGATTGAGGCTGGCAAAGGGGTCCTGGAAGATCATCTGCACGGATTTGCGCATCTCGCGCAAATCCTTCCTGTCGAGGCCGAGCACCTCCCTGCCCTCGACTAGAACGGAACCGGCCTGTGGCTCGATGAGGCGCATGATGGCACGCCCCGTCGTCGATTTGCCGCAGCCGGATTCTCCGACGAGCGACAGCGTCTCGCCGGCATGCAGATCGAAAGAGACGTTTTCGACCGCATGCACCCGGCTGGTCAGCCGGCCGAACAGGCCGGTATGAATGTCGAAGCGCTTGGTGAGATTCTTCACCTGCAACACCGGCGTCGCCGCCACCGTATCGGCCGCCTCGGCGGGCACGTCGGATTCCCCGGTTGCCGTATTGACCACCGGAAAGCGCAGCGGCCTTTGCCGGCCTTGCATCGAGCCGAGCACCGGCACGGCCGAGAGCAGCGCCCTCGTGTAGGGATGTCTGCCGCGGTGGAAGATATCGGCGGTGGCGCCGCTTTCGACCTGTTCGCCGCGATACATCACCACCGTCCGGTCGGCGATCTCGGCGACGACGCCCATATCATGGGTGATGAACAGAACCGAGGTTCCCTCCTCCTCCTGCAGCATCTTGATGAGATCGAGGATCTGGCCCTGGATGGTCACGTCGAGCGCCGTCGTCGGCTCGTCGGCGATCAACAGTTTCGGCCGGCTGGCGAGCGCCATGGCGATCATCACCCGCTGGCGCATGCCGCCGGAAAAACGATGCGGATATTCGCCGAAGCGCGAGGCGGCCGACGGGATGCGGACCTTTTCCAGAAGTCTTATCGTCTCGGCTTTGGCGTCCGCCTTGCTCATATCGGAATGGCAGAGCAGCGCCTCGGAAATCTGGTCGCCGATGGTGAAGAGCGGATTGAGCGATGTCATCGGCTCCTGGAAGATCATCGCCACCTCGTTGCCGCGCACCTGCCGCATGGCATGTTCCGGCAAGGCCAGCAGGTCGCGCCCGCCGAGCATGACGCGGCCCTCTACACGGCTGGTATCCGCCTGCAGCAGCCGCATGATCGAGAGCGAGGTGACGCTCTTGCCCGAGCCGGATTCGCCGACGATCGCCACCGTTTCACCAGGTGCGACGGTGAAGGAGACGTCGCGCACAACAGGTTTCCAGACGCCGTCCACCAGAAAGGACGTCGTCAGTCCGTCGACGGAAAGAACGTCTGCCGACTCGATCGGTTGCGCTTGGACCCTGGCCATATCCGCTCCTCTTCGGCTCAATCCGGCCAGCGCAGCATACCATCGAAACGGTGCCGGCTACGGTTCTCGATGGGCGTTGCGATGATCTCGTTGGAGGCACGCGCCTTGTCGAGTTCTTCCGCCAGACGTTCGGCGACGATCGTCTCCTGACCGGGGTGCAGGTTGCACGGGTCGAGATAGAAATAGCGGTGCTCCACCTCGTGATCGCGCACGATGATCGGCGGGTTGCCCCTCGCCAGCGCATCGGCCAGATCCCAGGCGGTGATATGCGCCTGCTCGGGCTCAACGATCAGACGCAGCCGATCGAGCGGATTGTTGGTCGGATCCGGCTCGATCAGCGCGGTGACACCGGGGCGGCCGTCGAGCGCGCGCTTCCACAGGTTGAGATAGCCGGTCTCGCGTTCGCGGATGCCGGCATGATCGCGGCTTTCCCAGGCTTCGAGTGCCGCCATGACCCCGAAGATGCTCTCCTTGCCGACCTTCATGCCGCGGCCGATGCCCATATTCTGCAGGAAGGCGTGGCGCACCAGTTCCTTCTTGCCGGCCACGATGCCCGAAGTCGGGCCGCCGAGGAATTTGTGGCCGGAGTAAAGGGCGATTTCGGCGCCCTGCTCCAGGAAAACCCTGAGATCATATTCCGAGGCCGCATCGACGATGACCGGCACGCCCCTGGCATGGGCGATCTCGACAAATTCCTTCAGGTTGAGCAGGCCGTAGTCGACGACATGATGGGAAACGACATAGACTGCAGCCGCGGTTTTTTCGGTGATGGCATTTTCCATGTGGAAGCGATGCGTCGAGGTTGCCTGGCCGATCAGCACGACCTTGCCGCCGGCAAGCCGGATCGCCTGGTCGACCGGTGCGCCGTAGCTCACCACATGGCCCATCTGCACCAGCACTTCGTTCTTCTCGGAGGTGACATCCGGCAGCTTCTCGATCGCCAGCAGATTGTCGCCGGTGATGGCCCCGGCAACGGCGAGCGAAATGCCGGCCGAGCAGGAGGCGGTGACGAAACCCGCCTCGCCGCCGGTCAGCCGGGCAATGACGGTGCTGGCCTTGCGCTGCAGGTCGTTGATCTCGACGAAATGCGGCAGGATCGACGCCATCGCCTCGATCGCCTCCGGCACGACGATCGAAGCGCCGAGGCCCGTCATCGTGCCCGATACGTTGATGACGGGGCGAAGACCGATTGATGGTCTGATATCAGTGGACATGAAGGTCTCCAGAATTCTGGGGCGAGTAGCGGGATAAAATAGAACCCTGCTCCCAATATGAAAGTTCTCGTCAGCCGTGCAAGGCGACGATCGCCTCGATCTCGACGGTGATGTTGCCGGGCAGCGAGCCGAAGCCGACGGCCGAGCGGGCATGTTCGCCAGCCGGCCCGAAGACCTCGATCAAGAGATCCGAGCAGCCGTTGATGACGCTCGGATGATCCTCGAACTCGGGCACGGCATTGACCATGCCGAGCAGCTTGACCACCCGCTTGACGCGGGAGAGATCGCCGAGCGCATCCTGCATGACGGCGAGCAGATTGATGCCGGTCAGCCGCGCATGATCATAGGCCGCCTCGACACCGACGTCGGCGCCAACCTTGCCGGCATGCAGGAAGCCGTCGGCCTCGCGCGGTCCCTGGCCGGAGAGATAGAGCATATTGCCCTCCAGCACATGCGTCACGAAATTGGCGATCGGCGGCGGCGGCGGCGGCAGCGTTATGCCGAGGGCGGCAAGCCGTTCGTAAGGCGAGTTCTCGGCCTTGCCGGCGGCGGTGGGAAACTGATTCACGCAAACTCCTGTCATGCAATTTTCGATTTGGCGAATTTGGATTAAGCCGACCGAGGGGTCGGCGGATTTAAAGATCCTTGCGAAGTCTTGGGTCGAGCATGTCCCTAAGGCCGTCACCGACCATCTGCAGCGACAGCACCGAAAGAATGATGGCGACGCCGGGAAACAGCGTCATCCAGTCGGCCTGGCCGATATATTGCCGGCCGGCGGCGATCATCGTTCCCCAGGTCGGGATCTCAGGGCTGACGCCGAGGCCGAGAAAAGACAGGCCGGCTTCGGCAAGCATGGCGCTGGCAAAGAGGAACGTCGCTTGCACCAGGATCGGCGACAGCAGATTGCGCAGCACATGCCGCGTCATGATATGGAAGGTCGAAATCCCGAGCGCCCTCGCCGCCTCGACATAGGGAAGCTCACGAATAACCAGCGTCGATGCGCGGACGATGCGGGCAAGGCGCGGCGCATAGACGATCGACAGCGCGATGATGACAGTCGTCAGCGAGGGACCGAGGGCGGCGACCAGCGCGATCGCCAGCAGAATATCCGGGAATGCCATCATCGCATCGATCAGCCGGGCGATCGGCGTGTCGAGCTTCTGGAAAAAGCCGGCGAGCAGGCCGAGCGTCACGCCGATCACCGCCGAAAGCGTCACGACGGCAGCGCCGACCAGCAGCGACAGGCGCGCGGCGAAGATCGTGCGCGAGAAGACGTCGCGGCCGAATTCGTCCGTGCCGAAGAAGAACATGCCGCTCGGCGGCTTCAGCCGGTTGACGATGGACAGTTTCGACGGTGAATAGGGCGCGACGACAGGCGCAAACACCGCCAGCAGCACGAAGATCGTCAGGATCAACAGGCCAAAGGCCACCGTCCTGCGCTTCAGCAGGCGGCGGACGAATTTGCCGCCCTCGCTTTCGGTTGGCTTGATCGCGATATCGGCCATCAGTAGCGCACCCTCGGATCGACCAGCAGATAAAGCATGTCGATCGCAAAATTGATCAGCACGTAGAGCGCGGCGATAACCAGCAGCGCGCCCTGGATGACGGGGTAGTCGCGGCGCAGCACCGCCGAGACGACGAGATTGCCGACTCCCGGCAGGCCGAAGACGGTTTCGGTGACGACGGCGCCCGAAATCAGCACCGCCGCCGTCAGGCCGAGCACCGTCAGGATCGGGATCAGCGCATTCTTCAGCGCATGTTTGAGGATCACCTTGCGCTCGATCAGCCCCTTGGCGCGCGCCGTGCGGATATAATCGTCGCCGAGCACATCGAGCATCGAGGCGCGGGTGAAACGCAGGATCAGCGCCGAGGAGACGATGCCGAGCGCAAAGGCCGGCAGCGTCAGATGATACATGCGCTCGAAGAAGGTCGAGCCGGGGCCGCCATAACCCGAGACCGGGAAGAGGTTAAGCCGGACGGCGAAGAACTGCATCAGGATGAGGCCGAGCCAGAAGCTTGGAATACTGGCGGCAAACATTGCAAGCGTCGTTGCCGCCTGGTCGACCAAGGAGCCGCGGCGATAGGCGGCATAGATGCCGATCGGCAGGGCGATGATGCTGGCAATGACCAGCGAGAACAGCGTCAGGAAGAAGGTCGGCTCGGCGCGGTCGATGAGCGCCGCGGTGACCGGCATGTTGAGAAAGATCGACTGGCCGAGATCGCCCTTCAGCAGCTGGCCGATATAATAGAGATATTGCAGGCCGAGCGACTGATCGAGGCCGAGCCGGGACCTGAGATCGGCAATATCCTGCGGCGTCGCATCCGGCCCGAGCATGACAGCGGCTGGATCTCCCGGTGTCACGCGCACGATGACGAAGACGATCGTGACGACGAGAAACATCACGACGATCATGCCGAACAGGCGCTGGAGGGTGTAGCGTATCATCCGAACCTTGCTCCTGCGCTTGGTCCCCGTGGTATCGTAGTGGAATCTGCCGTTCCTCTCCCCTCATTCCTGTGCTTGTCACAGGAATCCAGCGCGCCCAAGTCGTTGGGCGCGGAAGACTCCTTGACCGAATAAGGGTCAATCACGGCGCAGAGGCGCCGTGGCTGGATCCCTGTGACAAGCACAGGGATGAGGGAGCTAGCGATGGCCACCAAAGTCACTCCATCACTTCTTGATCGAAGCATTCCAGAAATACGGCCACGGCGCCGGATCGACGCCGTCGAGCTTGACCGACTTTGCCGAGACGGCGTTGAAGTCGCCGATCTTCATGAAGGGCGCGTCGGTATAAACGGCCTTCTGGACATCGGCCCAGAGTGCCACGCGCTTCTTCGGATCGACTTCCGAAGTGAAGGCATCGACGGCGGCCTTGCGGGCCGGCGTATCCCACCAGCCGGGCGAACTGGTCGAGAGCGAGCCGATAAGAGCCGGCTCCGGCAGGAAGGGGCTATGAGTGATGTAGATATCCCAAAGCTTCGGATCGGTGCGGCGCTGCGTCAGCGTCGCCCAGTCCACAACCTGCATATCGACGGTGAAGCCGGCAAGCTTCAGATATTCGGCGGCAACCTGCGCCATCTTGTAGTGGAACTCGTACTGGCGGCTGGTTAGAATCCGGATCGGTTCGCCGTTGTAACCGGCCTTCTTGGCGGCAGCGGCCGCCCCTTCCGGATCGGCGACGTTATAGGCGCCCTCGACGCCAGCATCCGTCGACCAGGCAAAGGTCTTCGGATAGATGGCGCCGTCGAGCGTGTAAAAATCCTTGCTGCCGAAAGCCGCGGCCAGCATGTCCTCCATGCTGAGCGCCTGGCGAATCGCCTTGCGGACTTCGACATTCTTGTTGATGCCATCGGCGGTGTTGAAGACGAAGACGGGATAACCGAAGGGCTTGAGGATGATCGGCTGCGAGGCGGTGGAGGCCTTCAGCTTGTCGTAGGATTCGACCGGGATCGAGTCGACATAATCATACTGGCCGGAAACGGCGGCCTCGACGCGGGTGTTCGGATCCGGCACCGGTACGAAGCGGATCTCATCGAGATATTGGTGGCGAGCGCCGCCATAACCGTTGCTGTCGCCTTCGCGCGACTTGTAGCCGTCGAAGCGGACGAGCTGGATATACTGGTCGGCCTTGCGCTCCTTCAGCATGTAGGGACCGGTGCCGATGAATTCCTTCATCGGCTCGTCCTGCTTTTCGGACGGGATGATGATCGCCGCCGAATTGTTGAAGGCAAGCAGCGAGGTCAGCGGCGCATAGGGCTGCTTCAGCGTGATGGTGACGGTCGTCGGATCGACGGCGGTGACCTTGTCGATGAAACCGGCCACCTGCTTACCGCGCGAAGCGATCTTCATCCAGCGGCCAAGCGAGGCGACGACATCTTCCGAGGTCATGTCGGTATTGTCGTGGAACTTGATGCCGGTCCTGAGCTTGATCGTATAGGTTTTGCCGTCGGCGCTGATCTCAGGCAGGCTTTCGGCCAGAAGCGGCGTGACGTTCCAGCTCTTGTCGAAGGTGTAGAGCGTTTCGAAAATGTGCTGGGTGACGATGCCGACGAGATCGGCCGTCGACGACATCGGATCGAGCGTCGGCGGCTCGCCGATCGTTGCGACGTTGATGACACCGCCCTTTTCCTGGGCAAGCAGCGTCGAAGGCAGGGTGACGAACGCAATGCCGAGAAGGAATGCGACCAATGTTTTCATCTGAGGGCTCCCGTTTAGTTCCACAATTATGTAATTCATCTTTTTGTAACAGAATAGGAGATGGATCGATCCTGTCAAGCAGCAGCGACGGATTATGCAGCCACGGATAGCGCAACATCGAAAAAACACCATCTTCAGATGCGCCTGCGCCCCTCCACTGGGGCTGCGTGATATGCCAAGGTCGGGCGACCGCCCTGCGGCCAGGCTTCACGGAACGGGAGAACAGGATGAGCATCGATTTCAACGGCGGCAAATGGCTGAACGAGCCGGCAAACTGGCAGGCGGACGAAGCCGCCCTCACCCTGACGACCGACGAGAAAACCGATTTCTGGCGGCAAACCCATTACGGCTTCACCCGCGACAGCGGCCATTTCCTCGCCTTTCCCACCGCCGACGGCTTCACCGCGCAAATCCGCGTCCAGGGCGAATTCCGCACGCTCTACGACCAGGCCGGCCTGATGGTGCGCATCGACGAGAAATGCTGGGTGAAAACAGGCGTCGAGTTCACCGACGGCGAACCCTTCCTCAGCACCGTCGTCACCGACGGCAGATCCGACTGGTCGGTGGCGCAGCCCTTCAAGGAATTGGAAGATTTCCGTATCCGCGTCACCGTCGCCAACGGCGCGATGCGCATCCAGGCTTCGCGCGATGGCAGTTTCTGGCCGCTGCTGCGGTTAGCGCCCTTCCCCGTAGCCGCGCATTATGAGGTAGGCCCGACAGCCTGCACGCCGGAGCGCAGTGGGTTGAGGGTGCGGTTTTCGGAGTTTTCGATTGGGCCGGCGATGACGACGGATCTGCATGATTTGAGTTAGGGAATGGGCGATGCTTACGCCACATCCAGCTGACATCAACGGCGCGAAGGCCGCACAGTTTCGCGATATACTTTGAAAATCGGCCATCCTCCCCGGCATGATTTCTATCGGGGAGGTTTTATTGGGCTCACGCGAACAGGAAGTCGAACGAGTCTAGGCTTGATACGGCCACGTTCTTCAACGTTATGGTGTTGTCGATATCGGCTGTAACGATTGTATCGCTGCCAGACTGACTGGATGCAGCAAGAAGCGACGCCCAATCGGCGAAAATGCTGTGATCGATCCGGATCGTGTCATGCGCCGTGCCGATTGCCATGAAGTCTATGATCGTATCGTGACCCCAGTTCGGCGAATAAACGAAGAAATCAGCTGCCTCCCCGCCAATGAGAATATCGTTGCCGGCGCCACCGGTCAGCGTGTTGGTCCCACTACCGCCGAGAATGAGGTTATCCAGCGAATTTCCTGTTCCGCTGAAGTCAGACGTTCCGGCATAGGTGAGGTTCTCGACATCGCTGCCAAGCGTATAACTCGCCAGCGTCGTGCGAACCGTGTCGCTTCCTGCATCGGCGTTCTCGGTGACGCTGTCGGCGGCATTGTCGACGATGTAGGTGTCGTCACCCGCACCGCCGATCAAGCTATCGGCGCCAGCGCCACCGTCCAGTATGTCGTTGCCGGCGCCGCCGGTGATGGTGTTGGCGAGCGCATTGCCGGTGCCGGTGAAGTTGGCGGATCCCGTATAGGTCAGATTCTCGACATTGTCGCCGAGCGTATAGCCCGCAAGCGCCGTGCGGATTTCGTCGGTGCCGGCGCTGACCGCCTCGGTGACGACTTCGCTCGTACTGTCGACCACATAGATGTCGTTGCCAGCCCCGCCGATCAGTATGTCATTGCCGGCGCCGCCGTCCAGAAGATCATTGCCGGCACCGCCGGTGATCATGTTGGTAAGCGCATTGCCGGTGCCGGTGAAGCTGGCGGATCCCGTATAGGTCAGGTTCTCGACATTGTTGCCGAGCGTATAGCTTGAAAGCGTCGTCCTGACCAGATCGGTGCCTGCATTCACCCCTTCGGTGACCACGTCGGCCAGATCATCGACAATATAGGTATCGTTGCCCGCTCCGCCGATCAGTATGTCTGCTCCTGCCTTTCCGTCCAAGGTGTCGGCACCTGCCCCCCCGGTCAGGATGTTGTTCAGCGCATTGCCTGTTCCGGTAAAGGCTGCCGTTCCCACATAGGTGAGGTTCTCGACATCGCTGCCAAGCGTATAGCTTGCCAGGGTCGTGCGAACCGTGTCGATCCCCGCGGCGACGGCTTCGGTGACGCTGTCGGCGGCATTGTCGACGATGTAAGTGTCGCTGCCCGCACCGCCGATCAGCGTGTCGGCGCCTGCCCCGCCATTCAGCGTGTCATTGCCGGCGCCGCCGGTGATCGTGTTGGCAAGCGCGTTGCCGGTGCCGGTGAAGCTGGCGGACCCGGTATAGGTCAGGGTCTCGACATTGGTGCCGAGCGTATAGCTGACAAGCGCCGTCTGGACCGTGTCCGTCCCCTCGTTCGCATTCTCGATCACCAGGTCGGTCGCGATATCGACGACATAAATGTCGTCGCCAATCCCACCCGACATCGTGTCGGCACCAGCCCCGCCGATCAAAGTGTCGTTGCCGCCAGCCCCGATGAGCTTGTCGGCAGCAACACCGCCCTTGAGGACATTGTCGAGCCCATTGCCGACGCCGGTAAACGCGGCCGTACCGGCATAGGTGAGGTTCTCGACATTGGCCGCCAGCGTATAGGCGGCCAGGGCCGTCTGCACCGTGTCGGTTCCCTCGTCGGCATTCTCGATGACGATGTCACCGGTGGAGATGACATAGGTGTCGTCGCCCGTGCCGCCCTTGAGCGTGTCGACCCCCGCCCCTCCGGACAGGATGTTGTTCAGCGCGTTGCCTGTTCCGGTAAAGGCTGCCGTGCCGATATTGGTGAGGTTCTCGATATTGGCGCCAAGCGTATAGCTTGCCAGTGTCGTGCGAACCGTGTCGCTTCCCCCATCGGCGGCTTCGGCGACGCTGTCGCCGGCATTGTCGACGATGTAGATGTCGCTGCCCGCACCGCCGATCAGCGTGTCAGCGCCTGCCCCGCCGTTCAGCGTGTCATTGCCGGCGCCGCCGGTGATCGTGTTATCAAGCGCATTGCCGGTGCCGGTGAAATTGGCGGATCCCGTGTAGGTCAGGTTCTCGACATTGACCAATGCGGCGATCGAGTAGGCTGCAAGTCCCGTGCGGATTTCGTCGGTGCCGCCGCTGACCGCCTCGATGACGACGTCGCTCGCACTGTCGACCACATAAATGTCGTTGCCGGCACCGCCATTCAGCATGTCATTGCCGGCGCCACCGTCCAGAAGATCGTTGCCGGCGCCGCCGGTGATCACGTTGGCGAGGCTGTTGCCAGTCCCGCTAAAATCGCCGGTGCCGGTGCCGGTGAAGATCAGGTTCTCGACATTGCTGCCGAGCGTATAGCTTGAAAGCGCCGTCCTGATCAGATCGGTGCCTGCATTCAGCCCTTCGGTGACCACGTCGGCCAGATCATCGACAATATAGGTGTCGTTACCCGCCCCGCCGATCAAGCTGTCCGCACCGGCCTTTCCGTCCAGGATGTCGGCACCTGCCGCGCCGCTGATCGTATTGGCAAGCGCATTGCCTGTTCCGGCAAACGTTCCCGTGCCGAGGTAGGTGAGGTTCTCGACATCGCTGCCAAGCGTATAGCTTGCCAGTGTCGTGCGAACCGTGTCGCTTCCCGCATCGGCGGCTTCGGCGACGCTGTCGGCGGCATTGTCGACGATGTAGGTGTCATCGCCCGCACCGCCGATCAGCGTGTCAGCGCCTGCCCCGCCGTTCAGCACATCATTGCCGGCGCCGCCCGACAACGTATCGATGGCAGCGCCCCCGGTGATCACGTTGTCGAGATTGTTGCCCGTGCCCGCAAACGCCCCCGTGCCGGTAAAGCTCAGGTTCTCGACATCGGCGGCAAGCGTATAGCTCGCCAGGTTCGTCCGAACCGTGTCGGTCCCCGCATCGGCGTTCTCGGCGACGCTGTCGGCGGCATTATCGACGATGTAGATGTCGCTGCCCGCACCGCCGATCAGCGTGTCGGCGCCTGCCCCGCCATTCAGCGTGTCATTGCCGGCGCCGCCGGTGATCGTGTTATCAAGCGCATTGCCGGTGCCGGTGAAGCTGGCGGACCCGGTGTAGGTCAGGGTCTCGACATTGTTGCCGAGCGTATAGCTGACAAGCACCGTCTGGACCGTGTCCGTCCCCTCGTTCGCATTCTCGATCACCAGGTCGGTCGCGATATCGACGACATAAATGTCGTCGCCAATCCCACCCGACATCGTGTCGGCACCAGCCCCGCCGATCAAAGTGTCGTTGCCGCCAGCCCCGATGAGCTTGTCGGCAGCAACACCGCCCTTGAGGACATTGTCGAGCCCATTGCCGACGCCGGTAAACGCGGCCGTACCGGCATAGGTGAGGTTCTCGACATTGGCCGCCAGCGTATAGGCGGCCAGGGCCGTCTGCACCGTGTCGGTTCCCTCGTCGGCATTCTCGATGACGATGTCACCGGTGGAGATGACATAGGTGTCGTCGCCCGTGCCGCCCTTGAGCGTGTCGACCCCCGCCCCTCCGGACAGGATGTTGTTCAGCGCGTTGCCTGTTCCGGTAAAGGCTGCCGTGCCGATATTGGTGAGGTTCTCGATATTGGCGCCAAGCGTATAGCTTGCCAGTGTCGTGCGAACCGTGTCGCTTCCCCCATCGGCGGCTTCGGCGACGCTGTCGCCGGCATTGTCGACGATGTAGATGTCGCTGCCCGCACCGCCGATCAGCGTGTCAGCGCCTGCCCCGCCATTCAGCGTGTCATTGCCGGCGCCGCCGGTGATCGTGTTATCAAGCGCATTGCCGGTGCCGGTGAAATTGGCGGATCCCGTGTAGGTCAGGTTCTCGACATTGACCAATGCGGCGATCGAGTAGGCTGCAAGTCCCGTGCGGATTTCGTCGGTGCCGCCGCTGACCGCCTCGATGACGACGTCGCTCGCACTGTCGACCACATAAATGTCGTTGCCGGCACCGCCATTCAGCATGTCATTGCCGGCGCCGCCGTCCAGAAGATCGTTGCCGGCGCCGCCGGTGATCACGTTGGCGAGGCTGTTGCCAGTCCCGCTAAAATCGCCGGTGCCGGTGCCGGTGAAGATCAGGTTCTCGACATTGCTGCCGAGCGTATAGCTTGAAAGCGCCGTCCTGATCAGATCGGTGCCTGCATTCAGCCCTTCGGTGACCACGTCGGCCAGATCATCGACAATATAGGTGTCGTTACCCGCCCCGCCGATCAAGCTGTCCGCACCGGCCTTTCCGTCCAGGATGTCGGCACCTGCCGCGCCGCTGATCGTATTGGCAAGCGCATTGCCTGTTCCGGCAAACGTTCCCGTGCCGAGGTAGGTGAGGTTCTCGACATCGCTGCCAAGCGTATAGCTTGCCAGTGTCGTGCGAACCGTGTCGCTTCCCGCATCGGCGGCTTCGGCGACGCTGTCGGCGGCATTGTCGACGATGTAGGTGTCATCGCCCGCACCGCCGATCAGCGTGTCAGCGCCTGCCCCGCCGTTCAGCACATCATTGCCGGCGCCGCCCGACAACGTATCGATGGCAGCGCCCCCGGTGATCACGTTGTCGAGATTGTTGCCCGTGCCCGCAAACGCCCCCGTGCCGGTAAAGCTCAGGTTCTCGACATCGGCGGCAAGCGTATAGCTCGCCAGGTTCGTCCGAACCGTGTCGGTCCCCGCATCGGCGTTCTCGGCGACGCTGTCGGCGGCATTATCGACGATGTAGATGTCGCTGCCCGCACCGCCGATCAGCGTGTCGGCGCCTGCCCCGCCATTCAGCGTGTCATTGCCGGCGCCGCCGGTGATCGTGTTATCAAGCGCATTGCCGGTGCCGGTGAAGCTGGCGGACCCGGTGTAGGTCAGGGTCTCGACATTGTTGCCGAGCGTATAGCTGACAAGCACCGTCTGGACCGTGTCCGTCCCCTCGTTCGCATTCTCGATCACCAGGTCGGTCGCGATATCGACGACATAAATGTCGTCGCCAATCCCACCCGACATCGTGTCGGCACCAGCCCCGCCGATCAAAGTGTCGTTGCCGCCAGCCCCGATGAGCTTGTCGGCAGCAACACCGCCCTTGAGGACATTGTCGAGCCCATTGCCGACGCCGGTAAACGCGGCCGTACCGGCATAGGTGAGGTTCTCGACATTGGCCGCCAGCGTATAGGCGGCCAGGGCCGTCTGCACCGTGTCGGTTCCCTCGTCGGCATTCTCGATGACGATGTCACCGGTGGAGATGACATAGGTGTCGTCGCCCGTGCCGCCCTTGAGCGTGTCGACCCCCGCCCCTCCGGACAGGATGTTGTTCAGCGCGTTGCCTGTTCCGGTAAAGGCTGCCGTGCCGATATTGGTGAGGTTCTCGATATTGGCGCCAAGCGTATAGCTTGCCAGTGTCGTGCGAACCGTGTCGCTTCCCCCATCGGCGGCTTCGGCGACGCTGTCGCCGGCATTGTCGACGATGTAGATGTCGCTGCCCGCACCGCCGATCAGCGTGTCAGCGCCTGCCCCGCCGTTCAGCGTGTCATTGCCGGCGCCGCCGGTGATCGTGTTATCAAGCGCATTGCCGGTGCCGGTGAAATTGGCGGATCCCGTGTAGGTCAGGTTCTCGACATTGACCAATGCGGCGATCGAGTAGGCTGCAAGTCCCGTGCGGATTTCGTCGGTGCCGCCGCTGACCGCCTCGATGACGACGTCGCTCGCACTGTCGACCACATAAATGTCGTTGCCGGCACCGCCATTCAGCATGTCATTGCCGGCGCCGCCGTCCAGAAGATCGTTGCCGGCGCCGCCGGTGATCACGTTGGCGAGGCTGTTGCCAGTCCCGCTAAAATCGCCGGTGCCGGTGAAGATCAGGTTCTCGACATTGCTGCCGAGCGTATAGCTTGAAAGCGCCGTCCTGATCAGATCGGTGCCTGCATTCAGCCCTTCGGTGACCACGTCGGCCAGATCATCGACAATATAGGTGTCGTTACCCGCCCCGCCGATCAAGCTGTCCGCACCGGCCTTTCCGTCCAGGATGTCGGCACCTGCCGCGCCGCTGATCGTATTGGCAAGCGCATTGCCTGTTCCGGCAAACGTTCCCGTGCCGAGGTAGGTGAGGTTCTCGACATCGCTGCCAAGCGTATAGCTTGCCAGTGTCGTGCGAACCGTGTCGCTTCCCCCATCGGCGGCTTCGGCGACGCTGTCGCCGGCATTGTCGACGATGTAGATGTCGCTGCCCGCACCGCCGATCAGCGTGTCAGCGCCTGCCCCGCCATTCAGCGTGTCATTGCCGGCGCCGCCGGTGATCGTGTTATCAAGCGCATTGCCGGTGCCGGTGAAATTGGCGGATCCCGTGTAGGTCAGGTTCTCGACATTGACCAATGCGGCGATCGAGTAGGCTGCAAGTCCCGTGCGGATTTCGTCGGTGCCGCCGCTGACCGCCTCGATGACGACGTCGCTCGCACTGTCGACCACATAAATGTCGTTGCCGGCACCGCCATTCAGCATGTCATTGCCGGCGCCACCGTCCAGAAGATCGTTGCCGGCGCCGCCGGTGATCACGTTGGCGAGGCTGTTGCCAGTCCCGCTAAAATCGCCGGTGCCGGTGCCGGTGAAGATCAGGTTCTCGACATTGCTGCCGAGCGTATAGCTTGAAAGCGCCGTCCTGATCAGATCGGTGCCTGCATTCAGCCCTTCGGTGACCACGTCGGCCAGATCATCGACAATATAGGTGTCGTTACCCGCCCCGCCGATCAAGCTGTCCGCACCGGCCTTTCCGTCCAGGATGTCGGCACCTGCCGCGCCGCTGATCGTATTGGCAAGCGCATTGCCTGTTCCGGCAAACGTTCCCGTGCCGAGGTAGGTGAGGTTCTCGACATCGCTGCCAAGCGTATAGCTTGCCAGTGTCGTGCGAACCGTGTCGCTTCCCGCATCGGCGGCTTCGGCGACGCTGTCGGCGGCATTGTCGACGATGTAGGTGTCATCGCCCGCACCGCCGATCAGCGTGTCAGCGCCTGCCCCGCCGTTCAGCACATCATTGCCGGCGCCGCCCGACAACGTATCGATGGCAGCGCCCCCGGTGATCACGTTGTCGAGATTGTTGCCCGTGCCCGCAAACGCCCCCGTGCCGGTAAAGCTCAGGTTCTCGACATCGGCGGCAAGCGTATAGCTCGCCAGGTTCGTCCGAACCGTGTCGGTCCCCGCATCGGCGTTCTCGGCGACGCTGTCGGCGGCATTATCGACGATGTAGATGTCGCTGCCCGCACCGCCGATCAGCGTGTCAGCGCCTGCCCCGCCATTCAGCGTGTCATTGCCGGCGCCGCCGGTGATCGTGTTATCAAGCGCATTGCCGGTGCCGGTGAAATTGGCGGATCCCGTGTAGGTCAGGTTCTCGACATTGACCAATGCGGCGATCGAGTAGGCTGCAAGTCCCGTGCGGATTTCGTCGGTGCCGCCGCTGACCGCCTCGATGACGACGTCGCTCGCACTGTCGACCACATAAATGTCGTTGCCGGCACCGCCATTCAGCGTGTCATTGCCGGCGCCGCCATCAAGCGTGTCGTTGCCGTCGCCGCCGGTGATCGTGTTGGCAAGGCTGTTTCCAGTCCCAACAAAATCGCCGGTGCCGGTGAAGGTCAACTTCTCGACATTGGCAATATTGGTCAAGGCATAGGAAGAAAGCGTCGTATTGATCAGATCGGTGCCTGCATTCAGCCCTTCGGTGACCACGTCGGTAAGATCTTCGACGATATAGGTGTCGTTGCCCGCCCCGCCGATCAGTATGTCTGCTCCGGCCTTTCCGTCCAGGGTGTCAGCACCTGCCGCGCCGCTGATCGTATTGGCAAGCTCATTGCCTGTTCCGGCGAACGTTCCCGTTCCGCCATAGGTGAGGTTTTCGACATTGACCCCCAGCGTATAGGCGGTCAGATTCGTCTGCACCGTGTCGGTTCCCGCATCGACGTCCTCGGTGACGCTGTCGGCGGCATTGTCGACGATGTAGGTGTCGTCGCCTGCGCCGCCGATCAAGCTATCGGCACCTGCCCCGCCATTCAGCACATCATTGCCGGCGCCGCCGGTGATCGTGTTATCAAGCGCATTGCCGGTGCCGGTGAAGCTGGCGGATCCCGTGTAGGTCAGGTTCTCGACATTGTTGCCGAGCGTATAGCTCGCAAGCGCCGTGCGGATTTCGTCGGTGCCGGCGCTGGCCGCCTCGGTGACGACGTCGCTCGCACTGTCGACCACATAGATGTCGTTGCCAGCCCCGCCGACCAGCGTGTCATTGCCGGCGCCGCCGTCCAGAAGATCGTTGCCGGCGCCGCCGGTGATCGCGTTGGCGAGGCTGTTGCCAGTCCCGCTAAAATCGCCGCTGCCGATGAACTTCAGGTTTTCGACGTTGGCAATATTCGTCAAAGCATAGGAAGAAAGCGTCGTATTGATCTGATCGGTGCCCGCATTCAGCCCTTCGGTGACCACGTCGGCCAGAACATCGACAATATAGGTGTCGTTGCCCGCTCCGCCGATCAGTGTGTCTGCTCCCGCCTTTCCGTCCAGGGTGTCAGCGCCTGCCCCCCCGGCCAGGATGTTGTTCAACGCATTGCCTGTTCCGATAAAAGTTCCCGTGCCGATGTAGGTGAGGTTCTCGACATTGGTGCCAAGCGTATAGCTTGCTGATGTCGCGCGAACCATGTCGGTTCCCGCATCGGCGTTCTCGGTAACGCTATCGGCAACGCTGTCGACGATATAGGTGTCGCTGCCGGCACCGCCGATCAAGATGTCCGCACCTGCCCCGCCATCCAGCGTGTCGTTGCCGTCGCCGCCGGTGATCGTATTAGCAAGCACATTGCCCGTGCCGGTGAAGTTGGCTGACCCCGTGTAGGTCAAGGTCTCGACATTGTTGCGGAGCGTATAGCTTGAAAGCGCCGTCTGGACTGTGTCCGTCCCCTGGTTCGCACTCTCGATCACAAAATCGAAGTTGTCGTCGACAACATAGAGATCGTTGCCGGCCCCGCCCACCATCCAGTCGGAACCAACGCCTCCGATCAATGTGTCGTCACCGATACCGCCGTAAAGCGAATCATCTCCGGCATTGCCCCAAAGCGTATTGTTCGCCTCGTTGCCGACAATGTTGTCGTTCCCTGAGCCGGCCTGAACATTCTCGATCAAGGAGGCAACGTTGCTGTCATAAAGAAGCGCGTTGAAAATATTGCCGCGGGCGTAGCCATTGTTCGGACCACCTCCCAGGTCGGCCAACTGGCCCTGGGAAAAGACCGAGTACCCCCCTGCTCGCAAGTCGATCTTGAGGGCGGTGGTATAAGCGCTCAAATCATAGGTATCGATACCGCCGCCGTCCCAGATTGTCGCGAAGATGCGGTTGGCAGCGGGCGTGATGGCCGCAACGCCGTTGACATAGGTGACGCCTTCGTTCGGATTCCACTTATAGACGGTGTCGCCACCGTTCGTCGTATAGTCCGCACCATACATTTGCTGCAGGGCGGCGATGTCGAGCATCATGAAGGTTTGTGGCGCGCCATCATGCTCATACTTCGCCCCGCTCTCATCGTCTCCGATAAATGTGTGGTAGGTCATGATCGTATATTCGAGCGAGTCGTAGGCGCTCGGAACGACTGTCCCGTTGAAATCACCCGCTTCGTGAGCATGTTTCAGCCCGAGAGCATGACCCAGTTCATGGGCCACGGTATGGCCCGCATAGTTGCCGAACTCGGGAAAGCGAAGGTCATCCTCGGTGCCAGCATATTTCGTCCCGAACCAGATATCGCCGCCGCGGGTGCCACCTGGCATATAGGTCCACGCCGTTGGAGGTAGGGAAGATTGAGCGAACCGCACGGTTGCGGTATCCGCGCTTCCGGCCTCAAAGTTGGCGTTCGTGAACCCCTCTACGGAGAAGCCGTCATTTGCCGCATTCCCATAGGACTGCTCCATAAAAAACAAGGCGAGAGTCTGCTGTTGCGACGAAATTGAAGAAAATTGAGAATTTTTCTCGCCGCTATAGACATAGGATCCCGAGGTTGTGGGAAACGCATAGGTTATCGTTCCGTCCCAGGCGAAGACATCAAGAAGCCCGTCAACTTTCCTATCGCCAGTCGTGTTGACGATCTTCGTCGGAGTAATAAGGTCCGTCATAAAATCCCCGTTTGCCTATTCCATTCGGCCGCGCCTAATGCCGTTTCCCTCTGCTGCACAAAAGGGGAAACTTCAACTAAAAGCTTCAATTATGTTCAGAAAGTTTTTGATCTTCGCAACTATCGCTCATGAAGTGCTTCCTCCGCGACCTCAACCAAAGGCGAAAAGACATATTCCAGCATTCTGCGCTCGCCCGTTCGCACTTCCGCAATTGCTGCCATGCCCGCACTTAACTTGACGTTACGGCCATCTGCTGAAATCTGGTCGGTCTCGAGGCTCAATGTGACCGGAAAAACCAGGTTCTGCATTCTTTCGGCGCCGCCGAACGTTGTCTCCGCCTGTCTTGCCGCAGGGTCGCCCTCACGGCGTGCGGCGTCGGGTTCAGGGATCGCATCTGCCGCAATTTTGGTGACGTGGGCTGCGATCGTTCCGTAGCGGGTGAAGGGAAAGGCTTCGAGCTTGACGACAGCGTCCTGTCCGATTTTGATGAAGCCGATGTCCTTGTTCAAAGCGTAGACTTCGAGCTCCAACGCGCTCCCCTCAGGCACGACACGCATCACATCCTGGCCGACGGTCACCACTTGACCCACACTGGTAATCGAAGACGCCTGCACCGTGCCGTCTATTGGACTGCGCAAGGTCATCTGCTCGCGAACATTCCTGGCTTTCGCCAGCCTCTGCTCCAGTTCTTCGACCCGACGCTCCGCATCGCCGAGCCGCCCGAGTTGATCGCTCAGGAAGGTTCGCGTCAGCTTGTCCTTCTCCCGCGCGAAGACCTCGATGCCGGCCACGGCATCTGCGAGGTGGCTCTCCTGCACGGCAAGCTGTGTCGCCTGCTCTTTCAATGTTTCCGTGGCATCGATCACACTCGCCATCGTGCCGGCGTCCTTCGAAGCCAGCGCACTGCGCATCGCCACGCGCTCTTTCAGGGTCTCAACCAGCGAGTTCTGAGCCGCAACCGTCACGACCAGACGATCGCGCTCCACTTCCTTCTGGTACTTCTGAGCATCGAGCGACGCAGCCGCGGCCTGGAATTGCTCGAGATCGCCCCGCAGGATGCCTTCTTCACGACGACGCAATTCCTCGGGCACATCTGCATCCCAGGAGATCGTCGGCAGCGGCTGGTCGCTCTCCTGAGACCGAACATAGTCCACCGCGGCTTTTCGACGACGGACCTCTGATCTCACGGACGCCAGGCCTTTTGTTGCGTCCGTCTCATCGGCAATGGCATCCGTCGGGTCGAGTTCGAGCAGGATATCACCGCTCTTGACGGGCGCGCCATTCGGCGGCGGAAGTGCCTTCACCTTGCCTGTCAACAATGGCTGAACAACTTTGACGCGGCCGGTCGGCTGAATTTTGCCTTGTGCGGCCGCGATGATGTCGATGCGGCCGATATAAGACCAGATCAACGCCGTCGTGACGAAGGCGCAAATGATCAGGATCAGCGCCAGACGCACCGGCGAGGCCGGCGTCTCCAGAATTTCGAGCGCCGGCGCCAGAAACTCGTGGTCGGATCGCGCCAACGGGCGCGGGGGAAGGCCGGCATATCGAACGGCTTTGGCGACATTACCTTTCATGCGACGCCTCTGTCGTTCTGCAAGGCCCAAAGCCGCGCATAGAGCCCGCCCGGGCGCTTGAGCAGATCATCATGGCTGCCGATTTCCACTATGCGTCCGTCCGCCATGCCGATGATGCGGTTGCAAGGCCGTACGGCGGCGAGCCGATGCGCGATGATGATAACGGTGCGGCCGGCGGCGATCTGGTGCATGTTGGTTTGCACGACGCGCTCGCTTTCATAGTCGAGGGCGCTGGTCGCTTCATCGAAAATCAGGATCGGGGGAGTGGTGGCAAGCGCACGGGCAATGGCGATCCTCTGGCGCTGGCCGCCGGACAGGTTGGCGCCGCGCTCTTCGATCATCGTGTCGTAACCATGCGGCAATCGCAAAATGAATTCATCCGCCCCGGCGAGCTTGGCGACAGCAATAACCTGGGCGCGTTGCATCGCCGGGTTTGAGAAGGCGATATTGTCGTGGATCGTCCGGTTGAACAGCAGGTTCTCTTGGAGAACGACTCCGATGTGGCTTCGAAGCCAGGCGGGATCGAGCTGGGAGAGATCCATGCCGTCAAGAAGGACCTGCCCCTCTTCGGGGATATAAAGACGCTGCACCAGTTTCGCGAGCGTCGACTTTCCCGAGCCCGAGGTGCCGACGATGCCGATGACCTCTCCCGGCTTTACTTCAAGCGATATGTTTTTCAGCACCTCCGGTGAGCCGGGCCGATACCGGAAGGTGACGTTTCGAAAATCGATTTTTCCCTTTGGTGCAGGCAACGACAACCGCGCGTTTGGCTGACGCTCTATCGGCGTGTTGAGGATATCGCCGAGCCTGTCGACCGAGATCTGCACCTGCTGGAAATCCTGCCAGAGTTGGGACAGCCTCAGGATCGGCTGGGTGACCTGCCCGGCAATCATGTTGAAGGCGACAAGTGAGCCGACCGAAAGCTCGCCTTCGATGACCGCCCTTGCACCGAAAAGAAGAAGGGCAGCCGTCGAAAGCTTGCTCACATATTGAATGGCGTTTTGCCCGCCGACGCCCAGCATTGTCGTATCGAAGGCTGTTCGCACGTAAGCTGCGAGCTTCTCCTCCCACTGCGCCTGCATCACCGGCTCCACCGCGGCGGACTTTACCGTGTGGATGCCGACGACGGCTTCGACCAGAAACTGCTGGCTTGCCGCGCCGCGATTGAACTTCTCCTTGACGAATTCGCGCAGCGGCGGTCGCACCACGCTTCCGATCAGGATGTAGATCGGGATGGCGGCAATGACGATCAGCGTCAAGCTCCAGGAATAAGCGAAAAGAACCGCGATGAAGACAAAGATGAAAACGACATCGAGGGCCGAAAACAGTCCCTGCCCGGTCAGGAATGCCCGTATGGTTTCCAGTTCGCGGACGCGGGCGACGGTCTGACCGGCAGACCGCGTCTCGAAATACTCCAACGGCAGCCGTAGCAGGTGATGGAACAAGCGTTGGCCGAGCTCGACGTCGATCCGGTTCGTCGTGTGAGCCAGCGCATAGGCTCTCAGATACTGGAGCATGACATCGAACAGGCCAACGATCGCGATGCCGGCGACAAGCACAAACAGCGTTGAATAGCCCTTATGCGTCAGCACCTTGTCGACCACGACCTGAAAGAACAAAGGCGTGATGAGCGCAAAGATCTGCACAAACAGCGATGCGAGCAATACATGCGCGAGCGGCTTTCGATAACGCCAGATCGACGGCAGAAACCACTTGAAGCCGAATTCTCGCGGGTCCGACCCTTCTCCTCTGATCCGCCGGCCCACAAGAATAACGCGCGCGTCGATTTCGGCTAATATATCCGACGGAGCAATCTCGCGATCAGCGCGCGTTATGGGATCGACAAGCCGGTATTTTCCAGAGGGATTCAACCCGCCGAGCACCTGAAAGGATCCGCTGCGAACTTGGACGATAGCGGGGACTGGCATGGTTCGAAGGCGTCGCGCCGTGACCTTCTCGACCACACGTGCCTTGAGTCCGATGATTTTGGCTGCCCGCTGAATGTCGATGGGCTGGGACATGCGCCCCTTCAATGCCAAGTCGTGCTCTAGCTGAACCGCATCCGCAGCGATCCGATAGAATGCGGCGATGCCGCAGAGCGCACGAAGACCGGAGTCCAGCTGCTGCGAAACGACGCCATCCATGTGCGGAACTTATCCCTCAAAGCTGCGGATTCTCCGCTCTCGATACCACTCGCCGGACCGCGTGCCGCGGCTCTCTGCTGACATGTAGCTCACCCGGAAATATGGCGCCACGGGGATGCTGGGGCTCACCGCAATTCGGTTCGGTTGTGGCGAAGAAGCAACACTGCACCGCCGGTAGCAAGTATTCATTTCGTTGGCGCCCCGCAATCGAAGTGAACACAAGCCGTGGATATCAGAACCGGGGCGGTATCACGAAGGCCTCGCTTCATACCGCTTTTCAAAAATTTTCTCATTTAAAATACAACTTCAGGAAGATTTTATTTGCTGGCAAGATCGTATCGCTGCAATCCGCAATCCGGTCAACCTTAACGTGTCAGCACGGTAAAGTTTGCGTTAGGTATTTACTTCGCGTTCTGGGAGATTGCGTTCCGTTTGCCGGTACCGGCTTCACGCGCCGCGCCGTCGCAGTACTGTCATTTTCGAGGTGACATCCGCCCCGTTCTCTGCGAAAAGAAACGCGATGAGAGACAGGGGCGTTCGTCGACAGACGGGCTGAGAAGCACCCTTCGAACCTGAACCGGATAATGCCGGCGGAGGGAGTCGCTCGGGGTCGCGGCTGAGCCCGCACGAACCGCCCCGTGCCCGCCCCCGCCTGAAAGGGGCCACATGCAGACCAGGACCACACCAGGAGCAATGCTGAAAGCGATGCGCGAGAAGCCGCCGCTCGTTCAGTGCATCACCAATTACGTCGCCATGAATATCGCCGCCAATGTTCTGCTTGCCGCGGGCGCCTCGCCGGCCATGGTGCATGCCGCTGAGGAAGCCGGCGAATTCGCCGGGATCGCGAATGCGCTGACTGTCAATATCGGCACGCTGTCGACGCAATGGATCGACGGCATGCAGGCGGCTGCGAAGGCGGCGACATCGGCCGGCAAGCCGTGGGTGCTCGATCCGGTCGCCCATTATGCCACGGCTTTCCGCCGCGATGCGGTCGCGGCTCTGCTGGCGCTCAAGCCCACGATCATCCGCGGCAACGCCTCGGAGATCATCGCGCTTGCCGGCGGAGAGAGCCGCGGCCAGGGCGTCGACAGCCGCGACCCGGTCGAGCAGGCCGAAGGATCGGCGCGCCGGCTCGCCGAGCGCCAGCAGGCGGTCGTCGCCGTCACCGGCGCTGTGGATTTCGTCACCGATGGTGAAAGGGCCGTCCGTATAACAGGCGGATCGGCCCTGATGCCGCAGGTCACCGCGCTCGGCTGCTCGCTCACCTGCCTCGTCGGCGCCTTTGCCGCCACAGCGCCGGATGATATCTTCGGGGCGACGGTCGGCGCACTTTCAACCTTCGCCGTCGCCGGCGAGGCTGCCGCGCTCGGGGCGGCCGGCCCGGGCTCCTTCGCCTGGCGCTTCCTGGATGCGCTGGCCGCGCTCGACGCCGAAACGCTGGATGCCAGGGCAAGGGTATCGGCCGCATGAAGGTTTTCGACCTTTCGCTCTATCTCGTGCTCGACCCCGAACTCTGCGCCGGGATCGGCATGGTCGAAACGGCGCGCCTCGCCGTTGCCGGCGGCGCGACGATGGTGCAATTGCGCGACAAACAGGCCGGCACCACCGCGATGATTGCGACCGGCCGCGTCCTGAAACAGGCACTTGTTGGGACCGGCGCCCTGCTCATCGTCAACGACGATGTCGAGGCGGCCATCGCCATCGGCGCCGACGGTCTGCATATCGGCCAGGAGGACGTGGATGCGCGCACCGCGCGGGCGATGATCGGCCCCGAGATGATCCTCGGCCTGTCGGTCGAAACCGAGGCGCTTGCCGCTGCCGTCGATCCCAGTCTGGTCGATTATACCGGCGTCGGACCGGTGTTTGCGACACCGACCAAAGCCGACCACAAGCAGCCGATCGGCTTTGACGGTCTTGCCAGGCTGGTGAAGGCCTCGCCGGTGCCGTCGGTGGCGATCGGCGGCCTCAAGGCGGATCATGTGGCGCAAGTGTTTGCCGCAGGCGCCAAGGGTCTTGCCGTCGTCTCGGCGATCGCAGGCACGCCCGACCCTGAAGCGGCCACACGCCGCATCGCCGCCGAAATCCGAAAGGCCCGTGCATGATCCGCAACGTTCTCTCGATCGCCGGCTCCGATCCCTCCGGCGGCGCCGGCATCCAGGCCGATCTCAAGGCTTTTTCCGCCCGCGGCGTCTACGGCATGGCGGTGCTGACCGCGTTGACGGCGCAGAATACCCAAGGTGTCAGCGGCGTGCATCTGGTGCCGCCGCAATTCGTCGCCGACCAGATCAATGTGGTCTTTGCCGATGTGCGCGTCGATGCCGTCAAGATCGGCATGATCGCCAATGCCGGCATTGCCGAGGCCGTCGCCGAAGCATTGGCGGATCGGCGCAGCATCCCTATCGTCATCGATCCGGTGATGATTGCCAAGGGTGGGGCCGCCCTGCTTGCGCCGGAAGCCATCGACGTGCTGACCCGCCGGCTGCTGCCGGTCGCAACCCTTCTGACCCCGAACCTTCCCGAGGCCGCCGCCCTGCTGCACCGGCCGGTTGCGACCAATCGCGCGGAGATGGCAGCGCAGGCCGAACAGCTGCGGGCGCTTGGCCCGGCCGCCGTGCTCGTCAAGGGCGGCCATCTCGACAGCGACGAGAGCCCCGACGTGCTGGCCACCGCCGACGGCCTGTATTGGTTCGAAGCCCGACGCGTGCCGACCAAGAACACGCATGGCACCGGCTGCACGCTCTCTAGCGCGCTGGCGGCCGAACTCGCCAAGGGCGCCTCGGCGCGGGAGGCGGTCGCCATCGCGAAGGAATACCTCGCCGGCGCGGTCGCCGCCGCCGGAGACCTCACCGTCGGCTCCGGCCACGGCCCGGTGCAGCATTTTCATGGGCTCTGGAAGGACGACAAATAGACGCACAGCGAACACGTGCCATCGAAAACGGCCCGGTCTCCCCGGGCCGTTTTGCGTTCGGCACCTACTTTGCGTTGAAACCGCGGCTCAGTCGCAGGCCATCTCTTTGGCTCGTCGAAAAACCTTGTTGACAAGCTCGATCGGATGGCCAAGTCTATAACATTAAAAGGGGATAAATTCCGTAATAACGGAATAAGAGGAGGAATGACAGGTGCCAGACCTGCTTGTGAACCTATATTCCACCGAGCTCGCCGACCTGCAGCAAAAAGCTGCCCGCGTCGGCGTCTCCATCCGCCCGGCCCTCCCCCCGGAACTGCATCTCGTTCTCGGCTGGGTTCGCGAACGGTTCAGCGAGAACTGGGCAAGCGAGGTCGCCGTCGCCTTCTCCCGCCAGCCCGTTGCTTGCCTGATATCAGTCGACGGCGGCAGGCTGCTCGGCTTTGCCTGCTATGAGACGACGGCGCGCGGCTTCTTCGGCCCGACCGGTGTCGACCGCGACGCGCGCGGCAAGGGCATCGGGCTCGCGCTGTTTTCCGCCTGCCTTCAGACGATGAAGACACTCGGTCACGCCTATGCCTTCATCGGCGATGCCGGGCCGGTCGATTTTTACGCCAAGGCGGCAGGCGCAATCACCATCCCCGCCCCCGACAAGGGCATCTATGAAGGCATGCTGCGAAGCGCGCCGAAATGACCATCTGATCCCGGAGTTCCAGAATTGTCCTCGACCCCGCTCGCCCTTTTCGTCGGCCTTCCCACCCCCACGATTTCGGATGATGAATTCGCCCTCTATCGCGAGACCAATCCGCTCGGCCTCTTCGTCGGCCGGCGCAATCAGCGCGAACCGGAGCAGACGAGGCGTCTGATCGAGCGCTTCCGCGAAGCTGTCGGCCGCGATGATGCGCCTGTCTTCACCGACCAGGAAGGCGGCCGCGTCCAGCATCTCGATGCCGGCCCCTGGCCGCTCTTCCGCAGTTTCGGCCAGTTTGCCGAGCTTGCCCGCCGCGATTTTGATCTCGGCAAAAAAGCACTGCGCCTTTCCTCCCAGGCCATGGGCGCGATGATGACGGAACTCGGCCTTTCCAGCGGCTGCTCGCCCGTTCTCGATCTCGTCTTCGAGACGACGAGCGCGGTCATCGGCGCCCGCTCCTTCGGCCCTGATCCCGATTTCATCGCTGCCCTCGGCCGCGAGGTGGTCGATGGCCTGCTCGAGACCGGCAACATGCCCGTCATCAAGCACATTCCCGGCCATGGCCGTGCGACGCTCGACTCCCACAAGGAGCGTCCGGTCGTCAATGCCAGCCGCGAGACGCTCACCGCCACCGATTTCAAGCCGTTCGTGGCGCTGAAGGATACGCCCTGGGCGATGGTCGCCCATGTCGTCTATTCGGCCTATGACGCGGAGCTGCCGGCATCGGTCTCGCCGATCATGCACGACGTGATCCGCAACGACATGGGTTATGACGGCGTGCTGATATCAGACTGCATCTTCATGGAGTCGCTCTCCGGCACCCTGCCGGAACGCGTTAAACAGGTGCTCGACGCAGGCTTCGATATTGCGCTCCACAGCCATGGCGACATCCCGGAAAGCGAAGCCGCCGCCAAGGCCGCCCGCCCGCTGACGGAAGCTGCCCTGCAGCGGATCGCTACCGGCAAGGCCCGCCTCGGCAATCTCAAGATCGATGTCCGCGCCGCCCACGCTGAAGTCGAAAACATGTTTGCAAGCGCGCTGGTCTTCTGACCGGCACGTCATCTCTCACCGCATAAAAAAGGGGAATAAACATGAAAAAATATCTTCTTGCCGCCGCCGCGCTGACACTGCTTTCGGGTTCTGCCATGGCGCAGACGGTCCTGACGGTGAATATCGAACCGGCGACGACCTGGGTTCGCAACTTCAACCCGTTCAACCAGACCTCGTCGCGCCAGTCGACGCTCGACTTCATCTACGAGCCGCTGGTTATTTTCAACCGCTTCGACAGCAACAAGCCGGTCTATCGCCTGGCCGAAAGCTTCAAACTCTCCGACGACCTGAAAAGCATCGATTTCAAGCTGCGCCCGAACCTGAAATGGTCGGACGGCAAGCCGCTGACCGCAGCCGACGTCAAGTTCACCTATGATTACCTGAAGAAATTTCCGGCGCTCGACTTCGTCAGCATCTGGACCTTCATCACCGATGTCCAGGCGGTCGACGGCCAGACGGTGCGCTTCACGCTCGCCAATCCGAGCTCGCTCGCCGCCGAGCAGATCTCGCAATTGCCGATCGTTCCGGAACATGTCTGGAAGGACGTTGCCGATCCGGTCACCTTCGCCAACGAAACCCCTGTTGGCAGCGGCCCGCTGACGGAAGTGCCGCGCTTCACCGGTCAGACCTACGACCAGTGCCGCAACCCGAACTACTGGGACAACGAGCACCTGAAGGTCGATTGCATGCGCTTCCCGCAGCTTGCCGACAACAATCAGATGCTGACCGCAACGGCCGACGGCACGCTCGACTGGGGCGTCTCCTTCATTCCCGATATCGACAATGTCTATGTTTCCAAGGATCCGGCGCATTTCCATTACTGGTATTCGCCAAGCAGCATGGTCGCCTTCCTGTTCAACCTGGAAACGGCGAACGAGAACAACAAGAAGGCCTTCAACGACCTGAAGTTCCGCCGTGCCGTCTCGATGGCGCTCGACCGCAAGACGATGATCGACGTCGCCGGCTACGGCTATCCGACGCTGAACGAAGACCCCGGCTTGATGGGTGAGCTTTACAAGAGCTGGGCGGACCCATCCGTCAAGGCCGACTTCGGCAAGTTCGCAACCTATGACGCCGATGCCGCCAAGGCCCTGCTGGACGAGGCGGGCTACAAGGACAAGGACGGCGACGGCTTCCGCGACAATCCCGACGGCACCAAGATCTCCTTCTCGATCATCGTCCCCAGCGCCTGGACCGACTGGATCGACACCGTCAACCTCGCCGTCGAGGGCATGCAGGCGGTCGGCGTCGACGCCAAGATCGAAACGCCGGAGGAAGCCGTCTGGACCGGCAACCTCATCAACGGCACCTTCGATGCGGCGATCAACAGCCTGCCGGCATCGGCCTCGCCCTATTACCCCTACAAGCGCGCCTTCAGCGCCTCGGATAAGGGCAAGACCCGCTTCACCGCGCAGCGCTGGTTCAACCCGGAGGTCGAGAAACTCGTCACCGAGTTCACCCATACCGCCGACCTTGCCAAGCAAAAGGACGCGATGAACAAGGCGCAGCGCATCGTCGCCGAAAACCTGCCGATGATTCCGGTGTTCAACAATCCGAACTGGTATCAGTACAACACCAAGCGCTTCACCGGCTGGTCGACCAAGGAAAACCCCTTCGTCAATCCGTCGATCTCGCGGACCAATCCGGCACGCCTGCTGAACCTGCTCGCTCTCGAGCCGATCAAGTAAGCATTGCAATCCTCGGGAGCGGCGTAAAGCGCCGCTCCGTCACGATGGAGTCCCCATGGCTTTCCTGCTTCGCCGCCTCGTCTTCTACATGGCAGCCTTCATCGCGGCAGCGACGATCAATTTCTTCCTGCCGCGGCTGATGCCGGGCGATCCGGTGCAGATCATGTTCTCGAGCGCCGGCACCGAATTGCCGCCAGAAAGCCTGCAGGCGCTGAAACTTACCTTCGGTTTCGTCGACGGTCCGCTCTGGCAGCAGTACCTCACTTATCTCGGCAGCATCTTCACCGGCGATCTCGGCCGCTCGATCAAATATTTTCCGCTGCCGGTCACCTCGGTGCTCGGCCATGCGCTCGTCTGGACCGTCGGCCTGATGGGCACGGCGACGATCGTGAGCTTCGCGCTCGGCACCTTCCTCGGCATCGTCGCCGCCTGGCGCCGCGGCAGCAAGTTCGATGTCATCGTCTCCGTCGGCGCGATCTTCGCCACCTCGGTACCGGCCGTCGTTACCTCTCTGATCGTGCTCTTCATCTTCGGCTTCACGCTCGGCTGGTTTCCGAACGGTTATGCCGCCGACCCATCGCTCGATCCGGCCTTCAGCCTGCAATATATCGGCAGCCTCGCCTATCACGGCATCCTGCCGATGGTGACGCTCTGCACCGTGCTGATCGGCGGCTTCACCGTCACTATGCGCAACAACATGATCAACCTGCTCGGCGAGGATTATATCGTCATGGCCCGCGCCAAGGGCCTTTCCGACCGGCATGTGATGCTCTGGTACGCAGCGCGCAACGCCCTGTTGCCAACCGTCTCCAGCCTTGCCATCGCCATCGGCACCATCCTCGGCGGCTCGCTGGTGACGGAGGTCGTCTATAACTATCCCGGCCTCGGCAACATTCTCTACCAGGCGATCCTCGCCCGCGATTACCCCGTCATCCAGGGTCAGTTGCTCATCATGACCGCGACCATGCTGATCGCCAACTTTATCGTCGACGTCAGCTATATCTTGCTCGACCCCCGGCTGAAGGGAGCGTGAGATGAAGACCCTGCTTCGAAATCGCAAGGCGCTCACCGGTCTAATCATCATCGTCGTCATCGTCATCGTGGCGATCGCTGCACCGCTGCTGACGCAATATGATCCCGCCGCCCGCACCGGACGGCCGCACCAGCCGCCGTCGCTCGACCACATCCTCGGCACCACCCGCCTCGGCCAGGATGTCTTTGCCCGGCTGCTCTACGGCGCGCGAACCTCGCTTGCTGTCGGCTTCGGCGCCGGCCTGCTGATCACCCTCGTCGGTACCGCGCTCGGCATCATCTCCGGTTATCGCGGCGGCAAGACCGATGAGATCATCAGCTTCTTCACCAACATGGTGCTGGTCGTTCCCAATCTGCCGCTGCTCCTGGTGCTTGCCGCCTTCATCGGCCAGGCGAGCCCCGTCGTCATCGCTCTCATCCTCGGCGCCACCTCCTGGGCCTGGGGCGCCCGCGTCACCCGCGCCGAGACGCTTTCCGTCAAGCACAAGGATTTCGTCAAATCTGCCGAGATGATGGGCGAGTCGCAATGGCGCATTATGACCTTCGAGATTTTCCCCAACGTGATATCGATCGTCGGCATCAATTTCATCGGCAGCGTCATCTTCGCGATTATCACCGAGGCAACACTTGAGTTCCTCGGCCTCGGCGATCCCCGAGCAATCTCCTGGGGCACCATGCTCTACAACGCGCAGAAGGCCTCGGCTCTTTCGGTCGGCGCCTGGTGGGATATCCTCACTCCCTGCTTCGCGCTCGCCTTTCTCGGCATCGGCATGTCGCTCTTGAATTTCGCCGTCGACGAGATCGCCAATCCGCGACTGCGCACCGGCAATCACCTGAAGCGCTGGTCCCTGCTCGTCCGTTCCGGGGAGGGCCGCCTGTGACGCAGCCGCTGCTCTCGGTCAGGAACCTCACCATCGATTATATCGGCGAGGAGAAGGATTTCCGCGCCGTTGACGATGTCAGCTTCGATGTCGCGCCCGGCGAGGTCTTCGGCCTTGCCGGCGAATCCGGCTGCGGCAAGAGCACAATCGCCTTTGCCATCAGCCGCCTGCACAGGCCACCGGCGCTGATCCGCAAGGAGAGCCGCATCCTGCTCGACGGCCGCGACGTGCTCGGCCTCGACCGGCAGGCGCTCAGCGCCTTCCGCTGGCGCGAGGTCGCCATGGTCTTCCAGAGCGCCATGAACTCGCTGAACCCGGTGCTGCGCATCGAAACGCAATTCTACGACATGCTGCGCACTCACAAGAACATGAGCCGCGCTGCAGCCCGCGAGCGCACCGCCGAGATGCTGACGCTGGTCGATATCGCGCCGGATCGCATGCGCGACTATCCGCACCAGTTCTCCGGCGGCATGCGCCAGCGCATCGTCATCGCCATCTGCATGGCGCTCGATCCGAAGCTCGTCGTCATGGACGAGCCGACGACGGCGCTCGACGTCGTCGTCCAGCGCGAAATCCTGCAGCGCATCAACGAACTGCGCCGCAGCTTCGGCTTTTCCGTGCTGTTCATCACCCATGATCTCGGGCTGATGGTGCAGTTCTGCGACCGCATCGGCATCATGCTCGCCGGCCGGCTGGTGGAGCAGAACACGGCCGAAGCGATCTACAGGACGCCCAAGCATGACTACACGAAAAAACTCTGGGCCTCCTTCCCCTCGCTGCATGGAGGAGTGCTGCTATGACGGACGCCATTCTCGCGCTCGACCTGGTGACGAAGACCTTCGGCCATGGTTCCGCGGCCGTGCATGCGGCCCGCGCCATCTCGTTTTCGCTGCATGCCGGCCGGGCGCTGGCGCTCGTCGGCGAATCCGGCAGTGGCAAGACCACCTGC
Source organism: Rhizobium sp. BT04 (assembly GCF_030053135.1). Lineage (NCBI taxonomy): Bacteria > Pseudomonadati > Pseudomonadota > Alphaproteobacteria > Hyphomicrobiales > Rhizobiaceae > Rhizobium > Rhizobium sp. BT04. The sequence continues at coordinate 87,133 of NZ_CP125653.1, read as the reverse complement.
GCCCGCATGGCGATGCGCGAATATCTGCCGACATCCGGCCGGATTCTCTACAAGGGCCGACCTGTGGAGGGGGCCAAGGCGGATGAGATCGCCCGCTACCGCCGCTCGGTGCAGATGATCTTCCAGGACCCCTTCGCCTCGCTCAATCCCGCCCACACCATCGCCCATCATCTCAGCCGGCCGCTGAAGCTGCATCGCCCGGAGATCAAAGGGGCAGAGATCGACGTCGCGGTCCGCGAACTGCTGCAGCGCGTCAGGCTCGATCCCGATCTCGTCGCGCCGAAATATCCGCATGAACTCTCCGGCGGTCAGCGCCAGCGCGTCAACATCGCTCGGGCCTTGGCCGTCAAGCCGGAGGTGATCGTCGCCGACGAACCGACCTCGATGCTCGATGTGTCGGTGCGCCTCGGCGTGCTGAACCTGTTGAACGAAATGAAGCGGGAGCTGAATCTCGGCCTGCTTTACATCACCCATGATATCGCCACCGCCCGTTACGTCGCCGAGGACATCGCCGTGATGTATGCCGGCCAGATCGTCGAATGGGGCAGCGTCGCCAAGGTGATCGACAATCCGCTGCATCCCTATACCCGGCTGCTGCTCTCAGCCGTGCCCGATCCGGATGTCCGCTTCGACGACCCGAAGGCCCGGCTGAGGCCCGACGAGGTGGAAGATATCCGCCGCCGTTCGGCCGTGCCGCAGGACGACATCGTCGAATTCGAGCAGGATCATTTCATGCGGATGATCTGAGGCCGGCTTGCTGGCCTCATCTAGCGCCCTATGCTAGGGGACGGTCTCTGTCATATGAGGCGAAACCGTCATGCTGCCCTGGATCCAGCTCGATTCCGCGACCATTCCCGGTGAAAACGGTGAACTCAGGCTGAAGCAGCGCGGCAGCGAATTTTCGATCATGCTCGGCGCCAACGAACTGATGAACAGCCGTCTCAGCGGCTCGGAAGAAGCGCTGGCAACGCTTTCCTGGGAACGAATTAAGGCGCACCCGAAGCCAAGGATCTTGATCGGCGGGCTCGGCATGGGCTTTACGCTGCGCGCCGCTCTTGCCGTCCTGCCCGAAGATGCCGGCGTCACCGTCGCCGAACTGGTGCCGGCCGTGGTCGCCTGGGCGCGCGGGCCGATGGCGGAGGTGTTCAAGGGCTGCCTCGACGATCCCCGCGTCGACATCCATCAGGGCGATGTCGGCGAGGCGATCCGGGCCGGCAAGGCTGCCTTTGACGCCATCCTGCTTGATGTCGACAACGGCCCTGATGGCCTGACCCGCAAATCCAACGACCGGCTCTACGACTTCGGCGGCCTTCGCGCCGCCCGCGACGCGCTTCGCCCCGGCGGAGTGCTCGCCGTCTGGTCGTCCGGTCCCGACCCTGATTTCACCCGCCGCCTGAAGGACAGCGGCTTTTCCGTCGATGCCGTCAATACCCGCGCCAACGGCAAACGCGGCGGCGCCCGCCACGTCATCTGGCTGGCCGTCAAGCCGGCCCGCTGAAACGCTTAGCTTCCTGACGCGATCCTGCGGGCGGCATTGATGGCACGGCGGGCGCCGGAGCGCAGCTGCGTGGTCTCCGCACCGGCAATGACCAGATCGAAGCCGAATTTCAGCAATTCGCCGGCCCGCTCGCCATCGGCGGCATAGGCGCAGGCGAATTTGCCGTGGGCGCGGCAGCGCGAAACCGCATGCTGCATGGCGCTGTCGATCTCGGCGGCGTTCGGCGCCACCTGATCGCCGTTCGACAGCGCGATCGAAAGATCGGAAGGACCGACGAAAATGCCGTCGATGCCGGCAACGCCGAGAATGCCATCGATCGCCTCGAGTGCCGCCCGGGTCTCGACCATGGCGATTGCGACAGTAAGAGCATTAGCGTTCTTCAGATAATCATCACCGGACAGGCCCATATGATTCAGCGCCAGCGACGGTCCCCAGCTGCGCTCGCCGAGAGGCGGGTACTTCGTGGTCTTGACGAAGGCTTGTGCATCCTCGGCCGAATTGATCATCGGCGCGATGATGCCGGAGGCGCCGGCATCGAGCAGGCGCGAGGCGGAAGCGAAATCGCCGACCGGTATGCGCGCCAAGGCTGGTTTGCCGGCGAGGCGCACCTGGCCGACGGCGTTTGCTGCCGCCGGCATGTCCCACATACCGTGCTGCATATCCAGCACGACGGCGTCGAAAGCCTCCTGCGCCAGGTGGTTGGCGAGCGTGGCGTCCGGAATACCCACCCAGGCGGAGATCATGCCGCCCTGGTGGTTCCTGATCCGTGCCGCGAAACCGTCGATTTCAGCTGCGCTCATGCCATTCTCCCCAGTTCATTGGCTCGATCAGAAGGGTTCACGGCCTCATCCTCTCCGGTGTAACCGCGAAAGGACGATCATGACCATGACTCCCAGTCCCGCCAGGATGGCTCCCCAAAGGATCCAGATCGTTTGCCTGATCATGAAGCTGGACGACGGATAGGGAAAATAGCCACTTCCCTGGCCGATCCAGATCAGTCCGAAGATGATCATAAGCACTCCGAGAACATATCCGATCGTTCGCCACATGCTTCAGCCGCCTTCCCTATCGATTCGATCCCACAATGGCGACCGGCGTCGTTCATGACAAGGCTTCTCCTGGGCACAAACGTCGGCGTTGAGGCTTGGTGAGCCGCAAGGTTGCTGCTAGCCCCCCAGATCGGCGGGCATCCATGTGGCGCTTTTGAAATCCCGATATAGACCAGGAGAGCGAGATACACCCGCCCACTTACCGAATGCCCTCTCTATTACTCATGTTGCATAGATCGCTAGCAAGCCGCGATCCAGTAACGGGAGGAAGAACTCCATCGAATCTCGCAAATCCGAGGGAATCGCAACTCGCTGAAATCACTCAATTCTTTTTGAGGCAGCCTCTCATGCGCTTCAGCAACCCAGCCATGGTCATAGTGATTATTGCTGTACGCCCAATGAATGACTTTAGATTCGTGAAAATATCAATCACTATGAGCCGCGTACAATCCCAACTAACGATTCCAGGGCCGAACCATATTGCTTGGCTTTTCTTTTGTCTCTGATGATGTTGCACGCGAATTCTGCTGGGTAGAGCACGCCGGACATTGCCGTGCTGGAGTTTCGATGAAAAAGGTGGCGCCATGACCCATATTGCACTTCGCTCCCTGGCCAAGGGACTGGGTTCCTTTGTCCTGCCGCAACTGCGAAATACGCACGTAGAAGGGGGCACTGCTTCTGCGCGCCACTGTTATGACCTTTTCTTTCGCCACTACGGTCACCTAGCGCCTTGGCTGAACGGCAAAAGACCTGAAGTATTGGTCGAGGTCGGCCCCGGAAGTTCGCTTGGCGTTGGGCTTGCCGCACTGCTTGCGGGCATCGACACGTACATCGGGCTGGACTTGCAAGACCACCGGAGCATCGAGCACGATCTTGAAGTCCTGAACGGTTTGATTGAACTCTTCGGCGAGCGGGCCGCATTTTGGGATAATACCGTATCGGGCGACATCTTTTTTCCGCCGTCACCGACAAACTTCGCCTGGGATCGGATAGATGGGATCGTGCAACAGCGCCTCAGTGCGGAGGCAATCGACGCGCTGAAGGCGGACCTCGTGAATGGCAGCGAACGATTAAAGTTCGTCGCACCATGGACCGATTTCAACGTACTGCAGGCGGGTGTGGCTGACTGGCTGATGACGCATTCAGTCATGGAGCACGTGGACAACCTCGTTGATACCTATATCGCTATTGCTCGGTGGCTGAAGCCAGGAGGGTTTGCGACGCACCTGATCGACTTCCAATCTCACGGTCTGTCAAGCGACTGGAATGGGCACTGGGTTTTGAGCGCGCCCACGTGGACGATGATGCGTGGACGACGACCCTACCTGATAAATCGGAAGTGGCGCAGCCATCACATCAATCTGATGCAGGAGAGCGGCTTCGAAATCCTTGCGGAACTCCAGTACATCCGTACGGACGGACTAGGACGGAAGGAATTTCGAACGCCGTTCACGTCAATGCCAAATGGTGACGAAAAAGTTGCGATGAGTTTCTTTGTGACGAGAAAAATCGGCTAAGAGTCGGACTCGAAAAGGCTTCAACTATATCCATATCTTGCGAGGCGTGTGGTGAGCATGCGGATGTGGCCATGGTTATCCGGGATAACCGCCGTCAGAGCCTTTCCGCCATGCGGCGCGGCTCGAGCTAGCCGACCTTCCCCGCCTCGTTCATCAGCCAGGTGCTGAGCTTCTCGCTGTGGGCGCTTGCCGATCGCGGCGGCACCAGCCAGTAACCGCGGTCTTTCGCTTCCAGCGGCGGGCCGGCTTCGACAAGCATGCGCGCGGAAAGCAGCGTATCGACGAGCCCCATCCAGCCGATCGCCACGCCCTGGGCGCTCAGCGCAGCCTGAACGACCAGCGAGTATGTATTGAAGCTGATATCATCGCGGCCGGCATTGATGTCGCGGATGACGGAGAATTCGGTCAAATAGCTGCGCCAGTCGAACCAGGGCGACGGCATCGGCGTGTCGAGATGGATCAGAACCGCTTTGGCAAGCTGCCCCGGATCGTCGAACGGGCCGTTGCGATCGAGAAATCCCCGCGTGCAGACGGGCACGACCTTTTCCCGCAGCAGCAGCGTCCCGATGGCGCCGAATTCCGCCCGCGTACCGAAAACGACCGCGACATCTGCCTCGTCGCGAAAATCGGCGGCAAACCTCTGCGTCGCGACGATCTGTATATCCGTTTCCGGATGGAGAAGACGAAAGCCATCGATGCGCGGGATTAGCCAAAGCGACGAAAAGGCATAGTCGGTTCTGAGCCGGACGATCGGCCTTTGCGCTTCGGCACTGAACCTGCGAGCCAGCGCATCGATGTCAGCGACCGCCTTGGCGGCGACCTCAAGAAGCCGCTCGCCTTCGGCCGTCAGCGCTACGCCGCGATGCTGGCGGCGCAGCAGGCCGACTCCGAACTGCTCCTCCAGCCGGCGGATCTGGTAGCTGACGGCGGGTTGGGTCAGCCCGAGAAGCGTTGCGGCTGCCGAAAAACTCCCGAGTCTTGCGACCTCGACGAAGATGCGCATCCATCCAAGATCAATCGGGTGGTCTGGCATAAAAATTCCTTTAGGCACCCATCGAAAAAAGCTGTCTTTACAGCCACGATAATAGGCGTTTCAATAAAATCTTCAAATAGCATAGGAGGAACCGGATGGCGCGCCCGAATATTCTCATTCTGATGGTGGATCAGTTGAACGGGACCTTTTTTCCCGATGGGCCGGCCGATTTCCTTCATGCGCCGCATCTGAAATTCTTGGCGGAACGTTCCGTGCGTTTTGCCAATACCTATACGGCAAGCCCGCTCTGCGCACCGGCGCGGGCTTCCTTCATGTCCGGGCAATTGCCGAGCCGGACGCGCGTCTATGACAATGCCGCGGAATTTGCCTCTGATATTCCAACCTATGCGCATCATCTGCGCGCCGCCGGATACCAGACGGCACTTTCCGGCAAGATGCATTTCGTCGGCCCCGATCAGTTGCATGGCTTCGAGGAGCGTCTGACGACCGACATCTATCCGGCCGATTTCGGCTGGACGCCCGACTATACCAAGCCCGGCGAGCGCATCGACTGGTGGTATCACAATCTCGGCTCCGTCACCGGCGCCGGCGTCGCCGAGATCACCAACCAGATGGAATATGACGACGAGGTCGCCTACCACGCCACCCGCAAGCTGTTCGATCTGTCACGCGGCCATGACGAACGCCCCTGGTGCCTGACCGTCAGCTTCACCCATCCGCACGACCCCTATGTGGCGCGTCGCAAATTCTGGGACCTTTATGAGGATTGCCCGGCGCTTGACCCGGCGGTTGCGCCGATTGCCTATGATCGGCAGGATCCGCATTCGCAGCGGCTGATGAAAGCCTGCGACCACGACGCTTTCGACATCAGCTCGGAAGAGATCCGGCGGGCAAGGCGGGGCTACTTCGCCAACATCTCCTATATCGACGACAAGATCGGCGACATTCTCGACGCCCTCGAACGAACCCGCATGGCCGATAACACGATCATCTTCTTCGTTTCCGACCATGGCGACATGCTCGGCGACCGCGGCCTCTGGTTCAAGATGAATTTCTTCGAAGGATCGGCGCGCGTTCCGCTGATGATGTCGGTCCCCGGCTGGAAGCCGGGACGTATCGATCAGCCCGTCTCCACGCTCGACGTGACGCCGACGCTGGCTGCTCTTGCCGGGATTGATATCGCCTCGCTGAAACCATGGACCGAGGGCGAGGATCTCGCGGCCCTTGCCGCGGGAACCGGCAGCCGCGGCCCGGTGCCGATGGAATACGCCGCGGAGGGTTCGGAAGCGCCGCTCGTCTGCATCCGGGACGGACGCTACAAGCTCTCGCTCTGCGAGAAGGATCCGCCGATGCTGTTCGATCTCGAGGCCGATCCGAAGGAACTCGACAATCTCGCAGTCAACCCCGCACACGCCGACACCCTGGCACGGCTTGTCGAACAGGCACGTCGGCGCTGGAACCTTGCCGATTTCGACGCAGCCGTGCGCGAAAGCCAGGCGCGCCGCTGGGTGGTCTACGCGGCGCTGCGTAACGGCGCCTATTATCCCTGGGACTATCAGCCGCTGCAGAAAGCCTCGGAGCGCTATATGCGCAACCACATGGATCTGAACGTGCTGGAGGAAAGCCAGAGGTTTCCGCGCCAGGAATAAAGGGAAGCATTGCCGATCAAGCGGTCCTGCGGGCCGGCGCCTCGCCCAGGAATTCCTCGATGAAGGCCTTTTGCAGCAGGATGCCGTCCCACTCGTCGGGGAAGAAGGGTGAGTCGTAGATCAGCGTGAAGGGGCCGCCATAACCGGCCCTCTCGCACATCTCCAGGCACTGGCGGTAATCATCGGCATCGAGGCCGGCGACGCCGTAATCGGCTTTGGCGTGGCAGATTTCCGCCCGCCGCATGATGTCGGCGAGACCCTCGTATTTTTCCGGCGCTGCCCAGTTGCCGAGGTCGCCGTTGAGGCCGACCTTGCCGTCCAGCCGGTCGAGCAGCCAGTTCATCTCGACGGGCGACGGCAAGAGGTCGAACCAGTTCTCGACGACGGCGCGCACACCACTGCCTTCCGCTTGTTCGCCCAGCCAGCCGAGGTGACCGGCGGCGCGGGTAAGGTTTTCCTCGGTCGGGCTCTGCTTGCCGGCAATGACACGCATTCTCTCTGCCCCGAGGGTAGCGGCGATATCGATCCACTCCGCCATCCATCTGACGTCGCGTTCGGCGGTCCCGGCATGGCTCGGATCGCCGTCCTCGACGAGCAGCGTCTGGAACAGCACGTTCGAGGCCGCCATCGCATCGCTGAGTTCATGGAGGTAGGCCGCATCCAGGCTCGGCAGATGGAACGAACAGATCTCCAGCCGGTGGATGCCGCGCGCTGCGAGCGCCGCCGGCACGTCGATCAGCGCCGCAGCACCGGGGCCGTAGGGCTCTTTCGGCGCAGCACTTTTGTCGGGATCGGGGCTATAGGCATAAACGGCGCCGAGCAGCCGATGCAGCGACCATGTCGAAACCGCGAAACGTCCGTTTTGCAAGATCTGCACGTGCCGTCCTCCAGCATCTCCTCCTGCCATCAATGGCAATAAAAGCCCGGCGGTTCAATTGCCGATCAGGCGAAATCGCCGCGAATGACCGGCTCGGCGGCCAGGGCCGTCCCGAGCAGCGCCTCGTCGCGACGGGCGGTCGCCGAAAGCAAGAGCCCGACCGGCATGCCCGATACGCCGGTGCCGCAGGGAATGGAAACACCGCACCAGTCGAGGAAATTGCCGAGCGCGGTATTGCGCAACGTCTTGTTATTCGTCGCGAAAAACAGCTCGTCGTCCTGCTCCAGCGGCCCGATCGGCGGAGCGACATGAGCGACCGTGGGAAAAGCGATCAGCCGGTCGCCGACGAGACGCTCGACATCGGCGATCAGCCGACCGCGCGCCTCAAGGATTCTGAGATAGTCGGCCAACGTCGTCTTGGCGCCCAGGCGGGTGCGCATGACCACCCGGTGGTCCATCCTGTCCGCGTCCGGTCCAGCCAAGCGTTCATGGTGAAGCGCGAAAGCCTCCGCCGTCACCAGCGGACCATAGCTCGTCATCAGATCGAAAATCTCGTCGAAGGCCGGAATGACGGCACGAGAAACCTGGGCGCCGGCTTTGTGAAGACGGTCCAAAGCTGCCTCGAACGCGGCGACGACGCCGGGTTCGGCGCCGTCGAAGACGACGTTTTCAGGCACGAGGAGTTCCAGCCCTTGCAAGGGGCGTACAATGACCGCGGGCGCCGTCAATCCGCGCATCGCCGCATCGATCCAGACCGCGTCCCTGACGTTGCGGCAGAGCGGCCCCAGCGAATCCAGGCTCTTTGCCAGCGGATAGACGCCTGCCATCGCGTAACGGCCATGCGTCGCCTTGTAGCCGACGATACCGTTGAAGGCGGCGGGAATGCGCACCGAGCCGCCGGTATCCGTGCCCATCGCGACCGGCACCAGCCCGGCTGCAACGGCAACACCGGCACCGGAAGACGAACCCCCAGGAATACGCGGGAGATCGGTGCCGCGCGGATTGACCGGCGTGCCGTAATGCGGATTGATGCCGAGACCGGAAAAGGCGAATTCGCTCATATTGGTGCGGCCAACAGCGACCATGCCCGCCTGCCGGAGGAGACCGACGACGGCCGCATCGCGCTTGGCCAGCATGTCCTTGGCCAACACGACGGAACCCGCCGTCGTCGCCAGACCTTCGATATCGAAAAGATCCTTCCAGGCAATGGGAATACCATCCAGCAATCCGAGCGAGCGCCCTTCCCGCAAACGCTTCGAGGCGGCACGCGCCTCCTCCATCGCCCGGCTTTCCAGCAGTGTGGTGAAGACGGCCTTGTCGGCATGGTTCGCGATGGATTCGAAGACCGCCTCGGCCACGCCGACCGGATCGGCGGCGCCGCCTTGAATGAGGACGGAAAGCTGGGCGACCGACATCGCGCCGAAGGATTTGCTCATGAGACGATCCAGACGAAAGATGATGCTCTCGATTATCCCGGATCATTCCGGCGAGCCAGAGCTTCACGATATTTTGCATTTATTAGAACGATTTTTTGAACACTGAGTTTGCATATCGCCCCTTCAATTGCCGCGATTAAAGACACACATGCTGCACGCATGCGGGAGTCGGTTCGCCATGAGGGTTGAGAGTTATTCTTGAGAGACCGGCATCGCATGTGTTGCAGGAGTAAATTAAGATGACAGATTGTGAAACTTTGACCCGTCGCCAGGATATGGTGACCCTTCATGTGAAAGAGGATGAAACCGCCGGTTTGGGCGAGCGCGACTATGTCGAACATGTCACCGCCCAGAAACTTTCGGGCTTCGAGCGCGTTGTCGTGGTCGCCGCCCTGGCTCTCTTGAGCTTTGTCGGTTTTGCCGCATATTCTTCCAGCGAGACGGATCCGGTGACGACATCGGCCATTGCCGCCACATCAGGCGACAATACACCGCACCATCAGCCTTACGGCCATTGCCGTGAGAGCAGCCCTTATGCCGAAAGGGTTTGCTGAGGGCGGGCTCAGGCGACCTAACTCGCCGGGCATGGGAGACCTTGGCCAGGCTGCATTGACAGCGAAAAGGGAAGGACCATGGCCGGTGATATCGATTACAATCTCGACCGCTTTGTCGATGCCCAGAACGGCGTCTACGAAAAGGCGCTTTCCGAGCTGAAAGCCGGGCGCAAGACCTCCCACTGGATTTGGTTCATCTTCCCGCAGATTGCCGGTCTCGGCACGTCGCCGATGGCCGAAAAATATGCGATCCGCTCGGCCGAAGAAGCCGCTGCCTATCTCGCCGATCCCATTCTCTCTAGCCGGCTGCTGCGCTGCGTCGAGGCGATCCTATCGGTCCACGGCCGTTCCGCGCATGAGATCCTGGGCTCGCCCGACGACCTCAAGCTGTGCTCGTCCATGACCTTGTTTGCGGCGATCAGCGATCATGGCTCACCCTTCCACCGGGTGATCGAACATTTCTATCAGGGAAAATTCGACGAGCGGACGATGGAGATCCTTGGAGCGGATTAGAGCAATTCCAGGAAGTGCGAAGCGGTTTTCCGTCCGGAATTGCGTAAAACAAAAGGGTAGAGCGGTTCTGCGTTTCCGTTAAAAGCTGAACCGCCCTAGCGCCCCGGGCTGCTTTCCAGTGCGGCAATTTCGTCGGCGATTTCGCTCAGCCGCTGACGCAAATCGCTGTCGGTGCCGTCATCGACCTCTTCCTCGCCGAAACAATATCGCGCATCGTGAAGCTCCAGCTTGGCTTCGAGCTCGGCGCGTTTGGCATACAGGTGCTTGAGATAGACGTAATTCATCTCCGGTCTCCACATCGCCGTCCGGTGATGGAAAACGATATGGAAAGGGTAAGGTTCCGCGAAAGGCCGATTCAGGCGAAAGAGGCGATCGCGGCGTTGCAGGCCTTAGCGAAATGGCCGCAGCAGCTGGCAGCGCCCATGGCCTGGCGGGTGACGCGCGCACCTTCGAGCAACAGCGTCAACGTATCGGCGAGAAGCTGGGGTTCGCGCGCGCCGGCCGCCGAACAGAGCGCGGCCAGGCGATCACGCTGTTCGGCCTTGTGCCGCTCGATCATTTCGTGGGCGGGATGGCCCTCACCCTTCAGCTCGATGGCGGCATTGGCGAGATCGCAGCCGGCGGGCTCGCCGTTCAGACATTGCGCCCGCGTCTCCACCCAGGCGTAAAGCTGGGCGCGCGGATTGCCGGGATAGGCCGTCTCCAGATCGCGCCAGATGGCACCGGCCCTTTCGGAAGCGCGGCGCAGCGTCTCGCAGACCAGCTCGTCCTTCGAGCCAAAATGCCGGTAGAGCGTCATCTTGTTGGTCAGAGCCGCGTCGGCGATGGCATCGACGCCGATGCCGCGGATGCCGCGCTCGCGGAAAAGCTCCGATGCGGTCGAAACAATACGCTCCCTGGGCGGGATGCGATCTTCGGAAACGACTACGGAGATTTCATTCGAAGTTTCTGATTTTTTTGCGGACGTAGTCCTTGACATCAATGTGACCGATCGGTAACAAATGCATTGTTACTTACCGGTAACACCACGAAACGCGAAAGTCAATGTTGAAGCATGGCGGCGAAAAGTGGAACACGGGCGACCGCCCACGAAAGGAGGACAACCATGAGAAAGACCAGAGACGACCTGACGATATCCGAAGCGCTTCGCGACCCCCTGATCGCCATGGTGTTGCGCGCCGACGGCGTGAAGCTTGAAGACTTCAAGCAACTCCTGGAGACGGCCGCCGGCAAACGAGAACCGCGCCCGACATCGGTGGCCAACATGATCGGAGCGCTCGCAAGCCGCGCCAATCTGCCGGCCATGCCCTGCTTCGGCTGAACAAACGCCTGAACAGCTTGGGGATCTCCCTGCCCCCGTCAAGGGCTGCCGTCACAACCAGACGGCGGCCCTTGCGGCTTTAGAGGATCGGCTTGCCGCCGGTGACCGCGATTGTCGTGCCGGAGACATAGCTCGACAAGGGATCGGCCAGCATCACATAGGCCGTTGCAAGCTCGGCCGGCTGGCCCGGCCTCTTCATCGGCACCTGCTTGCCGAAATTGCTGACGCTGTCTTCAGGCAGCGTCGAGGGAATGAGCGGCGTCCAGATCGGGCCCGGCGCCACAGCATTGGCGCGAATGCCTTTTTCGGCCAGAAGCTGGGCAAGGCCGGCGGTGAAATTCTGGATTGCGCCCTTGGTCGTCGCATAGGCAAGCAGCGTCGGGTTCGGACTGTCCGCATTGATCGAGGCCGTGTTAATGATGGCGCTGCCGGGCTTCATATGGACGACGGCCGCCTTGGTCAGGTAGAACATCGCATGGATATTGACCTTGAAGGTCAGTTCCCATTCCTCGTCGCTGATCTCGTCGATGCTCTTGAAGCTCGCCTGATGCGCGGCATTGTTGACCAGAATGTCGATGCCGCCGAACTCCTTGACCGCCGTCTCGACGATCTGCCTGCAATGGGCGGGATCCTGGATGTCGCCGCTGACGAGCACAGCCCTGCGCCCGGCCTGCTCGACCAGCCGCTTCGTCACATCGGCATCCTCATCCTCGTCGAGATAGGAGATCACCAGATCGGCGCCTTCCCGGGCATAGGCGATCGCCACCGCCCGGCCGATGCCGCTATCGCCGCCGGTGATGATTGCCCGCTTGCCTTTCAACCTTTCGGAACCGCGATAGCTCTCCTCACCGTGATCGGGAATGGGGTCCATCCGCGCGGTAAAGCCGGGCATCGGCTGCTTTTGGGACGGGAAAGGCGGTTTCGGATAATTCGTCATCATTGCCTCCTGGGTTCAGGGGGCAAACTCGGGCTATGGCTTGTTGTTCCAAGTTTATGGTGGAGTTCTTGCCGACCAGTCGCACGCTCTGACACGATCCCGCTGCAGCATCCGCCCTCACGATCAACCCACAAAATGTTGCGATTTGCCACAGCGACCGCTATGCCATAGTAATGTAACACAATCGCGGTTTTAACGAGGAACGTCGAATTGGACGGAAAGACATCCCCCACAGCTTACTCCGAAGATGAGGGCCTTGGCGGCGAGGCCGGTGGCAAGGGTGCGCGCCGCGCGCGCGTCAGCGGCATCGACCGGGCGCTTCAGGTGATCGATCATCTCTATGAGACCGGATCGCCGGCCGGCGTCTATGCGATCGCCAAGGCGGTGAAGGCGCCGCTGTCGACCGTTTATGTCATCGTCGACGATCTGGTCGAGAAAAACATGCTGACGCGCCAGGCGGACGGCTCGATCTGGCTTGGCGCGCGGCTCTACCATTACGGTCTCGCCTATGCCCGATCGCTGGATTTCATGAGCATCGCCACCCACGAAATGCACGATCTCTGCCGCCAGGCCGGCGAGACGGTGCAGGTCTGCGGCCGCGACGGCGATTTTATGCTGGTGCTTGCCATGGCCGACGGCCCGAGCCACTTCCAGGTGGCATCGCGCGTCGGAACCCGGGTGCCGCTGAACTGGACGGCGTCGGGCCGCCTGCTCGTCGGCCACCTGGCCGAGGCGGAACGCATCGAACTGTTCAAGCGCTGCGCCCGCTCGTCACCGACCGGCCGCGCCGAGATCGATCCGGGCACCCTCTCGGAATCGGCCGGCAAGGCCTTCGAGGCGCGCCTGTCGATCCAGGCGGGGGAATCGGATTATGCGGTTGCCTGCATCGCCTCGCCGATCTGCGATCGCGACGGCCAGTGCGTCGCCACCATTTCCATCGTGCTACCGGAGCAGAAGGCTTTTTCCGACGAAAACCACTATGCGGCGCATGTGCGCAGTTCGGCGGAGCGGATCGAAAAGCTGATGGGTTGGCGCAACCGCTGACCCTTGCCCTCTTCAGTGGATCCTACCGGTAGGAATAACCATGGCTGTGGCGCACCAGCTTGCGCGCCCGCGGCACGTAGCGGCTGGCGGCGAAAGCATCGGCGCCGATCACCGCGTAGCGCGGCTCGAACAGCTTGCTGAGAACAGAGACGTCGCCATTCGAATCCGTCGCCTCGAGCGCGGAATCGACCAGATCGAAAATCGTGAATTCGGCCTGCGCGCCGATCGCAAGCCGGTTCTCCATCGACAGCTTGATGACAGATGCCGGCGCATGGGTGACGGCTTCCACCACCTTGTCGAAGGGCATGCCGACGCAAAGCAGCTTCGACATCGTCGTCGCCAGGTCCCAGACTGGGAAGTTCATCGAATGGCCGTGCAGATCAGTCGAAATCGAGAACGGTAGCAGCCCGCGCGCGATCGCCGCTTCGGCGACTTTGAAGGAGAAGGAGGCGCCGCCATGGCCGATGTCGAGGCGGATACCCTCGGAGGCGCAGCGCTCGGCAAGATAGAAAAGGTCCTCGTCCTCCATGATGCTCGAACCGGCCTTGCCGTTGAAGCAGTGGGTGACGACGTCGCCGGGGCCGAGAATCTCCAGCACTTCATCATAAAGCGCCGGCGGTTCGCCGACATGCACCATCATCGGCACCTTGAGGATCTTGGCGACCTTCTTACCGAGCTTTACCGGGGTAACGCCCCAGGAGCCGGTGATGACATGGCTGGCGCGCACCTTGATGCCGACGATGTGCTCGCTGTTTTCGGCATAGACTTCGAGGATGCGGTCGAGATCGATATCTCTTATATCCCTGAGTTCCGCGACGCGGTTGCAGGCGACGAGGCCGATCGAGCCGAGGTTCAGGAAGGCCTTGATGCGCTCGCGCGCGGGCTCGATGATATATTCGCGGAAACCGTGGAAATTCGCCTCGCCGGCTGAACCGGCATCGACCAGCGTGGTGACGCCGCGCTGGACGCCGCATTCGGACGGGCGGATGGAAATATCGGTGCCGCCGTGCCAGATATGCACATGCAGGTCGATCCAGCCGGGCGAGACGAAGGCGCCCTTGCCGTCGATGCGCGTCACATCCTGGGAAACGGCGAGCGAAGCACCGATCTCAGCGATCCTGCCGTCACCGTCGACGAGAATGTCGACCGCCGCAGCCGGCGCGCCGGCGCCGAAAGCCACCGGTCTGACATTGGCGAGCAGGAGCGGCTTCTTCGGCTGGTCCCCGGACATGATATGCATTCCTTTCGAAGTCTCGGATATGAATCGACCCGCGCCCGGCGGCGATCCGCCTGGCTGGTCATCATGGAAGAGGGGATGGAATACGTGTCGTATTCCAATAATTCCATAATTATGTTATGCAAATCTTTATAATAGAATATAAGTGACAGCGTCGCTGTCAAGGAAAATGACATCGCTCTGACGGTCGGGGAAAAGACGGCACGCGCGCCTCTCCGAAACACGTCTTCCAGCAAGACAAACCCGAATTGCCGTTTGTTTTCAGCCGGAAAGCACTGAATAATCCACCCGTTCGAGATAATCCGGATCGGCAAAGGCGTCGATCGCCATGATCTTGCCGTCGGCGATGGTCAGTGCCACGACGACGCGAATCTGGCCCTCGGTGCGCACGACGAATCCGACTTCACCGTCGACGATGGCGGCTTCCGCCGCCTGCGCCCGGCCCTTGAAAAGCGCGGCGACCGCCGGAGCGCCGCGAACCTCCCCGACCGCTCCAAATCGGGCCGCCGTCGCATCCGGCCGGAAGGCGACATCGGGGGCAAGCACGGCAATCAGCGCCTCGATATCGCCATTGCGCGATGCCGTCAGAAAAGCCTGCGCGATCGTCTGCTTCCGGCCGAAATCGACATCAGGCGCCTCGTCCACGCCCTGCACCCGGCGACGGGCGCGGCTTGCAAGCTGCCTTGTAGCGGCGGACGACCTGCCGATGATCGAAGCGATCTCGTCGAAGGGCAAATCGAACATGTCGTGCAGCACGAAGGCGACACGCTCGGCCGGCGCCAGCGTCTGCAGCACCACGAGCAGCGCCACGCCGACCGATTCGGCAAAGGCTGCGTCGCGCTCCGGATCGTTTGCCGGATCGGCGATCGCGCCATGGACAGGTATCTCCAGCGGCTCCTCACGCCGGGTCTTGCGGGCACGCAGCATGTCGAGGCAGATGCGCGCCACAACAGTCGTCAACCAGCCGCCAAGATTGCCGACATCGCTCGTATCCGCACGGCTCAGCCGCAGCCAAGCCTCCTGAACGGCATCCTCCGCTTCACTGCGCGAGCCGAGCATGCGATAGGCGGCGGCCCGCAGATGCGCCCGGTTCGCCTCGAATTCATCGGCCAGCCATTTTTTCTCGTCCATCCGTCACATTCCTCCGCTGTGTCCCGTCAAATCAATGACGAATGAAACCCGGCCGATGTGACAGCGCCGGCGGATCGTCACACCGCTAAACGCATCAAGGAGACAATATCATGCAGGAGAGAATGGGAAATCCCGCCCTCGTCCTTCCCGCGGCCATGCAGGCGCTGGCTGCTCTTGCCAAGGTGCCGGCCGAGACCGGCCTTTCGCCGAAGCTGCTCGAACTGGTCAATCTGCGCGCCAGCCAGATCAACGGCTGCAGCGTCTGTATCGACGGTCATCCCCGCATCGCCAAGAAGCTCGGCGAGACGGATGAACGGCTTTTCGCCGTCAGCGCCTGGCGCGACACGCCCTATTTCAGCGATGCCGAACGGGCAGCCCTTGCGCTGACCGAGGCGGTGACCCGCGTCAGCGACCGCGCCGACCCGGTGCCCGATGATATCTGGGACGAAGCCACCCGGCATTATGACGGCAGGAGCCTTGCGGCCCTCGTCATCGCCATCGCCAACATCAATGTCTGGAACCGGCTGAACATCGCCACCCGCCAGATCGCCGGCGCCTGGAAGCCGTAAACGGCGATTGCCGGCAGGGACTCACCCCGCGCTGCCGGCATTCATCTTTATTCGGTCTGGCCGCTCAGATGATGCCGCCGCCGCCGGCAACGGAAGCCGGGCGCTCAGCCGCCACTTGTCTGCGGTAACCGCTGGCGCGGTAGACGGCGATCGGGTCGATCGCGCCGCCGGCCCTGCGGCGGACCTCGGCCAGGATAGGCTCGACATCGGCGCGATAGGCGCGCTTCAGCGTTTCCGACGCCATCAATGCGTCATTGTCCTGCTGGTAGCCATCGAGCGCCTTGCGGTCGACGATCAACGCCTGTGCATAGGCGCGGCGGATTTCGTTGGCGCTGTTGATCAGGCTTTCGATCGGGTCGGTGACATTATGCGACTGGTCGATCATATGGGCCGGGTTGAAGTCGTTGACGCCACGCTGCTCGGCATCGACCAACTCGTTGAAAACGAGGAACAGCCGGTAGGGATCGATCGCGCCGGCGTCGAGATCGTCGTCGCCATATTTCGAATCGTTGAAGTGGAAACCGCCGAGCTTGCCGAACTGGATCAGCCGGGCAACGATCATCTCGATATTGGTGTTCGGCGCATGGTGGCCGAGATCGACGAGACAATAGGCCTTGGGGCCGAGCGTCTGGGCGATCAGGTAATTGGTGCCCCAATCCTGCACGATCGTCGAATAAAAGGCCGGCTCGTACATCTTGTGTTCGGAGAACAGTTTCCAATCGTCGGGGAGCGCCTTGTAGATATCGGCCATCGAGGCGAGGTAACGCTCGAAAGCCTTGGTGAAATGGCTCTGGCCGGGGAAGTTCGAACCGTCGCCGATCCAGACCGTCAATGCCTTCGAGCCGATCGCCTTGCCGATTTCGATACATTCGAGATTGTGTTCGACCGCCTGGGCGCGTGTTGCCGCGCCGGTGTGGCTGAGCGAGCCGTATTTATAGGAATGGGCCTGGCCCGGAGCATCGGAAAAGGTGTTGGAATTCATCGCATCGAAGCCGAGGCCGAGCGCGTCGCCCTTGGCCCTCAACTCCCGCGCATCCGCCTTATCCCAGGGAATATGCAGCGATACATTCGGGGTCGCCTGCGTCAGCTGGTTGATGACGGCGCAATCGTCGAGCTTGTCGAAAATGCCGCGCGGCTCGCCGGTGCCGGGGAAGCGGGCAAAACGTGTGCCGCCGGTGCCGACACCCCAGGAGGGAACGGCGACGAAGAATTCCGCGACCCTGCGGGTAATTGCCTCGATATCGACGCCGCGACGCGCAAGTGTGGCGCCCAGCGCCTCGTAATCGGCTTTCAACGCGGTTGCCCGCTTGTCGTTATCCGTTGCAACCAGATCCTGCGCGATCCTGAATTCGGCCATGTCTTCCTCCCGATTCTGCAATTTAAACATTGGGATCTTGCCGTGGGGCAGCCCCTCATCCGCCTGCCGGCACCTTCTCCCCGTTCAGACGGGGAGAAGGGAGTATGCCGCGCCATCTCTGTCCCACTCCGACTTTCCGTCGGGCAAGTCCCCTCTCCCCGTCCTGACGGGGAGAGGGTTAGGGTGAGGGGCGGACGCATCCGCCCCCAGTCAAAAATCAGCGCGTAAAGCTCTGCACGTTGCCGGCATCGACGTTGATGATGTTGCCGGTCGATTTTGCCGAAAGGTCCGATGCGAGGAAATAGATCGCCTCGGCGATGTCTTCCGGGAAAACGTTGAGTTTCAGCATCGAACGCTTGCGGTAATGTTCCTCGAGATCATCAACCTCGATCTTCGACGAGGCGGCGCGCTGCTCGCGCCATTCGCCGCTCCAGATCTTCGAGCCGCGCAGCACGGCATCCGGGTTGACGGTGTTGACACGGATGCCGGCATCAGCGCCTTCCAGCGCCAGGCAGCGGGCGAGATGGATCTCGGCGGCCTTGGCCGTGCAGTAGGCAGACGCGTTCGGCGAGGCGGCAAGACCGTTTTTCGAGGCGACGAAGACGATGTTGCCGCCGAGCGCCTGGCGGCGGAACAGGCGGAAGGCTTCGCGCGAAACGAGGAAATAGCCGGTCGCCAGAATATCGATATTGCGGTTCCAGGTCGAAAGCTCGGTCAATTCGATCGGCGCGGAAGAGGCAATGCCGGCATTCGAGACGAGGATATCGATGCCGCCGAATTCAACCGAGGCTTCCGCGAAGGAGGCGATCACCGCATCTTCCCTAGTGACGTCGAGCCGAATGCTGCGCACGGCGTCAGCGCCGTATTTCTTGACGAAATCGGCCTCGGTGGCTTCGAGCGCCGCCTGATCGATATCGGCAAGCACCACGCAGGCGCCCTCGCCGACGAGGCGCGCGGCGGTCGCCCGGCCGATGCCGCCGGCGCCGCCGGTGACGAAGGCCACACGACCGGCAAGGCTCTTCGGCTTCGGCATGCGCTGGAGCTTCGCCTCTTCGAGCAGCCAGTATTCGATATCGAAGGCTTCCTGCTCCGGCAGGCCCTGATATTCCGAGACCGTCGAGGCGCCGCGCATGACGTTGATGGCGTTGACATAGAATTCGCTGGCAATGCGGGCCGTCGCCTTGTCGCGGGCGAAGGACAGCATGCCGACGCCGGGAACGAGGAAGATGACGGGATTGGCATCGCGCATGGCGGGCGAATTGTCATGCTTGCAGTCGTTGTAATAGCGCGCGTAGTCGGCGCGGTAATCCTCCAGCGCATTGTCGAGACCGGTGACGATCGCGTCGACATCCGGCTTGGCCGGATCGAAATCGACGATCAGCGGGCGGATCTTGGTGCGCAGGAAATGGTCGGGGCAGCTGGTGCCGAGCGCGCCGAGCGGACGCAGATCCCTGGAATTGACGAATTCGAGCACGGCGTCCTGATCGTCGAAATGACCGAGCTTGCGCTCTTGCTTGCCGATGCGGCCGCGGATCTCCGGCATCAGCCGGGCGGCGATGGTGCGGCGTTCCGCAACGGTCAGGCTCTGGGTGAGCGCGCCGCCGAAAATCGTCTTGCCTTCGGTCTTCTCGGCAAACCAGACGATCGCCTTGTTGATGATATCGAGCGTCAGCTCGTAGCAGGCCTTGGCGTCATCAGCCCAGGTAAAGAGGCCGTGGCTTTCGAGCACGACGCCCTTGGCATTCGGGTTTGCGGCGACGAAAGCGCCGAGGTCGAGGCCGAGCTGAAAGCCCGGACGGCGCCAGGGCAGCCAGCCGATCTCATCACCGAAGATCTGCTGCGTCAATTCCTTCGAATTCTTCGACGCGGCGATCGCGATGATCGCGTCAGGATGCATGTGGTCGACATGGGTGAAAGGCACGAAACCATGCAGCGGCGTGTCGATCGAGGCGGCACGCGCGTTCAGGTTGAAGGTGCAGTGCGGCAGGAAGCCGACCATGCGGTCTTCGTCCTCAACGCCCTTGTAGATGCCTTTCAGCGATTCCAGCTTGTCCTGGTAGAGCGTCGCGAAACCGTCGAGCTTGATCGTGCCGACGTCGCCGCCCGATCCCTTGACCCACAGTACCTTCACCTTGCCGCCCGTCAGCGGATCGGTTTCCAGCACCTTCGCCGAGGTGTTGCCGCCGCCATAATTGGTGATGCGCTTGTCGGCGCCGAGCAGGTTGGAGCGATAGAGCAGCTTGCCAGGCTCATCGAGGCCTGCCGCGTAAGCATCATCCCACCGGTTTTCCAGAAGCCGGACGTTCGCCGCCATGTCATCCTCCCATACAGGCTTGTGAGGCGCCGCGATCAGCGCGCCCTTTCGCTCACGGTATCGCGCATCAAAACAGCGCTTGTCAATCGAAAACGATCAAATTCGATTATTGTGCAGCGCAATATGAAATTTTATGATCGTTTGTGATTGACAGTCCTTAACGGATACGAAATAAATGCAACAAGAGGAGGAGCCCGATGCACGAACGCGAACGCCATCGCATTATTCTAAGCGCCGTTCAGGAAAAGTCCGTGGTCACGATCCAGGACATTTCCGAGCTGACGGAGGCTTCCGAAGCGACCATTCGGCGCGACATTGCGGCCCTTCATGTGCAGGGCAGGATACGTCGTGTCCGCGGCGGCGCCGAGGCGGTGCATCCGCCACAACTCGGCAATCTCGCCGGCCGGCCCTTCCGCGTTTCAGAATCAGTCAATATCGACAAAAATCGCGCAATTGCGCGCGCGGCGGTTGAACTCTGCGAGGCGGGTGACGCCATCATCATCAATGGTGGCACGACGACCTTCCAGATGGTGCACTACATGGCCGGCCACCGCATGCAGGTGATGACCAATTCTTTTGCGATCGCCGAACATCTGGTGAAGCACTCCAAAAACTCGGTGACGGTGCCGGGCGGCGCGATCTATCGCGAGCAGAGCCTGATCCTGTCGCCCTTCGACAATGACGCCATCCGCAACTTCTATGCGCGGCGCATGTTCATCGGCGCACAGGGCGTCGGCCCGCTCGGCATCATGGAGGCGGATGCCCTCATCATCCAGAGCGAGCAGAAACTGATGCACCAGGCCGACGAACTCGTGGTCATGGTCGATTCAAGCAAATTCAGTCGCCGGTCGAGCCTCATTCTCTGTGCGCTCGACCGCGTTTCTGTGGTCATCACCGATGACGGGGTCTCGGAAGAGGCAGCTCGCATGATCGAAAGTGCCGGCATTCGGCTCGTCGTTGCGAGCCCGGTGGCCCAGGCGAAGGAGGATTCCTCGTCGGTCGCATGAGGCGCCGCCGAGGTGTGGAAGTCTAATCTTAGTGGGAGGAAAGTGACATGAAACTTACAAAGACACTTGCGCTCGGCGTAGCGCTCGCCGTCGCCATGATGGCCGGCACTGCCAGCGCCAAGGACATCAAGATCGGCCTCGTCGTGAAGTCGCTCGGCAACGGCTTCTTCGACGCCGCCAACAAGGGCGCCCAGGAAGCCGCCAAGGAGCTCGGCGGCGTCGAGGTGATCTACACCGGCCCGACGTCGACGACGGCCGAAGGCCAGATCGAAGTGATCAACTCGCTGATCGCCCAGGGCGTCGACGCCATCGCCGTCTCGGCCAACGATCCCGACGCGCTCGTTCCGGCGCTGAAGAAGGCTGCCCAGCGCGGCATCAAGGTGATCTCCTGGGATTCCGGCGTCGCGCCCGAAGGCCGTATCCTGCAGCTCAACCCGTCGTCCAACGAGCTGATCGGCAAGATGTGCCTGACGCTCGTCAAGGACCATCTCGACGGCGGCAAGGGTGACTTCGCCATCCTGTCGGCAACGACCACCTCGACCAACCAGAACATCTGGATCGACCAGATGAAGAAGCAGCTCAAGGATTTCCCGGGTCTCAATCTCGTCACCACCGTCTATGGCGACGACCTGTCGGACAAGTCCTATCGTGAAGCCGAAGGCCTCCTGAAGTCCAACCCGAACGTCAAGGTCATCGTCGCTCCGACGACGGTCGGCGTTCTCGCCGCTTCCAAGGTCGTCGAAGACAAGGGTCTCGTCGGCAAGGTCTACGTCACCGGCCTCGGCCTGCCGTCCGAAATGGCCGGAGCGATCAAGTCCGGCGCCACGAAGGAATTCGCCATCTGGAACCCGATCGATCTCGGCTACTCCGCCACCCAGATCGCCTATCGCCTCGTCAAGGGCGAGACCGACGGCAAGCCGGGCAGCGAGATTGCTGCCGGCCGCATGGGCAAGATCAAGGTCGGCGACAACGGCGAAGCCGCCATGGCCGATCCCTTCGTCTACAATGCTTCGAACATCGACCAGTTCTCCAAGGTCTTCTGATCGTTAAGACCCCCTCTGGCCTGCCGGCCATCTCTCCCGCGACGGGAGAGATAATCTGAAGCAACGCCCCCGCCCATCGCGAGCCTCGGCATCGCGGTGGGTCAAGCCCCTCCCGCTTGTGGGGAGAGGTTGGGGAGGGGTTTTCAAGGTGAAACGAACAATGCACGCCGCAACGCAAAAGCACGATGTCAGCCCCATGCCCGATACACCGGCCATTCTGGAAATGCGCGGCATCTCCCAGATCTTTCCTGGCGTGAAGGCGCTCGACAATGTCAGCATCGCGCTGCACCCCGGCACGGTTACCGCGCTGATCGGCGAAAACGGCGCCGGCAAATCGACGCTCGTCAAGATCCTGACCGGCATCTACAGGCCGAACGAAGGCGAGATCCTGGTCGACGGCCGGACGGTGACCTTCGCCAGCGCCCAGGCTGCTATCGATGCCGGCGTCACCGCCATCCATCAGGAAACCGTACTGTTCGACGAGCTGACGGTTGCCGAAAACATCTTCCTCGGCCATGCGCCGCGCACGCGGCTGCGCACCATCGACTGGCAGGTGATGAACAGCCGTTCGAAGACGTTGCTGACCGCGCTTGAAAGCAATATCGATCCGACGATCCGGCTGAAGGACCTCTCGATCGCGCAGCGCCACCTGGTGGCGATCGCCCGCGCTTTGTCGATCGAGGCCCGCATCGTCATCATGGACGAGCCGACGGCGGCCCTCTCCCGCAAGGAGATCGACGATCTCTTCCGCATCATCAAGGGCCTGAAGGAACAGGGCAAGGCGATCCTGTTCATCAGTCACAAGTTCGATGAAGTCTACGAGATCGCCGACGACTTCGTCGTCTTCCGCGACGGCCGCGCCGTCGGCCAGGGCCGGCTCAAGGACACGCCGCAGGACGAGATCGTCCGGATGATGGTCGGCCGCGACGTCGAGAACGCCTTTCCGAAGATCGATGTGGACATCGGCGCTCCGGTGCTCGAAGTCGAAAAATACAGCCACCGCACCGAATTTCGCGATATTTCGCTGACGCTGCGCAAAGGCGAGATTCTCGGCATCTACGGCCTGATCGGCGCCGGACGGTCGGAACTTGCGCAATCGCTCTTCGGCATCACCAGGCCGCTCTCCGGCAGGCTGTCGCTCGAAGGCCGGGAAATTTCGATCAATTCGCCGCATGATGCGATCAAAGCCGGCATCGTCTACGTGCCGGAAGAGCGCGGCCGCCACGGGCTGGCGTTGCCGATGCCGATCTACCAGAACATGACGCTGCCGTCCTTAGCGCGCACCTCGCGCAAGGGCTTCCTGCAGGCGGCGGAAGAATTCGCCCTCGCCCGCAAATATGCCGAGCGGCTGGATCTGCGCGCTGCCGCCCTCTCCGTACCGGTCGGCACGCTGTCGGGCGGCAACCAGCAGAAGGTCGTCATCGGCAAGTGGCTCGCCACCATGCCCAAGGTCATCATCCTCGATGAACCGACGAAGGGCATCGATATCGGCTCGAAGGCCGCCGTCCACGGCTTCATCAGCGAGCTTGCCGCAGAGGGCCTCTCCATCATCATGATCTCTTCCGAACTGCCCGAAATCATCGGCATGTCGGATCGTGTGCTGGTGATGAAGGAAGGCCTGTCGGCCGGGCTCTTCGAGCGCAATCAGCTTTCGCCGGAAGCGCTGGTGCGCGCGGCGACCGGAAATGCATGAGGTGATGGGCATGGCCAGACTGATTAGAAAACGTGAAACCCTGCTCTTTGCCATCATCGTGGTGATGATTGCCGTCTTCTCGACACGCGCCGCCGATTTCGCCACACCGGACAATCTCGCCGGCATCTTCAACGACACGGCGATCCTCATCATTCTGGCGCTTGCCCAGATGACGGTCATCCTGACGAAATCGATCGATCTCTCGGTTGCCGCCAACCTTGCCTTTACCGGCATGGCAATTGCGATGATGAACGCCGCCTTTCCCGGCCTGCCGCTGGTCGTGCTCATCCTTGCCGCGATCGTCATCGGTGCGGCGCTCGGCGCCATCAACGGCTTCCTCGTCTGGCGCCTCGAAATTCCGTCGATCGTCGTCACCCTCGGCACCCTCACCATCTATCGCGGCATGGCCTTCGTGCTCTCGGGCGGCGCCTGGGTGAACGCCCACCAGATGACGCCGACCTTCCTCTCCGTCCCCCGCACGCCGATCCTCGGCCTGCCGGTGCTGGGCTGGGTCGCGATCATCATCGTCGCGCTGATGTACATGCTGCTGCGCTACAGCCCGTTTGGCCGCTCGGCCTATGCGACCGGCGGCAATCCGACGGCTGCCGTCTATGCCGGCATCGATACCGGCCGGACGAAATTCCTGGCCTTCGTGCTCTCCGGCGCGCTCGCCGGCCTTTCCAGCTATCTCTGGGTCTCGCGTTACGCCGTCGCCTATGTCGATATCGCCAACGGCTTCGAGCTCGACAGCGTTGCGGCCTGCGTCATCGGCGGCATCTCCATTGCCGGCGGCGTCGGCTCGGTCGCCGGCACGGTGCTCGGCGCGCTCTTCCTCGGCGTCATCAAGAACGCCCTGCCGGTCATCGGCATTTCACCCTTCACGCAAATGGCGATCTCCGGAACCGTCATCATTCTCGCCGTCGCCTTCAACGCCAGGCGTGAGCGCAACCGCGGCCGCATCATCCTGCGCGACCGCGCCGCAGCCGAGATCAGAACGGAGGCCGCAGCATGAGCACCGTGTCCACACACGAAAAGCGGATGATCCCCGACCGCCTCGGCACACCCTTCCGCCGCATCGTCGCCAGTTGGGAAGTGCTGCTCTTTGCCGTCGCCGTCCTCATCTTCGTCTTCAATTCCCTGGCTTCGCCCTATTTTCTCGATGCCTGGAACCTATCTGACGCCACCTTCAACTTTACCGAAAAGGCGATGATCGCCTTCGCCATGGCGCTGCTCGTCATCTCGGGCGAGATCGACCTCTCGGTCGCCGCCATCATCGCGCTCGCCTCGACGGCGATGGGGGCGGCGGCCCAGCTCGGCATCGGCACGCCGGGACTGGTCGCGATCGGCATCGGCACCGGTCTTGCCTGCGGCACCTTCAACGGCGTGCTGGTCTCGGTGCTGAAACTGCCGTCGATCGTCGTCACCATCGGCACGATGAGCCTGTTCCGCGGCATTTCCTATATCGTTCTCGGCGACCAGGCTTACGGCAAATACCCCGCCGATTTTGCCTATTTCGGCCAGGGCTACGTGTTCTGGGTGTTCTCGTTCGAATTCGTGCTGTTCATCGTGCTGGCGATCGCCTTCGCCATCCTGCTGCATGCGACGAATTTCGGCCGGCAGGTCTATGCGATCGGCAATAACGACTTCGCCGCCCGCTTCTCCGGCATTCCGGTCGAACGTGTCAAATTCATTCTCTTCCTGCTGACCGGTGTCATGAGCGGTATTGCCGCGGTCTGCCTGACGTCACGCCTCGGCTCGACCCGGCCGTCGATCGCCCAGGGCTGGGAACTCGAGGTCGTTACCATGGTCGTGCTCGGCGGCATCTCGATCCTCGGCGGCTCCGGCACAATCGGCGGCGTCGTCATCGCCGCTTTCGTGATGGGCCTCGTCACCTTCGGCCTCGGCTTGCTGAATGTGCCCGGCATCGTCATGTCGATCTTCATCGGCCTGCTTCTGATCATCACCATCGCTATCCCGATCATTGCCCGCCGCATCAAGCTCATGAGCTCCCGATGACGCTAGAAAAACACGCCTTCAAGATGCAGCTTAATCCCGGCATGGAAGCCGAATACCGCAGGCGGCATGACGAGATCTGGCCGGAACTGGTCGATCTCCTGCACAAGTCAGGCGCCAGCGACTATTCCATCCATCTCGACCGGGATACCAACACGCTGTTCGGCGTGCTGACCCGGCCGGCCGACCACACGATGGCAAGCCTGCCGGACCATCCTGTGATGAAAAAATGGTGGGCTCATATGGCCGATATCATGGCCACGAATCCGGATAATTCGCCTGTTCAAAGCGACCTCGTCACCCTCTTCCATATGCCATGACCGCCAGCTCCTATCGCCGCATCGCCGTTCTCGACATCGGCAAGACCAATGCCAAGGTCGTCGTGCTCGACAGCGAGACCGGCGCCGAGATCGCCGTGCTGAAGCGGCCGAACGTTGCGATCAAAACCGGTCCCTACCCGCATTACGACACAGAGGCCCTCTGGTCCTTCGCGCTCGGCGCGCTGAAGAGCCTTGCGCGTGAGCCGGGTTTTGACGCCATCTCGATCACCACCCATGGCGCCGCCGCCGCGCTGCTTGACCGGGATGGCGCGCTCGCCATGCCTGTCATCGACTACGAACATGAATATCCTCAGGCGATCCGCGATGCCTATACGGCTTTGCGTCCCGCCTTCGATGAGACCTTCTCGCCGCGCCTTGCGATGGGCCTCAATGTCGGCGCGCAACTGCACTACCAGAAAACCGCCTTTCCCGAGGAATTCGCGGGGGTTGCGACCATTCTCACCTATGCGCAATATTGGACGGCGCGGCTGACCGGTGTTGCCGCCAATGAGCTGACCTCGCTCGGCTGCCACACCGACCTCTGGAACCCGAAAACATCACGCTATTCCTCGCTCGTCGACCGGCTTGGCATCGGCGACCTGATGGCGCCGACCCGCTCCGCCTTCGATGCGCTCGGTCCTGTTCTGCCCGAAATCGCCGCCGGGCTCGGCCTTGTCGCACCGGTGCCGGTGTATTGCGGCATTCACGATTCCAACGCCTCGCTGCTGCCGCATCTTGTCAATCGCGCCGCCCCCTTCGCCGTCGTCTCCACAGGCACATGGGTGATCAATTTCGGCGTCGGCGCTGATCTCGATCATCTCGATCCCAACCGCGATGCGCTCGCCAATGTCGACGCCTATGGCCGCGCCGTTCCCTCCTCGCGTTTCATGGGCGGGCGGGAATTCGAGATCCTGTCGGCCGAGATCGGCCAAGTCGACGAAAAAGCCGCGCAAGCGGCGATCGGCCCCGTCATCGACAAGGGCATGATGCTGCTGCCGAACATCGCCCCGGGTTCCGGCCCCTTTCCGGGAAAGGCAAGCCACTGGATCGGCGCCGAAGAGGCAAGCCGCGAAGAGCGCTATGCTGCCGCCTGCCTCTATCTCGCTTTGATGACCGATGCCTGCCTTGGACTGATCGGCGCCAAAGGCCCCGTGATCGTCGAAGGTCCCTTCGCCCTGAACGGGACCTATCTGAAGCTGCTTGCGGCGCTTGTCGGCCGCGAGGTCATGGCCGTTCCCGGCTCGACCGGCACCAGCCAGGGCGCGGCCCTTCTGACCGGCATCCGGCCGGTCTCGGGTACCGAGACGCATATTCCACCGACCGATATCCCGGGACTGGCCGCCTATCGCGCCCGCTGGTACGCGGCGATGGAATAGGAGCTTTTCCAAGAACGGCCTTGTTCATGCCGGGCTTGCGGTTAGTGTGGCGCCTCGAAAATCAGGTCGAGGAGACAGCATGACAGAAGCATTCGATCCGCGCGCCCTTGCAGCCAGGCTTCACAGCCTGCACCAGGCCGGCCGACAGGAGGAAACGGCGACTTTCACGCCGCCGGCCGATCTGCATCAGGCGATGGAAGCGCAGAATTTCCTCACCGCAGTCGACGGCATTTCCAGCAATGCCTGGAAGGTGACGGTCTCGCCGCAGCGCCAGGCGGTCACCGCTCCGCTGCATCCCTATGCCGAAGCCGTCTCCGGCGCTGATATCCCCTGGTATCCCGGCCTGAAATTCGAGACCGAAATCGCCGTCCGCCTCGGCAAGGATCTGCCGATCCGCGTGGGCGCGCCGTACAGCCGCGCCGAGGTGGTCGAGGCAATCTCCGCCGTTTATCTCGGCGCCGAGCTGCTGGTCAGCGCCGTTAAAGAGAGCGGCAGCGTTTCCTTTCTGCTGTTTCTCGCCGATCGCCTCGGCAATAGCGGCTATGTGCTCGGTCCGAAGCTCGACAACAGCGTTGTCGACAGTGCCGGCGGCACGCCGCTCAAGGTCACCCATGCCGGCCGCACAATCCATGACGGTCCGGCCCAGCATCCGAAGCGCGACGTTCTCACCTGGCTTGTCGATTACGCCAATGACGGCTTGCGTCCCGACACATCGCTGAAGGCAGGCGCGCTGATCACGACGGGCACGTTGAGCGGTGCGATTGAGCTGGCCGAACCCGGCATGATCGACATCCTGTTCGGCGATGCCAGGCTGAGTTTTTCGGTGTCGAAGGCATGATTGTTCTGGCCATGCCCGCTTGGCCGCCAGCAGAAAATGTTAAGTTGACAATACAGGTTTAGTTTTGCAGGAACCGGATGCGGGAAGGAGGGCTCATACTTGTCTGAGGCCCTCCCGAAGCTGCAGCGCCGAACCGGGAGCAGACCATGCCTTCGCCTTTCCTTGCCCTGTCGGGAATTACCTATGCCATCGGGCCGAAGCCCATCCTGCGTGGTATCGATCTGACCCTCGAACAGGGCCGCATCTACGGCCTGGTGGGGCCGAACGGTTCCGGCAAGAGCACGCTTTTGAAAATCATCGCCCGTCAGGTCGGGCCGCAATCCGGCGCCATCGCCTTTGCCGGCAAACCGACGGCGGACTGGGGTGCCCGGGAATTTGCCCGACACGTCGCCTATATGCCGCAATTCACGCCGGCGACCGACGGGATGACCGTGCGCGAACTCGTGGCACTCGGCCGTTTTCCCTGGCACGGCACGCTCGGCCGCTTCACCACGACGGACCGCAACAAGGTCGAGGAGGCCATCGCCCGCACCAAGCTTGAGGACTTCGCCGACCGTCTCGTTGCCAACATGTCCGGCGGCGAGCGCCAGCGCGCCTGGATCGCCATGATGCTTGCCCAGGACGCCCGCTGCCTGCTGCTCGACGAACCGACATCGGCGCTCGACCTTGCCCATCAGGCAAGCGTTCTCTCCCTGGTGCAGGAACTCAGCCACGAACGCGGGCTGACCGTCGTCATCGTGCTGCACGATATCAATCTTGCCGCGCGCTACTGCGACGCGATCGTCGCGCTCAACCGCGGCCGGATCGCCGCCGAAGGCACGCCCGCAGAGATCATGCAGACCGACACGCTGCGCTCGATTTTCGGCGTCGGCATGGGCGTCTTCCCGCATCCGGTTCGAAACGAGCCGGTCAGCTATCTTCTGTAGGCCATCGCCTACACTTTCTCGCGGAACATCTCGATGATGGCGGAAAAGTCCCTTCCACCATTGCCCTGCTTGTCGAACAGCGCATAAAGCTGTGCTGCTTCCGCGCCCATCGGCGTCGAGGCGCCGCTTGCCAGCGCCGCCTCCTGCGACAACCTCAGGTCCTTCAACATTAGCGCTGCGGCAAAACCCGGCTTGTAACCATTATTCGCCGGCGAGGTCGGAACCGGTCCGGGCACCGGGCAATAGGTATTGATCGACCAGCACTGGCCTGATGAGGTCGAGGCGACGTCGAACAGCGCCTGATGCGAGAGGCCGAGCTTTTCCGCAAGCACGAACGCCTCGCAGACGCCGACCATCGAAATGCCGAGGATCATGTTGTTGCAGATCTTTGCTGCCTGGCCCGCACCCGCCTCGCCGCAATGGACGATCTTCTTGCCCATGGCCTCGAGAATCGGCTTCGCCCGGGCGAAGGCCTCGTCCGAACCGCCGGCCATGAAGGTCAGCGTGCCCGCGCTCGCCCCGCCGGTGCCACCGGAGACGGGAGCGTCGAGCGACAGGCAGCTTGCCGCCTTTGCCATCTCATGCGCCTTGCGGCTGCTTTCGACATCGATTGTCGAACAATCGATGACCAGCGTGTCCTGCGCCGCGGTCTGGAGGATATCGGTCCAGGCCGTCAGCACATGCCTGCCCTGCGGCAGCATGGTGATGATAATTTCCGCGTCCTTGACTGCCTGGCTGGCATGACTTGCCGGCTTGACGCCGCTCTGCTCGGCCGCCTTCAGCACCGGCGCCGCGAGATCGAAGCCGAGAACCTGGTGGCCTGATTTGACCAGATTGGCCGCCATCGGCCCACCCATGTTGCCGAGGCCGATGAATGCGATCCTTGCCATGGTCTTCTCCTATCGATTGTCTTCGAGGATCATCGCTGCCGCCTTTTCGGCGATCATGATCGTTGGCGAATTGGTGTTGCCCGAGGTGATCGACGGCATCACCGAGGCGTCGGCGATCCTGAGCTTGCCGAGCGCCCTGAGCTTCAGCCTGGGATCGACGACGCTGTCCCTGTCGGCGCCCATGCGGCAGGTCCCGACCGGATGGAAGATCGTCGTGCCGATATCGCCCGCCGCCCGCTCCAAATCGGCCTCCGTCTGATAGGAGGGCCCCGGCTTGAATTCCTCCGGCCTGAAACGGGCAAAGGAGGGCTGCGCGACGATCCTGCGCGTCAACCGTATGGAACGGACAGCTATGTCACGATCACGCTGCGTCGAGAGGTATCTCGGGCTGATCGTCGGCTGGGCAGCAAAATCCGGGCTGGACAGGTGGACCGAACCCCGGCTTTCCGGCCGGAGATTGCAGACGCTCGCGGTGATTGCCGGGAAAGGATGGACGGGATCGCCGAACTTATCCAGCGACACCGGCTGCACGTGATATTGCAGATCCGGCGTTTCCCGATCCGGACCGGAGCGGGTGAAGATGCCGAGCTGGCTTGGCGCCATCGCCATCGGCCCGGAGCGGCGGACGAGATATTCGAGCCCGATCGCCGCCTTGCCGATCAGCTTCGTCGCCTTCTCGTTCAGCGTCGGAACGCCCGTCACCTTATAGGCGAGACGCAGCTGCAGATGATCCTGCAGGTTCTCGCCGATCCCCTTCACCTCGGTGACGACATCGATGCCGGCCGGCTGGAGAACCTCCCCCCTGCCGACACCGGACAGTTCCAGGATATGCGGCGAACCGATCGAGCCGGCCGAAAGGACGGTTTCCTTCGCCGCATAGGCGCGTTTGGCCACGCCTTGGTGTTGGAATTCGACGCCGGCAACGGCGCCCTCCTCCACCAGCAGCCGCCGGACCTGCGCCTTGGTAAGGACGGTCAGGTTGGAGCGCTTCATCGCCGGGCGCAGGAAGGCCTTCGAGGTGTTCCAGCGGATGCCGGAACGCTGGTTGACGTCGAAATAGCCGGAACCTTCGTTGCTGCCGCGGTTGAAATCCTCCGTCTCCGGAATGCCGGCTTCTCTCGCCGCCTGCTGGAAGGCATCGAGCACGGCCCAGCGCACCCGAGCCTTCTCGATGCGCCATTCGCCGCCGGCACCATGCATCTCGTCTTCGCCGCGATAAAAATCCTCGGACTTGCGGAAGAAAGGCAGAACGTCGTCCCAGCCCCAACCGGTGCAGCCCATCTGCCGCCAGAGGTCGTAATCGCGCGCCTGGCCGCGCATGTAGATCATGCCGTTGATCGACGAACAGCCGCCGAGCACCTTGCCGCGGGGATAACTCAGCGCCCGGCCGTTCAATCCCGCTTCCGGCGCCGTGGTGAAGCACCAGTCCGTGCGCGGATTGTTGATGCAATAGAGATAGCCCACGGGAATATGAATCCAGTGATAATTGTCGCTGCCGCCGGCTTCGAGCAGCAGCACCCGGCTCCTGTTATCGGCGGACAGCCGGTTGGCCAGCACGCAGCCGGCGCTGCCTGCCCCGATGATGATATAGTCGTAACGATCCATGTGCCCTGCACGAAACTCCAGATGCTTCCATTCCCTTTCCCCGCAGCGCGGGGAAAGGAGAGTCGCAGCGCCCGCCCCTCTTTCGGGGAAGAGAACTTCTTTCCCGGAAAGTGAGAGGTCCGCCCGTTAGCGGCGATAGACGAAGCCCAGTTTCCGCCCCAGCCGTGACGCGTAGAATTCGCCGATGATGCCGCGGCGGAAGATCAGGACGCAGACCATGAAGACGATGCCGGTGATGATCGTCACCGGGAATTCCGAGGTCGCGAGGTAGTTTTCCAACGCCACCACCAGCCCGGCGCCGAAGAGCGGGCCGATCAGCGTGCCTATGCCGCCAAGCAGCGTCATCAGGATCACTTCGCCCGACATCTGCCAGGCGACATCGGTCAAGGTCGCGAACTGGAAGACGATCGATTTCACCGCGCCCGCGAGCCCCGCAAGCGCTGCCGACATGACGAAGGCGCCGAGCTTGTAGCGCGCCACGGAATAACCGAGCGAGATTGCCCGTTGCTCGTTTTCGCGGATCGATTTCAGGATCATGCCGAAGGGCGAATTGATGAAGCGCCAGATGATCAGCACGCCGATGATGAACACGGCCAGCACGAAATAATACATATTGGTCGAGCTGTTCAGATCGATGAAGCCGAACAGATGGCCGCGCGGCACCGACTGGATGCCGTCCTCGCCTTCGGTGAACTCCGCCTGCAGGCAGAAGAAGAAGAACATCTGCGACAGCGCCAGCGTGATCATCGCGAAATAGATGCCCTGGCGGCGGATGGCGAAGAAACCCATGACGAGGCCGAGAAACGCAGCACCCACCACCCCGATCAGGATGCCGAGTTCCGGCGGCAGGCCCCATGCCTTCACCGTATAGGCGGTGAAATAGGCCGCCCCCCCGAAGAAGGTGGCATGGCCGAAGGAAAGCAGGCCGGTATAGCCGAGCAGCAGGTTGAAGGCGCAGGCAAAGAGCGCGAAACAGAGCAGCTTCATCAGGAAGATCGGATAGAAGAAGAACGGCGCCAAGAGCAGGAGCAGCAGCCCCGCCAGCAGGAAACCCGCCTGCACCGAAAGGGCGGTTCGGTTTTTTTCCGTTCGGATGGTTTCGGTGATGTCAGCCATCTCAAGCATCCCGTCCGAAGAGGCCCGCGGGCCTGATGAGAAGCACGATCGCCATGATGACGAAGATCACGATGTTGGAAGCCTCGGGATAGAAGACCTTGGTCAGGCCCTCGGCGATCCCAAGGACATAACCGGTGATGATCGCGCCCATGATCGATCCCATGCCGCCGACCACGACCACGGCGAAGACGACGATGATCATGTTCGAACCCATCAGCGGCGACACCTGGTAGATCGGCGCCGCCAGTACGCCGGCAAAGGCAGCGAGACCCGCGCCGAGCGCGTAGGTGAGCGTCAAGAGCACCGGCACGTTGACGCCAAAGACCTGCACCAGCACGGCGTTTTCAGTGGCGGCCCGGAGATAGGCGCCGAGCTTGGTCTTCTCGATCAGCAGCCAGGTGCCGAGGCAGACAACGAGCGAGACGACGACCACCCAGCCGCGATAGATCGGCAGGAACATGAAGCCGAGGTTGGCGCCCCCGGCAAGAGCTGATGGCGTCGCATAGGGCTGGCCGGAAGAGCCGTAGAGATAGCGGAAGGTGCCCTCGACGGCGAGCGCCAGCCCGAAGGTGAAGAGCAGGCCGTAGAGCGGGTCGAGATCGTAGAGCCGGCGTAGGAACAGCCGCTCGATGACTGCGCCGGCAAGGCCGACGATGACGGGCGCCAGGATCAGCGACGGCCAGTAGCCGATGCCGGCATAGGTCAGCAAGAGGTAAGCGACGAAGGCGCCGAGCATATATTGCGCGCCGTGGGCGAAGTTGATCACCCGCAGCAGGCCGAAGATAATGGCGAGGCCGAGGCTGAGCAGCGCGTAGAACGAACCGTTGATCAGGCCGATCAGCAGCTGGCCGAGCAGCGCCTGCAGGGGAATCCCGAAGATCATCGTCATCTGGTCACACTCCCAGAACCTTGTGCAGCGTATCCATACGCTGCGGCAGTTCGCCGACCGGGAATTCCGACACCATCTGCCCATGATCCATCAGATAGAAGCGATCGGCAATACGGCTGGCGAAGCGGAAATTCTGCTCGACGAGCAGGATCGTCATGCCGCGCTCCTTGAGCTTCTTCAGCACCTCGCCGATGCGCTGGACGATGACGGGCGCGAGCCCCTCGGTCGGTTCGTCGAGGATGAGCAGCCGAACGCCGGTGCGTAAGATTCGGGCGATCGCCAGCATCTGTTGCTCGCCGCCTGATAGTTTGGTGCCTGGACTGCCGCGGCGCTCATAGAGATTGGGGAAGAGCTCATAAATTTCGTCGAGCGTCATCCCGCCCTTCGCCACGACGGGCGGCAGCAGCAGGTTTTCCGAAACGGTGAGCGTCGAGAAGATACCGCGCTCCTCCGGCACGAAGCCGATGCCGCGATGCGCCGTCTTGTGCAGCGGCACCTGCATCATGTCGCTGCCGGCAAAGCTGATGCTGCCCTTGCGGGTGCGCACGATGCCGGTGATGGTGCGCAGTGTCGTCGTCTTGCCGACGCCGTTGCGGCCGAGAATGGTGATCGTCTCGCCTTCGGCCACCCGCATGTCGACGCCATGCAGGACGTGGCTTTCGCCGTACCAGGCATTGAGCTGGTGAATTTCGAGCAGAGCGGCCATCAATGCTCCTCCGTGCCCATGTAAGCGACGCGGACGCGCTCGTCCTGGCTGACTGTGGCATAGTCGCCCTCGGCGAGGATCTCGCCGCGCTGCAGCACCGTCACATGCTGGCAGATATTGGCGACGACGGAGAGATTGTGTTCGACCATCAGCACCGCCCGCTCGCGGGCGACCTCGCGGATGATGGATGAAACGACGCCGACATCCTCCAGCCCCATGCCGGCCATCGGCTCGTCGAGCAGCAGCACCTTCGGATCGAGCGCCAGCGTGGTGGCGATCTCCAGCACCCGCTTGCGGCCATAGGAAAGATCGGCGGCGATATGATCGCGCTCCTTGGAAAGCCCGACGCTGGCGAGCAACTGCTCGGCGCGCTCGTTCAGCCGGTCGAGTGCCGAAAGCGGCCGCCAGAACTGGGTGGAAAGATTGTTCGGCCGCTGCAGCGCCACCCGCACATTGTCGAGCACGCTCAGATGCGGGAAGACCGCCGAGATCTGGAAAGAGCGCACCAGCCCCATGCGCGCCACCCTGTCGGGCGGCGTTCCGGTGATGTCGGTGCCCATCAGGGTGATCGTGCCCGCTGTCGGCTGTAGGAACTTGGTCAGCAGGTTGAAGACCGTGGTCTTGCCGGCGCCGTTCGGGCCAATCAGCGCATGCACGCTGGCGTCATGCACATCGAGATCGACATTCTTGACGGCCGTGAAGCCGCCGAAATCGCGGCGCAGGCCGCGGGCTGATAACACCACCCGCGGCTTTGCCTGAGTTTCAATTGCGGAAACCGCCATCGTGCTTACTTCACCAGATCGCAGCCGCTCTTGGCGGGATCGATATAGGCTTCCTTGCCGGGGATGGTGGCGAGAACGTTGAAGTAATCCCATGGCTCCTTGCTGTCGGCCGGCTTCTTGACCTGCAGCAGATACATGTCGTGGATCATGCGGCCATTGGCGCCGACCGTGCCGCCGCGGCCGAAGACGTCATCGACCGGCATTTCATGCAGCTGCTTGGCAACGGCTTCCGTCTCGTCGGTGCCGGCCTTCTCCACCGCCTTCAGATATTGCGTCACTGCCGAATAGGTGCCGGTGTGGATCATGTTCGGCATCTTGCCGGTGCGGGCGAAGAACTTCTTGGCGAAGGCGCGGCTTTCGTCGTCGCGGTTCCAGTAAAAGCCTTCCGTCAGCGTCAGTCCTTGAGCCGCTTCGAGGCCGAGGCCATGGACTTCGGCGAGCGTGAAGAGCAGTGCCGCCAGATGCTGGCCGCCCTGGGTGATGCCGAATTCGGCCGCCTGCTTGATGGCGTTCGAGGTGTCGAGGCCGGCATTGGCAAGGCCGATCACCTTGGCGCCGGATGATTGCGCCTGCAGCAGGAAGGAGGAGAAATCCTGGGTCGACAGCGGATGGCGCACAGCGCCGACAACCTTGCCGCCGCTCGCCTTGACGTAGTCGGTGGTCTGCTGTTCCAGCGAATAGCCGAAGGCATAGTCGGCGGTCAGGAAGAACCAGCTGTCGCCGCCCTGCTTGACGAGCGCGCCGCCGGTGCCGACGGCGAGCGCATGGGTATCGTAGGCCCAGTGGAAGCCGTAGGGCGAGCAGGCCTTGCCGGTCAGATCCGTCGTCGCAGCACCGGTGACGATGTCGATCTTCTTCTTTTCCTTGGCGATCGCCTGCACCGCGAGCGCCACCGACGAGGTGGTCAATTCCATGATCGCATCCACCTGCTCGGTGTCATACCACTGGCGGGCGATGTTGGAGGCGATATCGGGCTTGTTCTGGTGGTCGGCATCGACGATCTCGACCGGAACACCCAACACCTTGCCGCCGAAATCCTCGACCGCCATCTTGGCGGCCTCGACGGAGGACTTGCCGCCGAAATCGGCATAGACACCCGACTGGTCGTTCAGGATGCCGATCTTGACCTTGCCGTCGGTCGCGCTTTGCGCGAGCACCGCCGTGCTGCTCGCAAGCAGAAATGCAACTGATGCAATGAGATTCTTACGCATATTCTCTCCTCCCAGAGATGAGCCAAATTGCGGATCTGTTCAGATTTGGCCAGCCGCACTCCTCAGAACGGCCGACCCTCGCCTTACGATCACGGAAATTCCGCGTTGAAGCAACGGGTGGTTTACAACTAATTCCAAACAGTATCTGTTCGTTTTTGAACAGATGGGGACGGCGATGACCAATCCACCGCAGTTTACTTGGGACGATCTTCAGTTTTTTCTAGCCGTCGCCCGCACCGGACAGCTGTCCACGGCGGCCCGCCAGCTGCGTTCCAGCCATGCCACTGTCTCGCGCCGCATCGACCGGCTGGAATTCACCCTCAAGGTCAAACTGTTCGAGCGCAATCCGCGCGGCTATGTGCTGACCGCCATGGGAACGCGCTTCGTCGAGACGGCCGAGCGGATGGAACAGGAGACCGAGCGGCTGCGCGCCGACCTTGCCGATGGCTCGATGGCGCAGCGCGGCCTCGTGCGGCTCAGCGCGCCGGAAGGTTTTGCCAATTTCTTCTTCGCGACGGTGCTGCCGCGGTTTGCCGCGCAGCATCCGCATCTCTCGCTCGAATTGGTGACGATCCAGCAGATCATGTCGCTGTCACGCAAGGAGGCCGATCTTTCCGTCGTGCTCGACGAGCCGAAGGGCGGGCCTTATTTCGCCGAGAAGCTGACCGACTACCATCTGCAGATCTACGGCTCGCGCGACTATCTGGCAAAGGCGCCTGGCATCACCTGCCGCGAGGACCTGCTCAACCATCCCTTCGTCAGCTATATCGAGGAGATGATTTTCGCGCCGGGCCTGGATTACCTCAGCGATGTGCACCCGCGCATCAAACCGCAGTTCCAGAGTTCCAGCATCTTCGCGCAGCTCACCGCCACCCGAAACGGTCTCGGCCTCTGCATCCTGCCCTATTTCTTCGCCAGCCGTTATCCCGAGCTGGTGCGCGTGCTGCCCGAGGAGATCGACCTCAAGCGCCACTACTGGATCACCTGCCATCGCGACCTGAAACAGGCGCCGCGTGTACGCGCCGTCATCGACTTCCTGCGCGAGGCGGTGCGCGGCGAGGATGCTCGTTTCGTGCCGCCCTATGTCACCGCCGCCGGCCCGGCGCGCCGGTCGGAAGCCGAAACCTGACTATTTGAGAAACTCGGCCCGGTGCGGCGTGAAGCTGTCGATCAGCCGGCCCTTTTCCAGCGCCTTGACGCCGTGGACGAGATTGGGGGGCACGATGAAGCTGCCGCCCTGCTTGAGCACCTCGGTCCGGCCATCGATCGTCACTTCGAAGCTGCCCTCGGCGACATAACTGGCCTGGATGTGCGGATGCGAATGGGCAGCGCCCACGGCGCCGCTTTCGAATGCCACTTCCACCATCATCATCTCGGGCAGATAGGTCATGATACGCCTGACGACGCCGGGCTCGGGATTGACCCATTCGGCGCCTTCGGCCGATACGAACAGATCGCTTGACGACATTTCCGTCTCCTCGTTCCAGAATCGATCGCGGGCAAAGTGGATCATGCCGGCGCATTTGAAAAGACGGCGCGCCCTGTCTTTTCGCTAGGGCCGCCTTCTGTTGACGCGCTCGACTGGCGGGTCTATGCGACCTTTGATGAGGCAAGCCTGAATTCAAGGGTGAGGAGACGCCGAGATGCAGCATACGCGCGAGGTTTTCGACTGGACCGACCCGTTCCGGCTGGCGGAGCAGCTGACTGACGAGGAGCGCATGGTGCAGGATACGGCCCATGCCTATGCGCAGGAGAAGCTTGCTCCGAGGGTTCTTGCCGCCTTCCGCCATGAAAAGACCGATCCCGAAATCTTCCGGGAAATGGGCGAACTCGGCCTGCTCGGCCCGACGATCTCTCCCGACTACGGCGGCGCCGGCCTCGGTTACGTCGCCTACGGCCTGATCGCCCGTGAGGTCGAGCGGGTCGACAGCGGTTACCGCTCGATGATGAGCGTCCAGTCCTCGCTGGTGATGGTGCCGATCGAAACCTTCGGGTCTGAGGCGCAGAAGCTGAAATACCTGCCGAAACTCGCCACCGGCGAATGGATCGGCTGCTTCGGCCTCACCGAACCCGATCACGGCTCCGATCCCGGCTCGATGGCGACACGCGCCAAGAAGGTCGACGGCGGCTACAGCCTGACCGGCTCGAAGACCTGGATCTCCAACGCGCCGATCGCCGATGTCTTCGTCGTCTGGGCCAAGACCGAGGACGGCCTCATCCGCGGCTTCATCCTCGAAAAGGGCTGGAAGGGACTTTCGGCCCCCGCCATCCACGGCAAGGTGGGCCTGCGCGCCTCGATCACAGGCGAAGTGGTGATGGACGGGGTGTTCGTGCCGGAGGAAAATCTTCTGCCTGGTGTGACCGGCCTCAAGGGACCGTTCACCTGCCTCAACTCGGCCCGTTTCGGCATCGCCTGGGGCGCGCTCGGTGCTGCCGAGGATTGTTATGCCAGAGCCCGGCAATATACGCTGGAGCGCAAGCAGTTCGGCCGGCCGCTCGCCGCCAACCAGCTGATCCAGAAGAAGCTCGCCGACATGGCGGCGGAGATCTCGCTCGGCCTTCAGGGCTGCCTGCGGCTCGGCCGCATGAAGGAGGAAGGCCATCCGCCGGTGGAGCTGACCTCGATCCTCAAGCGCAACAGCTGCGGCAAGGCGCTTGACATCGCGCGCGCGGCCCGCGACATGCTCGGCGGCAACGGCATCTCCGACGAATTCGGCATCGCCCGCCATCTCGTCAACCTCGAAGTGGTCAACACCTATGAGGGCACGCACGACATCCACGCGCTGATCATCGGCCGGGCGATCACCGGCATCGCCGCCTTTGCGAACTAAATCCCCGGCGCAACACGACGAATTGCCACGCGCCTGACAATGTGCAACCTTCCCTGATTGCGGCGCGAAAGCCGGCAAAGAGGGGGATCGCATGTTTCTGCTTCTTGCATTGCTGATCGGTGTCATCTCAGGCCTTCGCACCATGACCGCACCGGCCGCCGTCGCCTGGGGCGCGGCGCTCGGCTGGTTCGACGTGTCGCAGACGCCGCTTGCCTTCATGGGGTATCGGTGGACGCCATGGATCTTCACGGTTCTCGCCGTCGTCGAACTGATCGCCGACCAGCTGCCGTCGACGCCGTCACGCAAGGTGCCGATGCAGTTCGGCGCCCGCATCGTCTCGGGCGCGCTGTCAGGCGCGACGATCGGTGCCGCCAGCAGCCT
This sequence comes from Rhizobium sp. BT04, assembly GCF_030053135.1. Lineage (NCBI taxonomy): Bacteria > Pseudomonadati > Pseudomonadota > Alphaproteobacteria > Hyphomicrobiales > Rhizobiaceae > Rhizobium > Rhizobium sp. BT04. The sequence goes on along the minus strand of NZ_CP125653.1, from coordinate 47,509 downwards.
GCTCTTCGGCGGGCTGATCGCCGGGGTGATCGGCGCCGTCATCGGCACTTATGGCGGCGCTGCCGTCCGCGGCCGGCTTGCCGCTGCCTTCGGCAAGGATTTGCCGGCAGCTCTCATCGAAGATGCCGTCGCCGTCATCGGCGCGGTGCTCATCGTGGGGGCGGTGTCATGAAGAGCTTCGACGCCATCGTCATCGGCGCCGGCCAGGCCGGCCCGTCGCTTGCCGCCCGCATGGTTGAAAAGGGCATGAAAGTGGCGCTGATCGAGCGCAAGTTCCTTGGCGGCACCTGCGTCAATGCCGGCTGCATGCCGACGAAGACGCTGGTCGCCAGCGCCCGCGCCGCCCATGTCGCGAGAAACGGCGCGGTTTACGGCGTCAATATCCCCGGCGAGATCGCCGTCGACATGAAGGTGGTCAGGGCGCGGGCCGAAACGGTGACGATGAATGCCCGCAACGGCCTGATCGGCTGGCTCGGCGGCATGGACGGCATGAGCGTGATCTACGGCCATGCCCGTTTCGAGGGACCGAAGACCGTCAGCGTCAACGGCGAAACGCTGACCGCGCCGCGCATCTTCCTCAATGTCGGCGCACGGCCCGTCATTCCCGAGCTGCCCGGCATCGACGATATCGACTACCTCACCAGCACCTCGATCATCCAGCTCGACACGCTGCCGCGGCATCTGGCGGTGATCGGCGGCAGCTATATCGGGTTGGAATTCGCGCAGATGTATCGCCGCTTCGGCGCCGAAGTCAGCGTCATCGAGCACGGCCCGAAGCTCGCATCGCGCGAGGACGAGGATATATCGGATGCGATCGCCGATATCCTGCGCGCGGAAGGCATTGGCGTCCACACCGACGCCGGCAACATCGCCTTTGCCCGGAACGGCAGCGGGATCCGTGTCTCCGCCGGCTCGGCGAAGATCGATGCGAGCCATGTGCTGATCGCCACCGGCCGCAAGCCGAACACCGACGATCTCGGCCTGGATACCGCCGGCGTCGCCACCGATCAACGCGGCTTCATCACCGTCGACGACAGGCTCGCCACCAATGTCGAGGGCATCTGGGCGCTCGGCGACTGCAACGGCCACGGCGCCTTCACCCACACCTCCTACAATGATTTCGAGATCGCCGCCGCCAATCTCATCGACGGCGACGACCGCAAGCTGTCGAGCCGCATCCCCGCCTATGCGCTCTATATCGACCCGCCGCTCGGCCGCGTCGGCATGACGGAGAAGCAGGCGCGCGCCTCAGGGCGCAAGATCATGGTCTCGACCCGTCCGATGAGCCGCGTCGGCCGGGCCAACGAGCGCGGCGAGACCAAGGGCTTCATGAAGGTGATTGCCGATGCCGAGACCCGGAAAATCCTCGGCGCCGCGATCCTCGGCATCGAAGGTGATGAAGTGATCCACGGTCTCATCGACGCGATGAATGCCGGCACCACCTATCCCGCATTGCAATGGTCGGTGCCGATCCATCCGACGGTGTCGGAGCTGATCCCGACGCTGCTTGGGGATTTAAAGCCGGTTTAGCTCTAGGAACGGCTGGAGGCGGACCCGCGTGTCTATCGAAGCGCTGATCGAGCATTACGGTCTGCTGGCAATATTTCTGGGCGCTGCCTTCGAAGGCGAAACGGCGGCGTTTCTCGGCGGTGTGATTGCCCATCGCGGACTGCTGAGCTACTGGTCGGCGTCGCTTGCGGCCACGGCGGGATCCTTCGCCGGCGATCAATTGTGGTTCTTCGCCGGCCGTTATGCCGCCAGATGGGGCCTCGTGCGCCGCCTGATGCAGAGACCGGCGATGGCGCGCGCAACCCGGCTGCTGGAAAGATATCCCACCGGCTTCATATTCGCGTTTCGTTTTCTGGTGGGGTTGCGGACGATCAGCCCTGTTGTCATCGGGACGACGCGAATACCGACCGGAAAATTCGTCATCTTGAATGCCGCCGCCGCACTGGTGTGGGGGCAGCTTTTCACGGCGCTCGGTTACCTCTTCGGGCACGGCATCCAGCAGATGTTGGGCCAGCTTCCCCTCCATCGCCATCTGCTGATCGCCGTCGGAGCCGCCGCTATCGTCGCGGCCGCCGCCCTTGTCTTTCGCAAGATGAAATTGAGCGCCGGGCACTCATCGTAAGGCTGCCTCGCCCTATTCCATCACGATCTGCAGCTTCACGTCGCTCGGCCGCGCCTCGACGGCGCGATCGAACGCCTTGATCGAATCCTCGAACTTGAAGGTCTCTGATATCAGCGGCTTTAGGTCGACGCGACCGGAGCCGAGCAGCGCGATCGAGCGCTCATACTGATGCGCGTAGCGGAACACCGTCTCGATGCGGATCTCTTTGGTGGATGCCGTCGAAACGTCGAAACCAATCGGGTTGACCGGCAGGCCGACCGCGACGATGACGCCGCCCGGGCGCGGCAGCGCCATGATCGTTTCCCAGGCTTTCGGCGAGCCGGAGCATTCGAAGACGACATCGGCGCCCCAGCCGTCGGTCAGCCTGCCCACTTCTTCGCTCAGGCTCTTCTCGCGAATATTGACCGGAATGACGCCCTGGTACTGCGCTGATATATCGAGCTTCGGCTGGGCGAGATCGGCAACGATCGCCCGGGCGCAGCCGCCGGCAAGCGCCGCGATCGCCACCATCGTGCCGATCGGCCCGGCGCCGAGTACGACGGCAGTATCACCCGGCACTATCTTTGCCTTGCTCGCTGCCTGCATGCCGACGGCGAAGGGTTCGACCATGGCGCCTTCGGCGAAGCTGACATTGTCGGGCAGCTTGAATGTGTAGTTGGCGGGATGCACGACCTCCGGCGTCAGCACGCCGTGGATCGGCGGGGTCGCCCAGAAGGTCACGGCCGGGTCGATATTGTACAGGCCGAGCCGGCTCGCCTTGGAATTCGGATCGGGAATGCCGGGTTCCATGCAGACGCGGTCGCCGACTTTCAGATGCGTGACGCCGGCGCCGACCTCGACCACCGTGCCCGCCGCCTCATGGCCGAGCACCATCGGCGCGTTGACGATGAAGGGGCCGATCTTGCCGTGCGTGTAATAATGCACGTCCGAACCGCAGACGCCGACGGTATGAATCTTGATCTTCACCTCGCCGGGGCCGGTTTCGAGCGGCAGATCGATATCGCGAAGCGCAAGCTCATGCTGGCGTTCCAGCACCAGCGCACGGACTTTGGTCATGATCGGTTTCCTCCCTATGGCTCCCGCGCTTCATCGAGCGCCGCTGGAGACGACTATAAGACGGTAAGGGGTGGCAATTCAATCGCATCAATCAAGCTTTTGCTCAACATATGATGAAATGCCCATCTTCTATAATCCGAAAGATTGCCGTTCCAAGACCTCTGTATGATTTCCGCCGAGGGCGTCGGGGAGTACATTCTTCATGCGAGTTCCCTAATAATGAGGATAGGCAAAGAGATGACGAACGACCATGATGATGTCGACAGAAATCGGTCTTACGGTCCGATGATCGCAAGGTCATTGCGGGAGTTCTGGCACCGGCTTGTGAAGCCGATCGCCACGCTCCCGAAAACCGGACAGCCGAGGCCGGTACGCATAACTATAGAGACAAGGGATCGAAATCATCCCCGGCCGCGTTATTAGCATGCGCCGGCATGGCGCTACGGAAGCATGACGGCACCGGGCACCATGCGGATCGGCAAGATAGGGAAGGCCATCATGAAGTCGATCGTGTCGTTCTGTCTGTTCGCATCCCTTCTCTTCGCGGCAAACGAGGCGTCTGCGGCCCTGGAACAAGCATCCCTACCGCCGCCGCAGCAGCAGCAGCAGCAGCAGGAAGAAAAGCTGGTGCCGGCCAATCTCGAACTCACCTTCCCCGGCCCAGTCGATCTTGCCCGCTCAACGGCCATCCTGCTGGATGCCCAGGGAACCGCACTTCCCACAGGCAAGCCATTTCTCTCCGGTCCCGAAGGATCCGTGTTCAAGATCCCCCTCGATCCCGCTATAGCGCCGGGCCTCTATACCCTCGACTGGCGCGTGCTCTCGATGGATGGCCGCAGCGCCGAAGGTCGGTACCAGTTCCGGGTCGATCCTTAGCCTCACTTGGCGGTTCGCGCCAAAAAAGCATTTATAAGATTTTTATATTGATGCCGGTTCGGCCGTCTCGAACCTTTATGCCGTTCGGCTCCATATTGATGTCCGAGAGATCGAAAAGATCATCTCCACGCCAGAAAGCATGAAAGGCGGCCTTCTTCTGGATGGCGCCCTTTGTCTTGTCTGACTCCAAGAACAACAACAGGAGTCACGATCATGATGGACATCATTCTACTCGCCACCGCGATCATATTCTTTGCGCTGTGCTTTGCCTACACCAGAGCCTGCGACAGGCTTTGACAGGAGACCCGACGATGACCCTCGATTATGTCCTGGGCGGTGCCGTAACCGTGTTTCTCACCGTTTATCTCACCTACGCTCTCCTTCGCCCGGAACGCTTCTAAAAAGAACTGGCGCTTCAGAGGTCGCGCGCGACCGAGAAGCAGCCGGGTATTGAAAGTTACCCCAAATGACCCTCAACGGATGGCTTCAGATCCTGCTTTACTGCGGGATCGTCCTCGTGCTCGTCAAACCGCTCGGCGGCTACATGACGCGTGTCTTCAGCGGCGAGCGCACGCTCCTGTCACCGGTCCTCGTTCCGATCGAACGGGGGCTTTACCGCATCGCCGGCACCAGCGAAGGCGAGGAGCAGCATTGGACCTCCTATGCCTTCGCCATGCTGATGTTCAACCTGCTCGGCGTCATCGTGCTTTACGCGCTGCAGCGCCTGCAGGCCGGTCTTCCTTATAATCCGGCCGGCATGGCAGCCGTCCCGCCGGAGCTTTCCTTCAACACCGCCGTCAGCTTCGTCAGCAACACCAACTGGCAGAACTACGGCGGCGAAAGCACGATGTCCTATCTGACGCAGATGGCCGGCTTCACCGTCCAGAACTTCGTCTCCGCGGCGACCGGCATTGCCATCGCGCTCGCCTTCATCCGCGCCTTCTCGCGCGCTTCGGGCAAGGCGATCGGCAATTTCTGGGTCGATATGACAAGGGCGACCTTCTACGTGCTGCTGCCGATCTGCATCGTGCTGACGCTTGTTTTCGTCTATCTCGGCGTGCCGCAGACGCTTGGGCCTTACGTCAACGCGACGACGCTCGAAGGCGCGCAGCAGACGATCGCCGTCGGCCCCGTCGCCTCGCAGCTTGCCATCAAGATGCTCGGCACCAATGGCGGCGGCTTCTTCAACGCCAATTCGGCCCATCCGTTCGAAAACCCCGATGCGATCTCCAACCTCATCCAGATGGTGTCGATCTTCGCGATCGGTGCGGCCCTGACCAACGTGTTCGGCCGCATGGTCGGTAACCAGCGCCAGGGCTGGGCGATCCTCGCCACGATGGGCATACTCTTCATCGCCGGTGTCGGCATCACCTATTGGGCGGAAGCCGCCGGCAATCCGCTGATGCACGCCTTCGGTCTTGGCGGCGGCAACATGGAAGGCAAGGAAGTCCGCTTCGGCGTCGCCCTGTCCTCGCTCTTTGCGGTCATCACCACGGCAGCCTCTTGCGGTGCTGTTAACGCCATGCATGGCAGCTTCACCGCGCTTGGCGGCCTCATTCCGCTGATCAACATGCAACTCGGCGAAGTCATCGTCGGCGGTGTTGGCGCCGGTTTCTACGGCATCCTGCTGTTCATCATCGTCGCCGTCTTCGTCGCCGGCCTGATGGTCGGCCGCACGCCGGAATATCTCGGCAAGAAGATCGAAGCGAAGGAAATGAAGATGGCCGTTCTCGCCATCCTCTGCCTGCCGCTCGCCATGCTTGTTTTCACCGCAATCGCAAGCGTCCTTCCGAGTGCGATTGCATCGGTCGGCACTTCAGGTCCGCACGGCTTCTCCGAAATCCTCTATGCCTATACGTCGGCTGCGGCCAACAACGGCTCGGCTTTCGGCGGACTCACAGGTAACACGCCCTGGTACAACGTGACGCTCGGCATCGGCATGCTGATGGGCCGCTTCCTGGTCATCATCCCGGCGCTTGCCATCGCCGGTTCGCTGATCGCCAAGAAGTCGGTTCCGGCCTCGGCAGGCACCTTCCCGACGGATAGTCCGCTCTTCGTCGGCCTGCTCGTCGGCACGATCCTGATCGTCGGCGGCCTGACCTTCTTCCCGGCCTTAGCGCTTGGCCCTGTCGTCGAGCACCTGGTCATGATCGCCGGCCAGACTTTTTGAGGTGATACCATGATCCTCCGTCACAGGCTTCGCAACGCCTTCCACCCTTGTCCCGGTGCACCGGGAATGGCCAGACGGCACGCGCCTCCGACACCATCCTGGTGATGATGGCAGGCCTCCTCGTCATCGCCGCCATCTTCAAAATCCTACAGGGCTGACCGGCTTCCGGTTCGCCATCCTCGTTTCAAAGCTGGAGTCTCTTATGAGCCAGGCAAATTCCGCGAGTATCCTGGATAGTCGCATCCTCATTCCGGCCGTGGGCGCCGCTTTCAAGAAGCTCAACCCCCGCGCGCTCGCCAGAAACCCGGTCATGTCAGTCGTGGCCACGGTCTCGGTGCTGACCACCGTCCTCTTCCTGCGCGATCTCGTGGCAGGCAACGGCAATCTCGGCTTCTCGTTCCAGATCAATCTCTGGCTCTGGTTCACCGTGCTGTTTGCCAATTTCGCCGAGGCCGTCGCCGAAGGTCGCGGCAAGGCACAGGCAGATTCGCTGCGCAAGGCGCGCACCGAAACCCAGGCCAAACTGCTGACCGCCAATAGTGGCAGCGGCTACCGCATGGTGCCGGGCACCAGCCTCAAGGTCGGCGACCTCGTGCTCGTCGAGGCCGGCGACATCATCCCGTCGGACGGCGAAGTCATTGAAGGTGTGGCCTCCGTCAATGAGGCGGCGATAACAGGCGAATCTGCCCCGGTCATCCGCGAATCCGGCGGCGACCGCTCGGCGGTCACCGGCGGCACGCAGGTGCTGTCCGACTGGATCCGCGTCCGCATCACCGCCGCTGCCGGCTCGACCTTCCTCGACCGGATGATCGCGCTCGTCGAAGGTGCGGAGCGCCAGAAGACCCCGAACGAGATCGCGCTCAACATCCTGCTCGCCGGCATGACGCTGATTTTCGTGCTTGCCACCGCGACGATCCCGAGCTTTGCCATCTATGCCGGCGGCTCGATCCCGATCATCGTGCTCGTCGCCCTCTTCGTCACGCTGATCCCGACGACGATCGGCGCGCTGCTGTCGGCAATCGGCATCGCCGGCATGGACCGCCTCGTCCGCTTCAACGTGCTCGCCATGTCCGGCCGCGCCGTGGAAGCAGCCGGCGACGTCGACACGCTGCTGCTCGACAAGACCGGCACGATCACCCTCGGCAATCGCCAGGCGACGACCTTCCGCCCGGTGCGCGGCGTTTCCGAACAGGATCTCGCCGATGCCGCCCAGCTCGCTTCGCTGGCCGACGAAACCCCGGAAGGCCGCTCCATCGTCGTGCTCGCCAAGGAAAAATATGCGATCCGCGGCCGTGACATGGCAAGCCTGAAGGCGACTTTCGTGCCCTTCACCGCCCAGACCCGCATGAGCGGCGTCGATCTCGAAGGCTCTTCGATCCGCAAGGGCGCGGTCGACGCCGTGCTGGCTCACGTCAACGGCGACGCATCCTCGAAGAACGGCAGCGAGGTCGTGCGCGAGTTGCAGTCGATATCAGACGAGGTCGCCAAATCGGGCGGCACACCGCTGGCGGTCGCCCGCGACGGCAAGCTGCTCGGCATCATCCAGCTGAAGGACATCGTCAAGGGCGGCATCCGCGAGCGCTTCACGGAACTGCGCCGCATGGGCATCCGCACCGTGATGATCACAGGCGACAACCCGCTGACGGCAGCCGCCATCGCCGCCGAAGCCGGCGTCGACGATTTCCTTGCCCAGGCAACGCCTGAGATGAAGCTGGCGCTGATGCGCGAGGAACAGTCCAAAGGCAAGCTCGTCGCCATGTGCGGCGACGGCACCAATGACGCGCCCGCACTCGCCCAAGCCGATGTCGGCGTTGCCATGAACACCGGCACTGTCGCTGCCCGCGAGGCCGGCAACATGGTCGATCTCGATAGCGACCCGACGAAGCTGATCGAGATCGTCGAGATCGGCAAGCAGCTGCTGATGACGCGCGGCGCGCTGACGACCTTCTCGATCGCCAACGACATCGCCAAGTACTTCGCCATCATCCCGGCGATGTTCCTGACCTTCTACCCGCAACTCGGCATCCTCAACGTCATGGGGCTTTCGACGCCGCAAAGCGCCATACTGTCGGCGATCATTTTCAACGCGCTCATTATCATCGCGCTGATCCCGCTGTCGCTGAAGGGTGTGCGCTACCGGCCGATCGGCGCCGGCGCGCTGCTGTCGCGCAACCTGCTGATCTACGGCCTCGGCGGCATCATCGTCCCCTTCATCGGCATCAAGGCGATCGACATGGCCGTCGCAGCCCTCGGTCTCGCCTGAGCACTCCAAGGAGTAAGAACAATGTTTAGAGAATTTCGCCCGGCGGTCGTCATGATCGTCGCCACCACCGCCATAACAGGTCTTCTTTATCCTCTCGCCATGACCGGTGCGGCCCAGGCCCTCTTCCCCGCCCAGGCCAACGGCAGCCTGGTCGAGAAGAACGGCCAGGCGATCGGCTCGACGCTGATCGGCCAGGCCTTCACCAGCGACAAGTATTTCCACGGCCGTCCCTCGGCCGCCGGCGACGGCTACAATGCGGCCGCCTCCAGCGGCTCGAACCTCGGCCCGACCAGCCAGAAGCTGATCGACCGCGTCAAGGGCGACTACGAGGCCGCCAAGGCGACGAACCCGAGCGCGGAAGTGCCCGCCGACCTCGTCACCGCTTCCGGCAGCGGCCTCGATCCCGATATTTCGCCCGAAGCCGCCTACTTCCAGGTAGCGCGCGTCGCCAAGGCGCGAAGCCTGGATGAGGCTAAGGTCAAGGCGCTGGTCGATGGCGCCGTTCAAGACCGCGAACTCGGCATCTTGGGCGAGCCCACCGTCAATGTTCTGGCGTTGAACCAGAGCCTTGATGCTTCTATGACTGAGTGAGTTTGGCGAGAAAGCAACCCAATCTCCGTCATCCCAGGGCTTGACTCACTGATGTCCGGTTGGCGCTGACGGCTGCCCCTCACCCTAACCCTCTCCCCGTTCTGACGGGGAGAGGGGACGTGCCACGCGACAGCTGGGCGAGGGACGGAGAGGTCGCGGCATGTCCCCTTCGCCCCGTTTACGGGGAGAAGGTGGCGGCAGCCGGATGAGGGGCTGGTCTCGCCGCGGAAACATCGGGAATGCCATCCGCCAGCTGAACCTCGATTGCAGCCATTCGCAGAAAGACCAAACTACATGCCAGACGACAATCGCGACCAGGCCGGCAGGCCCTCGCCCGATGCGCTTCTCGAGAAAGCCCGGGCCGAAACGCGCGGCCGTCTGAAGATCTTTCTGGGGGCCGCGCCCGGCGTCGGCAAGACCTATGAAATGCTGATCTCCGGCCGTGCCAAGATTGCCGACGGCCTCGATGTCGTCATCGGCGTTGTCGAGACCCACGGCCGCAAGGAAACCGAGGCGCTCGTCGCCGGCTTCGAGATCATTCCCCGCGTCGAAATCGATTATAAGGGCCGGCTGCTGGAGGAAATGGACCTCGACGGCATCCTCGCCCGCAGGCCCGATCTCGTGCTGGTCGACGAACTGGCCCACACCAATGCCGAGGGCAGCCGCCATCCGAAACGCTATCTCGACGTGAGGGAGTTGCTCGATCGCGGCATCGACGTCTATACGACGCTGAACATCCAGCATGTCGAAAGCCTGAACGACGTCGTCTCGCAGATCACCCGCATCCGCGTGCGCGAGACCGTGCCGGACTCGATCATCGACCTTGCAGACGATGTCGAGATCATCGACCTGACGCCGGACGATCTGATCAAGCGCCTGCATGACGGCAAGGTCTATATGGCGCGCACCGCCGAGCGGGCGCTGACCAATTATTTCACGCCCGGCAATTTGACGGCGCTCAGGGAACTGGCGCTGCGCAAGACCGCCCAGCGCGTCGACGACCAGCTGCTCACCCATATGCAGGCCCATGCCATATCGGGTCCCTGGGCGGCGGGCGAACGCGTCCTTGTCTCGGTCGACCATCATCCGCGCTCCGCCTCGCTGGTGCGTTATGCCGCCCGCATGGCCTCCCGGCTGCGCGCGCCGTGGGCTGCCGTCTATATCGAGACCAACCGCTCGATCAATCTGAGCGAGGCGGAGCGCGACACGGTCGCCGCGACGCTGCGCCTGGCCGAGCAGCTCGGCGGCGAAGCGATCACCATTCCCGGCCGCGAAGTGGCCGAAGAACTGGTTCGCCACGCCACCGCCAACAACGTCACCCATATCGTCATCGGCGCCCCCAAGAAGCCGACATGGCGCGACTGGTGGCACCGCTCGATCACCGACGAGCTGATCCGCAAGACCGGCGAGATCAGCGTCCATGTGATTTCAGGCAATGAGAAGGACGGCACCACGGCGCGCGGCGTCAAAGCCGCCGCCACGGCGCCGCCGCTGGATCTCTGGGCCTATCTGCTGGCAACCGCCTACGTCGCCATCGCGCTCGGCGTCAGCATCGTGCTCGACCAGGTGCTCGACGTGCGCAACCTCGCCCTCGTCTTCCTGATGGCGGTGCTGACCTCCGCCGTCCTCCACGGCCTGCGGCCGGCGCTTTACAGCTGCATCCTCGGCGCTCTGTCCTTCAACTTCTTCTTCCTGCCGCCGCGCTACACGCTGACGATCAGCGATCCGGAAAGCGTGCTCGCCCTGTTCTTCTTTCTGGGCGTCGCCATCATCGCCAGCAACCTGACCGCGACGGTGCAGCGCCAGGCCGCCGCCGCCCGCCAGCGGGCGCGCACGACCGAAGACCTCTATCTCTTCTCCAAGAAGCTCGCCGGCACCGGCACGCTCGACGACGTGCTCTGGGCGACCGCCTTCCAGCTCGCCTCGATGCTGAAGGTCCGCGTCGTACTGCTGCTGCCGGAGGAGGACGGCATCGCGGTCAAGGCCGGTTATCCCCCCGATGATACGCTTGATGACGCCGATATCGCCGCCGCCCGCTGGGCCTGGGAACACAATCATGCCGCCGGCCGCGGCGCCGACACCCTGCCCGGCGCCAAGCGCCTCTATGTGCCGCTCAGAACCGGGCGCGCCGCCGTCGGCGTCATCGGCCTCGACAGCGACCGTCGCGACGGGCCGCTCCTGACGCCGGAACAACAGCGGCTGCTCGATGCGCTGGCCGACCAGGCTGCCCTTGCCATCGAACGCGTGCAGCTCGTCGCCGACGTCGACCGGGCAAGGCTCGCAGCCGAAGCCGACCGGTTGCGCTCGGCCCTGCTCACCTCGATCTCGCATGACCTGAAGACGCCGCTTGCCGCCATCCTGGGCGCCGCCGGCACGCTGCGCGACTATTTCGCCGCCATGCCGGAGGAGGACCGCAGCGACCTGCTCGCAACCGTCGTCGACGAGTCCGAGCGCCTCAACCGTTTCATCGCCAACCTGCTCGACATGACCAAGATCGAATCCGGCGCGATGGAGCCGAATCATGCGCTGCATTATGCCGGCGATATCGTCGGCAGCGCGCTGCGCCGCGCCGCAAAGATCCTCGAGCACCACAAGACCGAGATGAGCATTCCCGCCAATCTGCCGATGGTTCGCGTCGATCCGGTGCTGTTCGAGCAGGTGATCTTCAACCTGCTCGACAATGCCGCGAAATACGCGCCCGAGGGATCGGTGATCCATATCGACGGCTGGGCGGACGCCGACAACGTCATCATGCAGGTCTCGGACGAAGGCCCGGGCATCCCGCCGGCCGATCTCAGCCGCGTCTTCGACACCTTCTACCGTGTGCGCAAGGGCGATCAGGTCCGCGCCGGCACCGGCCTCGGCCTCTCCATCTGCCGCGGCTTCATCGAGGCGATGGGCGGCACGATCACCGCCGGCAACCGGACGGGCCGCCCGGGCGCCGTCTTCACCATCCGCCTGCCGAAACCCAACGACATTCCGAAACTGGACGAACTCCAATGACCGGTTCAGCCGTCAAAATCCTCGTCGTCGACGACGAACCGCCGATCCGCAAGCTGCTCCGCGTCGGCCTGACCGCGCAGGGCTACGAGGTGCAGGAGGCGCCGAACGCGAGCGCCGCCCGTCACTCGGTCGCCGACGATATACCCGATCTCATCGTGCTCGACCTCGGCCTGCCCGACAAATCAGGCCATGACCTCTTGCAGGAGTGGCGCGACGAAGGACTTTCCATGCCCGTCATCATCCTCTCCAGCCGCACCGACGAGGCCGGCATCGTCAAGGCGCTGGAAAGCGGCGCCGACGACTACGTCACCAAACCCTTCGGCGTCAACGAACTCGGCGCCCGCATCCGCGTGGCGCTGCGCCATCGCCTGCAGCAGCAAGGCGAAAAGGCGATCTTCCAAACCGACGGCCTGTCGATCGATCTCGTCAAGCGCATCGTCAAGGTCGACGGCCAGGAGATAAAATTGTCGCCGAAGGAATACGACATCCTGCGCGTGCTTGCCCAGCACGCCGGCAAGGTGCTGACACATCAGTTTCTTTTGAAGCAGGTATGGGGGCCGGCAGCCGATGTGCAATATCTGCGCGTCTACATCAGGCAGCTGCGGCAAAAGGTCGAGCAGATTCCCGACCAGCCGCACTATATCACCACCGAGACCGGCGTCGGCTACCGGCTCAGGGAACCGGACTGACCGTCCGTCCCTTCCGCTGCCCGTCCAGTATCGAGCCCAACAGCGTCGAGAATGACATGAACCTTCCCAACATCATCCGGCCGGAACACACCTTCATCGGCGTGTCGGCGCCGACAAAATGGCGCGCGCTGCAGACCATAGCCGACAAGGCCGCCAAGGCTTTCTCCGTCGATGGCCAGACCATCCTGAAGGCGCTCGAAACGCGCGAGAAGCTCGGTTCCACCGGCATCGGCAACGGCATTGCCATCCCGCATGCGGCGATCGACGGCATGACCAGCCCGCGCGGCCTTCTCGTCCGCTTCGCCCAACCGTTGGATTTCGAGGCGATCGACGATATCCCGACCGACATCGCCGTCGTGCTGCTCTTCGGGGAAAACAATCGCGGCGAATATCTGAACGTGCTTGCCGCCATCGCCAGGCGACTGCAATCGGACGGCGCGCTTGCCGCCATGCGCAAGGCAAGAACGGTCGACGAATTCTATTCCGACTTCATCGCCGATTCACGGGTGTGACGGCATTGTTCTAAATTAAAAAAGGCGCGGCCCGAAGGTCGCGCCTCACTCGCCTGCAATCAGACGATCTTAGAAATCGCGCTGGAAGCGCAGGAAGCCGAAGACTTCGTCGTCGCCTTCGTCCTCATCGTGATATTGCACGCTGAGCTTCGTACGCAGGTCTTCGACGATCTGGTAGTCGATTGTGACACCGGTCGTGTAGGCACTGCCGCCGGTGAAGCCGTTGCCGTCAGCCTCGAGAGCGATGTTTTCGAAGTACTGGAAGCCGGGAGTGATCTTCCACTTGTCGTTGATCTTCAAGGCATACTCTGCTGCGATCGTCCATTCGGATTCTTCGTAGTAGTAGTTGGCGCCGCTTGCCCATACGCCGGCAATGCCGAGCGTGCCCGGGCCGATATCGGCATAGACGATACCGCGGACAGCGACTTCGCTGGTGTCTGTATCATAGCCGGCAAGCAGGTAGGCGCTGATGGCGCCGGCCTTGTAGGAGACCTGGCCTGCGACACCAAAGTTGTTCGGGCCTTCGCCTGGCTTGGTGGCGTAGTCTTCTTCCAGCTCGTCGACCGAAATACCAGCCGTGAAAGCGCCGGCCTCGTACTGATAACGAATCGAGTTGTGGGTCGTCTCGTTGCTGGCGAGCGTATCGGTCTCGCCGCTCATGTCGTCATCCCACCAGCTGTACAGTTTACCGACGCGGAAGCCGGCAATGTCGATATAGCCTTCGTCAAGCAGAGCGTCCTGATCGGAGGCATTGTCGGCATTGTAACGCAGCGTGATGACGCCGGTGAGCGTACCGTACTCGGTGTCGTTCTTGGCCTGGAAGGTGACCTGACCGCGAGTCCAGAAGTTGACGTCGGAATCGCCGGATATCTGATCACCGAAGCGCACTTCGGTACGGATGTAGCCGCCGATCGAAAGGCATGTTTCCGTTCCCGGAATATAAAAATAGCCGGTGCCGTAGGCGTCGCAAACGCGAACATATTCCACGGGCTCGGGTTCCGCCGCCACGATGGCGTCGGCTGCGTGGGCTCCGGAGGCCGCGGCAAGGGCGGCAACGGAGGCAAAAAGGATCGTTCTGATATTCATTTTGAATGGCCCTAACAGGTTTGGAATGCGAGGCGCATTTCAAGGGATGCCCCCGCGTAGCGGCCGGTGAATACGACCGCACGGAGGCCATATAGGAATCCGCAAGTGTCATCGCGGCAAAAACCTGGCAGAAATCGACCGAGCATGGCCCTTTCGTGGAGGAACTGTGGCGAAAAAAACACGGCGCTGCGGCGGGGACGACAGGCCGCGGCCAATTGGCCGCGGCCAACTTCGGCACGTCTATTTCAAAATCACCCCTTAAATGGAATGACATTCTAACGGCAGTGCCGGAACCGGAAGAACCTTTGTTTCATTATACGACTGACTTGATAGTGTTTAGACACACACACGGAGGGTTCCCCAATGCAGACACAACGGCTCACCCGGCTCATCGCAGCCGCGGTCATGGCAGGCAGCTTCGCAATCGGGAGCATCGCTCCTGCATTCGCGGATCAGACGCTTCTTAACGTTTCCTACGATCCAACCCGCGAATTGTATAAGGATTTCAACGTCGCTTTTGCCGCCAAGTGGCAGAAGGACACCGGTGAAACCGTAACGATCCAGGCATCGCATGGTGGCTCCGGCGCCCAGGCTCGCTCCGTCATCGACGGCCTCGACGCAGACGTGGTCACGCTGGCCCTCGAAGGCGATATCGACGCCATCGCCAAGAAGACCGGCAAGATCCCGGCCGACTGGAAGACCAAGTTGCCCAACAATTCGACGCCCTATACGTCGACGATCGTCTTCCTCGTCCGCAAGGGCAACCCGAAGGGCATCAAGGATTGGGGCGACCTGATCAAGGACGGCGTGCAGGTCATCACCCCGAACCCGAAGACCTCGGGCGGCGCCCGCTGGAACTTCCTGGCCGCCTGGGCATGGGCCAAGCAGGCGAATGGCGGCGACGACGCCAAGGCGCAGGACTATGTAACGAAACTGCTGCAGCACGTTCCGGTTCTCGACACCGGCGCCCGCGGCGCGACCACCACCTTCGTCCAGCGCGGCCTCGGCGACGTGCTGCTCGCCTGGGAAAACGAAGCCTATCTTTCGCTTGAAGAGCTCGGTCCCGACCAGTTCGAGATCGTGACGCCGGCCTTCTCCATCCGCGCCGACCCGCCGGTCGCCGTCGTCGACGGCAATGTCGACAAGAAGGGCACACGCAAGGTCGCCGAAGCCTATCTCAACTACCTCTATTCCGACGAAGGCCAGAAGATCGCCGCCAAGCACTTCTACCGGCCGATCAAGCCGGAAGCCGCCGATCCGGCCGACGTCGCCCGCTTCCCGAAGCTGACG
The DNA here is from genome assembly GCF_030053135.1 of Rhizobium sp. BT04. Classification (NCBI taxonomy): domain Bacteria; kingdom Pseudomonadati; phylum Pseudomonadota; class Alphaproteobacteria; order Hyphomicrobiales; family Rhizobiaceae; genus Rhizobium; species Rhizobium sp. BT04. The sequence goes on along the minus strand of NZ_CP125653.1, from coordinate 31,842 downwards.
CTGGCAACCATCGACGACTTCGGCGGCTGGAAAGAAGCACAGCCGAAATTCTTCGGCGATGGCGGGGTATTTGACCAAATCTACAAGCCGGCCCAATAATAGACTTCATGAAAGCACATAGCCCCACGCGGTGGCGGTTCAAAAGGCCGAGTGTCATTCCGGGTTTCGGAATGGCGCTCGGCCTTACCTTGACCTGGCTCACCCTTCTGATCCTCATCCCGCTCTCGGGCCTTGCCGTCCGCTCGAGCGCCCTCGGCTGGGAGAAATTCTGGTCGATCGCGTTCGATCAGCGCATATTGAATGCGCTGCGCATCAGCTTCGGCAGCGCCTTCATCGCCGCAATCGTCAACGCCGTCTTCGGCATCATCCTGGCCTGGGTGCTGGTGCGCTACCGTTTCCCCGGCAAGCGCGTCATCGACGCCATGGTCGACCTGCCTTTCGCGCTGCCGACCGCCGTCGCCGGTATCGCATTGGCGGCGCTCTACGCGCCGAACGGTTGGGTCGGCCAACTCCTGACGCCGCTCGGCATCAAGATCGCCTTTACGCCAGCCGGCATCGTCGTGGCGCTGATCTTCGTCGGCCTGCCCTTCGTGGTCCGCACCGTGCAGCCGGTCATGGAGGAAATCGACAAGGAAGTGGAGGAGGCCGCAGCAACGCTCGGCGCCAATCGCTTCCAGACGATTTTCCGCGTGCTGCTGCCGGGGCTGGCGCCCGCCGTGCTCACCGGCTTTGCGCTCGCCTTTGCCCGCGGCGTCGGCGAATACGGCTCGGTCATCTTCATCGCCGGCAACCTGCCGTTCAAATCGGAGATCGCGCCGCTGCTGATCATCATCAAACTCGAAGAGTATAATTACGCGGCAGCGACCGGCATTGCGGCGATCATGCTGGTGATCTCATTCGCCATGCTGCTCGTCATCAATCTCATCCAGAGCTGGAGCAGGCGGAGGTACGGCTATGGCGCTTGATGCGACCGTTCAACCCGCGAAGCTGCGTTCGGTGACCACCGAAAACAGGATCGCGCGCTTCAGCCTGATCGCCCTTTCGCTGGTCTTCCTGCTGCTGATCCTGCTGCTGCCGCTTGCAGCCGTCTTCGTCGAGGCCTTCCGCAAAGGGCCTAGCCCCTTCTTCCAGGCGCTCGCCGACACCGAGACCTTCTCGGCGATCCGCCTGACGCTGATCGTTGCCGGCGTCAGCGTGCCGCTGAACCTCATCTTCGGGGTTGCCGCCGCCTGGGCGATCGCCAAGTTCGAGTTCAAGGGCAAGGCCTTCCTGACGACGCTGATCGACCTGCCCTTCTCGGTCTCGCCCGTGATATCGGGTCTGGTCTTCGTTCTGCTGTTCGGCTCCAGCACCTGGCTCGGCCAGTGGTTCAGCGCGCACGACATCAAGATCCTGTTTGCGGTGCCGGGATTGATCCTGGCGACGATGTTCGTCACCTTCCCCTTCGTCGCCCGCGAGCTGATCCCGCTGATGCAGGAACAGGGAACGGCCGACGAAGAGGCAGCCCTGTCGCTCGGCGCCAGCGGCTGGCAGACCTTCTGGTACGTGACGCTGCCGAATATCAAATGGGGCCTGCTCTACGGCGTGCTGCTCTGCAACGCCCGCGCCATGGGCGAATTCGGCGCCGTCTCGGTGGTGTCGGGTCACATCCGCGGCCAGACGAATACCATGCCGTTGCAGGTGGAGATTCTCTATAACGAGTATAATTTCACCGGCGCTTTTGCCGTTGCCACGCTTTTGGCCTTGCTCGCGCTCGTGACTCTTGTTTTGAAGACGCTGCTGGAAATGCGCTATAGCGCAGAAATCGCCGCCAGCCGGCGGCACTGAAGGAATTGGAATGGAAGTACGCGTTCAAAACATTCGCAAGGAATTCGATCGTTTTCCGGCGTTGCACGATGTCTCGCTCGACATCCGCTCCGGTGAGCTGATCGCACTGCTCGGCCCTTCGGGCTCCGGCAAGACGACATTGCTACGGCTGATCGCCGGCCTGGAAAGCCCGACGGAGGGACTGATCTTCTTCGGCGACGAGGATGCCTCGAAGAAATCAGTGCAACAGCGCAATATCGGCTTCGTCTTCCAGCATTATGCGCTCTTCCGCTACATGACGGTGCTCGACAACGTCTCCTTCGGGCTGAAGGTCAGAAACAGCGCGCGGCGGCCGCCCAAGGCCGACATCCGCCGGCGGGCGCTGGAATTGCTCGAACTCGTGCAGCTTTCCGGCCTTGAGAAACGCTATCCGGCGCAGCTTTCCGGCGGCCAGCGCCAGCGCGTGGCGCTCGCCCGCGCCATGGCCGTCGAGCCGAACGTGCTGCTGCTCGACGAACCCTTCGGCGCGCTCGATGCCCAGGTGCGCAAGGATCTGCGCAAGTGGCTGCGCGAGATCCACGACCGCACCGGTCACACCACCGTCTTTGTCACCCACGACCAGGACGAGGCGCTGGAGCTTGCCGACCGCGTCGTCGTCATGAGCCAGGGTGCGATCGAACAGGTCGGCACGCCGGATGAGGTCTACGACAATCCGAATTCTCCCTTCGTCTTCGGCTTCATCGGCCAGTCGAACTGCCTGCAGGTCGAGATATCAGACGGCGACATCCGCTTCGACGGCCGCTCGCTCGGCCTCAATGCCGAGGGCGAAGCGGATGGTGCTGCCCAGCTCTATTTCCGCCCGCATGACGTCAGGCTCTGCGAATCAGCGGAAAACTGCATCGCCGGTCAGCCGGTCTCCAGCCGCCGCGTGGCCGGCACCCGTCACATCGAATTGGATATCGGCAACGAGCGCCCGCATATCGAGATCGAGCTGCCGCCGAGCGAGGCCGACAGGCTCGACCGCAACCGCGTGTCGTTTAAACCGACTCGCTGGAAGCTGTTTCGCAGCTGATGGAGCGCAAACGGCGCTGTAACGCATTGAGTTGCTGCATAATTCCTTAATTTTTGGGACTTATGCAGCAGGTGGCCTCAGGGGCCGTCGCCGGAATCGCATTTGGCGAGAGTCCCGCAGGCTTTTTGTGATCTAAGGTTGTTTGTATTTCAGTCATATGACGAGTAAAAGATTTGCGCGTTAATCATAAAGGGCTGGACTAATCCCGATAGGAGGCACCTGGCGTTGAGGGCGGAGATTTCCTTTGGAAAATCCCTGATCGGGATTTTGTTCGTAGGGCTCGCGGCCACGGGCTGCACAACGACATCGAAACCGGCGGCAACGTCGGCGACCAAAACGAAGCAGGTTAAAACGGCGAAAGTCGCCTTCAATTATACGGCCAAGGATCGCGACTGCCTGCAGCGCGCAATGTATTTCGAATCGCGGCATTCGGACGAGGACGGCTATCTGGCTGTCGGCACCGTCGTCATCAACAGGCTCACCTCAGGCGCTTATCCTCCCTCGATCTGCGGCGTCGTCGCCCAGGAGAAGCAGTTTGCGCCCGGCGTGATGACACGCGAAGTCAAGCCGCAGGCCGAACCGGAGCTAGCCACTGCGGCCGATGCGATCCTCCTGAAGGGTGCGCGCCATCCTGCGGTGAAGGATGCGATGTTCTTCCACACCGATGGGCTGAAATTCCCCTACGACAACATGCATTATGTGGCGGTCGCCGGCGGCAACGCCTTCTACGAGAAGCGCGATTCCAACGGTATGCTTCAAACACCGCCGCCGCTGCCCTCCTATGAAGTGGCAATGAATTATGTGCCCGGCGAAAGCATGCTGCCGCCGCAGTTCGAGGCTCTGATACCCTCGGCGGTTCCCGTTCCGCTCCCGGCGCCGGACCCGATGGCGACGGCGAGTACGATGTCCCCGGTTAATATGGCCCCTGCGGCACGCATGGCGCCCATCGCAAATCCCATGCCGATGCCGATCACGGCGCCGGTGACTTCGCCGGCAACCGCGATCGAGCCTGAGCCAGGCATGCCGATCGCGATCCCCACGCCCCGCCCCGCCTATGACAGCGTGATGCTGCGCGGGGCTATTCCGGCGAACGGCGGCTAACGTCGTTTCGATTTTGAGTGAAGAAAGCGCGCCTTAAGCGCGCTCTTCCCAGACCCTCGCCAATTCCACGATCGTCTTGACCGCCTTTTCCATGTCCTGCCGGCTCACCCATTCGAGCGGCGAGTGGAAGGCATGGCCGCCGGCGAAGATGTTCGGGCACGGCAGGCCCATGAAGGAAAGGCGCGAGCCGTCCGTGCCGCCGCGGATGCTGCCGCGCACCGGCGTCATGCCGGCCCGGCGCACCGCCTCGATGGCGTTGTCGACGATCTCCGGGTGACGATCGAGCACCACCTTCATGTTGCGATACTGCTCCTTGACCTGGAAATGATAGGTCGAGCCGGGATAGGCCGATATCACCTCCTCAACGATGGCTTCGAGCATGGTCTCTTTTTCCACGAGCCCCTCGTCGGTGAAGTCGCGGATGATGAAACTCAGCGACGCCTTCTCCATCGAGCCGGTCACGCCTGTGGGATGGATGAAGCCCTGCTTTCCCTCGGTGGTTTCCGGCGCAATCTCCTTCGGCAGCCGGTCGATGATGGCGCCGGCGATCTTGATGGCGTTTTCCATACGGTCCTTTGCAAAGCCCGGATGGATCGCCACGCCTGAGATACCGATCTCGACGCCATCGGCCGAGAAGGTCTCGTCCTCGATATGGCCAGCCGTCTCGCCGTCCATCGTATAAGCGAAGTCAGCGCCGAGTTTCTTCAGGTCGACCTTGTTGACGCCGCGCCCGACTTCCTCGTCGGGTGTGAACAGGAGCTTGATCGTCCCGTGCCGGATCTCGGGATTGTCGACGAGGATCTTGGCCGCGGTCATGATTTCCGCCAGTCCGGCCTTGTCGTCGGCACCGAGCAAGGTGGTTCCATCGGTCGTGACGATGTCGTTGCCGATCTGGTTGTTCAGCTCGGGATGCTCGGCGACGCGGATCACCCGGCTCGGATCGCCGATAAGCTTGATATCCCCGCCGGCATAATTCGTAACGATCTGCGGCTTGACGCCAGTGCCGCTGAAATCGGGCGCCGTATCCATATGCGAGCAGAAACAGATGACCGGCACCGTCTTGTCGCTATTGGCCGGAATGGTCGCATAGACATAACCGTGTTCGTCGAGATGCGCATCCGCAAGCCCGATCGTCAGCAGTTCCTCGACCAGAACCCGGCCGAGATCCTTCTGCTTGCCGGTGGTCGGCTGCGTCGACGAAGAGGGATCGGATTGGGTATCGATAACGACATAGCGGAGAAAGCGGTCGAGAACAGTGTCGGTCATGGCATCCACTCCAGCAAGATCACGCCAGGGATATAACCCTTGCGGGTGATGCGGCAAAAGATTTTTCCGCTCGCAGCGCCTGAGGGGTTCCCATTCAATCCAAGCGCTGTCCCTCGCCATCGAACACATGCAGATATTGGGCGGGGAAGGTCACATTGACCTTCGGACCCGCCTTCAGCGCTTCGCGGTTCAGCGTGAAGATCTTGAACGGCAGGCCATGCAGGGCAAGGTGCAGGATGATGCCGAAGCCCGTCGGCTCGACAAGCTCCACGTCCGCGGCCAGTCCCGCGCCGTTGTCGCTCATCACAACATGTTCCGGCCGGATGCCGAGCGTCACCTTTGCGCCGTCGGCAAGCAGCAGCGGTTTGGCCAGCGGCACGATCGTGCCGTCCTTCAGCCTCACGCCGCCCGCCTCATAGCTCGCCTCGAGGAAATTCATCCCCGGCGAGCCGATGAAGCCGGCAACGAAGAGATTGGCGGGGCGGTCGTAGAGTTCGAGCGGACTGCCGACCTGCTGGACCACGCCGCCATGCATGGCGACGATCCGGTCCGCCAGCGTCATCGCCTCGATCTGGTCATGGGTCACATAGATCGAGGTCGCCTTCAGGTCGCCGTGCAGTTTCTTGATTTCGGCGCGCATCTGTTCGCGCAGGCGGGCGTCGAGGTTGGACAGCGGTTCGTCGAACAGGAAGGCCTTCGGCTGGCGCACGATGGCGCGGCCCATGGCGACGCGCTGGCGCTGGCCGCCGGAAAGCGCCTTCGGCCGCCGTTCGAGCAGCGGATCGAGGCCGAGCTTGCCGGCCGCGGCGGCCACAGCACTTGCAATCTTCTCCTTTGCCGTCCTCCTGAGTTTCAGGCTGTAGCTCATATTGCCGGCGACGTTCATGTGCGGGTAGAGCGCATAGGACTGGAACACCATGGCGATGTCGCGGTCCTTGGGATGCAGTTCGTTCACTCTGGCGCCTGCAATGCGGATCTCGCCTGATGTGACATCCTCCAGCCCGGCGATCATGCGCAGGAGCGTGGACTTGCCGCAGCCGGACGGACCGACGAGCACGACGAATTCGCCGTCGCGGATTTCGAGGTCGACGCCGTGCAGCACCTGCACGTGGCCATAGGCCTTGCGGATATTCTGGATATCGATCGATGCCATTTTTGTTTAACCCTTGACCGCGCCGGCCGTCAGGCCCTGGACGAGATAACGCTGGATGAGCAGGAAGAAGAGGCCGGCCGGAATGAGCGCCATGACGCCCGCCGCCATCATCTGCCCGAAATCCACCGAGAATTTCGAAACGAAGGTGAGAAGCCCGACCGGGAAGGTCGCGGCGTCATTGCCGTTGATCAGCATCAGTGCGAAAAGCAGCTCGCTCCAGGCGGCGGTGAAGACGAAGCCGAGCGTCGCGGCGATGCCCGGCAGCGTCAGCGGCAGGATGATCTGCCGGAAGGCGGTGAACTGCGTCGCGCCGTCGATCATTGCCGCTTCTTCGAGATCTCTCGGGATGCCGTCGAAAAAGGACTGCATCAGGAAGGTGGCGAAGGGCACGTTGAAGGCGGTGTAGACGATGACCAGCCCGGTCAGGCTGTTGGTCAGATGCAAGGGCGACAGAATTTTGAAGATCGGCGCCACCAGCATGACGAGCGGGAACATCTGGGTCAGCAGCATCAGCGCGATGATCCAGTATTTGGCCCGAAAATTGAAACGTGACAGCGCGTAGCCGGAGAGCGAGGCGCAGATCGTCACCGTCACCGCCGTCGAGGCCGAGACGATCAGGCTGTTCTTGAAGAAGGTTGGAAAGGCGCTGTGCTGCAGCACGAAGGCATAGTGATCCCAGCTCGTGCGCGACGGCCACATGCGCACCCCTTCGCTATAGAGCAGGTCGTTCGGCGTCACCGACACCTTGAGCAGCCAGAACAGCGGGAAGAGCGCGAAGGCGATGTAGCAGAGGATCGCCAGACGGTGCGCGATGGTGGGAATGACGGATCGTCTCATGATCTCAATCCTTGTTCAGCAGCGTCTGCCGCAGCAGGATGATCAGCATCGAATAGGCAAGCAGCAGCACCAGCAGTACCAGCGCAATCGCCGAGGCATAGCCGAAATCAAGCCGCTTGAACGCCGTGGTGAAGATATAGCTGGCGACGATCTGCGTCCGGTCGGCCGGCCCGCCATTGGTCATGACGACGATGAGATCGGCGAAATTGGAAATCCAGACGGTGCGCAGGAGCACGGTGATGGCGATGGTCGGCGCCAGGAACGGCAGGGTGATCGAGCGGAAGCGCTGGAACCAGCCGGCGCCGTCGATCGAGGCCGCCTCATAGAGATCGCGCGGGATCGCCTGCAGGGCCGCAAGCAGCGTGATGGCGAAGAAGGGGATGCCCCACCAGACATTGGCGGCGATCGGCCCCCACATCGCATAATCGGGATCGGAAAGAATATTGCCCGGCTCATGCATCAGACCGAGCCCGAAGAGCCAGTGCGGGATCGGCCCGATGACGGGATTGAACAGCCAGGCCCAGTTCAGGCCGGCGAGAAAGGACGGCACGGCCCAGGGCAGGAAGACCAATGCCTGCGCGATCGCCCGGCCCGGGAACGGCTTGTCGAGCAGCAGCGCCAGGATCAGCCCGAAGGCGAACTGCAGCACGACGGAGGCCCCGGTCCACCAGAGCGTATTCCGCAGCGCCCCATAGAAGGCCGCATCCCCGGCAAGCTCGCGGAAATGATCGAGCCCGACGAAGCCGCCGGAAAACGGATTGAGCAGCTGGATATCGCGGAAGGCATAGGAAATCCCGACCGTCAGCGGCACCAGCATGACCGCGACGATCAGGATCAGCGACGGCGCGCTGTAGAGATAGGGCTCCGAGGCATCGGCAAAACGACGCAGCCATGGCCTGCGGTCGCGACGCATGTCGAGCGTATCGGCGGAAATGGTCATCGGATTGCAGTTTCCATTGTCTTACGCGATTGAGAATTTGTGGCGCTTTTGAATGGATCGGAGCCCCATCCGACCCTTCGGGCCACCTTCTCCCCGCTGGGGAGAAGGGGAAAAGAAACGTTGCGGCATATTCCCTTCTCCCCAGCGGGGAGAAGGTGGCAGCACGCGGATGAGGGGCCTCTATCTCAAAGCTCTCTAACCATTATTTTTTCGACAAGAACTTCTGCTGCGCCTTGGTCAGATAATCCGCCCACTGATCGGCCAGATCCTTTGCCGAGATATCGCCGAGTAGCGCCTGCTGCGAAGTCTTGATCGCCAGCGAATCCTTGAAGAAGGCGAACTCTTCCAGATAGGTCGGCATGACCGTCGGTACCGTGTTCGGATCCGCCAGTTCCTCGAACCAGCCCTTGAACTGGTCACCGGCATAGAAGGGATCCTTCTCGGCCGCCGTATAGGCCGGCAGGGCGCCGATGCGCTTGTTCCACTCGATGTTGCCTTCCGGCCCTTCGAGGGTGGCGATCAGCTTCCAGGAGAGATCCTTGTTGCCGCTGGTCGAAAACATTGACCAGCCGCCATAGCCGATCGTCGGGAAGGACTTGCCGTCGGGACCCTTGGGCAACGGCATGACGCCGAAATCTTCTTTTTTCATGCGCTCGGCAATGGCGATCAGCGCATCCGGATCCTGGTCGAGGAAGGCGCAGGTGCCGGAATAGAAGCCGGCGACGACTTCGTTGAAGCCCCAGTTGACGCTGTCCTTCGGCGCGTAGCCTTTCTTGTAGAGATCGACCATCCATTCGATGCCCTTGGCCCAGCCGGGGCTGTTCATCGTCGAGGTGCCGTCCTCGTTGAAATACTTGTTCGACCCGGCCATCGAGGCGGCAAAGATCATCCAGCCGTTGAGGCCGCCCGCTCCGCCGCGCATGCAGTAACCGTATTTGCCGGAGAGTTTGGAGACTTTTTCGGACGCGGCGGTGAATTCCTCCAGCGTCTTCGGCGGCGCGGCCACACCGGCTTCCGAAAGCAGTTTCTTGTTGTAGAACATCGCCCTGAGATAGAAGCCGTAGGGCAGCATATAGGCGGTGTTCTTGACGTCGCGGCCGAGTTCGAGCGCACGCGGCGTCAGCTCTTTGGTGTGCTCCCACTTTTCGAGGTAGGGCTCGAGGCTCTCGAGCATGCCGTTATTGGCATAGAGCGACAGCCAGGTATCGGGCATCTCCATCACATCGGGCACGTCGCCGGCCGACACCATGGTGGCGAACTTCTGGAAGGCTTCGTTCCAGGGCAGCGAGATGATGTCGACCTTGGTGCCGGGATTGGCGGCTTCGAACTTGCCGACGATCGATTTCAGCGTTTCGGTGCGCTCCGGGCTGGTGATGACTTCGACGAGCTTGAGCGTCGTATCGGCAAAGGCCGTGCCCGCCATCATCGAAGCAAAGAGCGTTGAGATTATTAGTTTTTTCATGGCTCAGTTCCCCCTTGTTAGGTTTCTCTCGGGTTTCAGGATAATGAGGCGGCGGCGAGCGCCTCCTCGATGTCTCTCCACAGCGCCTCGGTTCCTTCGAGGCCGACATGGAGGCGTACGGATCGGGCATGGATGCCGAAGGCATGCGCGGAATTCGGTTGTGCCTTCTGCTGGAGCACCACCTCGCCCGGTACGATCAGGCTTTCATGCCCACCCCAGCTCACTCCCAGTTTGAAAAGCTTGAGGTGATCGGCGAAGGTGCGGATATCGACGCCTTCGCGGAAGATGAACGAAAACAGGCCCGAGGTGCCGTTGAGGCCGGCGGGCGGACGGTTGGCAAGTCCCGGGTGGCAGACCGTCTCCACCACGTCGAGCCTCTGCAGGCGCCTGGCGATTTCAAGCGCCGATGCCTCGTGGGCCCGCATGCGCAGCGGCAGCGTTCGCAGGCCGCGGATCAGCAGCCAGGCGTCGAACGGCGAAAGCTTGCCGCCGAGATAAGGATAGGCCTCGGCCTTGACACGCGCAATCATCGCCTGCGAGCCGGCGACGATCCCTGCCACCACATCGCTGTGGCCGCCCAGATATTTCGAGGCGGAATGGATGACGAGATCGACGCCGAGCGTCAACGGCCGCTGGAAGAACGGGCTTGCCCAGCTGTTGTCGATCATCGAGACGACGCCGTGCCGCTTGGCGAGTGCTGCGAGCGCACCGACATCATGCGCCTCCATCACCCAGCTCGTCGGGCTTTCCAGGTACAGGAGCTTGGCGCCGGGCAGCGCCCTGGCGACCGCTTCCTCGTCGCGGCCGTCGACATAGGTCACCCCGATCTTCATCCGCTTCAGGATGGTGCCGAACAGGCGGAAGGCATCGGGATAGACGTGTCGGACGGCGACGATGCGGTCGCCCGGTTCGACGAAGCTCAGGACCGCCGACGAGATCGCCGCCATGCCGCTCGCAAAGCCCAGCGCATCCTCAGCACCTTCGAGCTTGGCCAGCATTTCCTCGAAAGCGCGCACCGTCGGATTCAGCCCGCGCGTATAGGTCGGGCGCACCTTCTCACCGCGATAGGCGGCGATCATCTCGTCATAATCGGAAAAGGTGAAAAGCGAGGTCTGGAAAATCGGCGGCACGACGGCGTCGGCGAAGTTGCCCTCGTCGTGGGCGGTGATGATGGAAGCAAGATCGAACGGGTCTGCGCCGTTGCTCATTTGGACATTTCCTTGATGTCTTCCTCGACGATATCGAGAATTTTCAATGTTTCCGCCCGCGCCGCCTCGGCATCCCCGGCAGCGATCGCGTCGAAAAGCGTGCGGTGAAAGGGAAAGGACCGGCGGGCAAAATCCTGCCGGTCGAAGGGGTGTTCCCAGAAGCGCTCGAAGGTCTCGCGCATCTGCTCGAGAAGCTGGCGAAACAGCGGATTGTGGGTGGCGTCGTAAACGGCGAGATGGAAGGCCAGATCCTCCGGCCCGGATGTGCCCTTCTCCAAGTGCACCCGCTCCATCTCGTTGAGCTTCTCCTCGATGACGACGAGATCCCCAGCGGTGCGCCGCCGGGCGGCGACCATGCCCGCCTCGCATTCGATGCCGCGGCGAACCTCCAGCGTCTGCAGCAACGCGTCGCGCAGATGCACCGCGTCGAACGACAGCGGCATATGGATGGTCGCCCTGGACACCGGCTTCAACAGATAGGTGCCGCTGCCCTTGCGCGTCTCGATGACGCCGAGCGCCTGAAAATGGCGGATCGCCTCGCGAATGGTCGAGCGGCCGACGGCCAGCGCCGCCATCAGCTCGCGCTCGGCCGGCAGACGGTCACCCGCCTGCAACCGTGCCTCCTCGACATAATCCGCCAGCGCATCGGTCACCTGACGCGCGCGGTCCATGACCGGAAGCGGCCGGATCACCGGCCTGTCGCTACGATTTGCCTTCATGGTTCCCCATTTTCTTCTCAGGCAACCGACCCTGAAATTGGTCTGACATCTTAGCATTTCTCAAAGATGGGAGAGCGTCAAGGGGTGTTTTGCGACGTGAGATGATGCCAATCGGCGTCGCCCTGGCCGGACTCAGGGACTGGTGATCAATAACTGAATCGCGTCTTCGGGTGCTTCTATGATCATAAATCGCCGGTGCAGTTTATCGAACACGCATGCGCGGGAGGATCATCTTACGCTCGTCCAACGAATTAGAGATATATTAAAAATAGACTGCTATTTCTCGCACTCTATGCAAAGCCAGCACGCACCGGTGGAGAAAAAAGCGTTGAAGACCCCATATAACGCACTACGCGCATTGCTTATCATTGCCAACATTACATCACCATTGACCGGATATTCCGCCGCCTATGCCGCGGCGCCGCCGACGCATGGGCTTCCTTCGCCTCAGCTTTCCAAGGCGCTCGATGCACTGCTGTTGCCCGTCAACAAGGCGGTCATAAAGAAGTTCAAGCTTGCCAAGGGCGAACACGGCGTACTGGTGCTCTCGGTCAAGAAGGGCGGCATTGCCGACAAGCAGGGAATCAAGCCGGGCGATGTGCTGTCTGAGGTTCACGGACACAAGGTTCACAAACCTGTCGACGTCGACATTGCCGTCAGCCGTGACCTGAAAGCGGGCAAATCCGATATCGCCTTTGCCGTGCTTCGGGATGGTGCGCCGGTGGCTGTCGCCGCCGTCATCACACTTGAGGAGTACAACGAGGCCATCTCGGTCACGGAAGTTTCGAGCTGGGAGAGCGACACATCGGAGACGTCTTTCTCCTATTCCGAATATGTGTCCGAGGAAACACAGACAATCGAGTCCTCCTACGAAAGCGAAGAGACAACCGTCGAGGAAGCAATGACGCAGGAAGAATCTTCCAGCGACGAGGAGACGAGCGACGACAGTTCCGAGGATGAAGGCGACGACGATGCCGGTGACGATGGCGATGACGGCGGCGATGACTCGGGCGGCGATTCCGAAGAATAACGATCGCCTACCGGAGATCTGCGGCGCGTGACCCGTCTGCCGCAACGCGTCGGCCACCATGTTGTGGCCGATGCGATGATCGAACGCGAAATCGTTCGGCTACCGGTGGACCGCGGTCTCACTCCCGTCCTTACTCCGAGCCTTCACGGAAAAGTAGCCAGAAGGATCTTCGTTGGTGGCGGGAGGCTGAAAGTTAAGCCCTCCCTGACGGCTGCGACTCGGGCGTATAATTTACCCGTTGTCCGGATTGGCGGCGTTCAAGTAGAACGGCATGGAATATTCGTTCAGCCCATCGAATGTCTTCACTATCCTTCGATCCGAGACCTGATCCAGCGGACGAAGAGCAAGGCCGCCGGCGTGAGCCGCTCGAAGCTGCGCGCGACGAGCCAGTAAGCGCCGAGGGGAATGGCGAGATCGAAGAGGCGAAGCAATCGGCCCGCCCTGATCTCTTCCTCGGCGAAGATATCGTCCATCAGCGCTATGCCCTGCCCGCGCAGGACGGCCTGCATGACCAGCCCGCTATCGGCATAGACCGGCCCCCGCGCGGTTTCCGGCATGGCGGTGCCTGCCGTCTGGAACCAGCGGAACCACACGTCGCGGGTCTCCTCATGCAACAGCGTATGACGGAGCATGTCTTCTGGGCAGTCGATCGCAGGCCCTGCCTTGAGCAGCGGAGGCGCTGCGACCGGCACCATCCTGACATCGGCGAGGTGTTCGCTCTCCGTCCTCGGCCAGGCAGTGGCGACGGCGCTGTGGCGGATGGCGATCTCGGCCTGGCCGCTGCGGAACTCGACGAGGCGCGGATCGGAGTCGATCGTCACGTCGATCTCGGGATGCCTCTCGCGAAATTCCGGCAGGCGAGGAACGAGCCAGCAGGCCGCGAAGGAAGGCTCCGCGCTGATCGTCACCGCAGCCGTCGCCGGCCGGCCACGGATCTCCTCCAGGCATTCGTCGATGCGGTCGAAGGATAATGTCAGGATGGCGAGCAGCCTGGCCCCGGAGGCGGTGAGATGGACGCTGCGATGGCGGCGCTCGAACAGCGCTTCGCCGAGCAGCGCTTCCAGCTCGCGGATCTGCCGGCTGACTGCGGCCTGCGAGATGAACAGTTCCTGCGCCGCCAGCGTGAAATTTTCGAGACGGCCGGCGACCTCGAAACTCCGCAAAGCCGTCAATGGCAAGCGTCCGCGCTTCATCCATAACCTCAAGTCATTCGAAGAGGACGATAAGCTCGTTTGAACGTCGGGGGCAAGAGGGGCCAGATGATTGCAAAGGAGAGCGAGCGATGTGCAAGCGAATATTCGAGATCTTGCTCGACGTCATCAGGCTCACGACCTTTCAACCGCGGCGGCGGATCGAGGATCGCAGACGCCATCCCTTTCGGTTCTAAAATTTGCAGATGCTCGCGCTGATAGACGTTTGCAACCACGCAGGCGTCCATTGTGCCTTCGGGCATGCCATGAGATGTTCCAAGGAGAAATAGCGCCCCTGAGGGACACGCAGCGAAACATGCGCGACTATCTGAAAAGTAAAGACTTTCATCGACATATGCGTTCGCTGCTGGCCTCGGGATTTCAGGAACTCGGCTGGGAATCGCAACTCGGCGGCAAGTGCAGCTTTGCCCGGGGCGGACGGGTTTGTTGGCTGCAGGTATCCCAATATTCGAACAGCGTTTTGGGCGCCAAATTCACGATCAACATGACCGAGAGCTCCGGCCCCGCCGGCGACACAAGAATACTTTATCGCCTCGACAAGGCGGATCGGGCAATCGGCAAGGCTTTGGAAGAGCACATCATTGCGCACCTGCCCAGGCCCGATCCCGACCCGGAGATCGAAGTCGTCGGAGACAACGGTCAACCTGTATTGGTCAGGCTGGGCGATCTGGTTCGAGCAAATCCACGACAATGGGAGGCTGCCACCGACGTCTGGCTGCCTTATTTCAGCAAAAGCGATCTTGACGATTGGGCTGCGTTTCTCTTGCCTCGCCTTGAGCGACTGACCGCACCTTCCTCATCGGAAAAGATCGATCCGCAATGGTGGGCTCAGCGGTTTCGCCGTCTCACGCGTCTGTTCCGCTCGAAGTGAGAGGCACTCGGCGGCCGATCGAGCCGCTCCGATGACGTCCCTGTCGACGTCGTTTTTAACCGCCCACCGGCTCCAGATCGACCAGCGCCTTGATCGGCAGGTGGTCGGAGGCGATGCGCGCCAGTGGCGTATCATGCGCTTCCACCTGCGAAATGATCCCCTTGCGGTTGGCGATGATGCGGTCGAGGGCCAGAAGCGGCAGGCCGGCGGGAAAACTCGGGACGGCGGGCGGCAGCTCGCCGAAGGCGGATTGGAAGGTGTTGAGCGAGGAGCGGTCGCCGAGCCGCCATTCGTTGAGGTCGCCGAGCAGGATGGTCGGCATCTCGTGCCGGTCGTTGATGAGCTCGACCAGCGTCCGGGCCTGCTGGGCTCTGTTATGGCGCAGCAGGCCGAAATGCGCGGCGATGATGCGCAGCACCCCGCCCTCTTCGAGCTCGATCTCGGCGACGAGGGCGCCGCGCGGCTCCAGCCCCGGCAGCTTGACCTGATGCACGTCGTGCACCAGCCCCTTCTTGAAGAGCACGACATTGCCGTGCCAGCCATGCGCCTTGGCCATGCCGGCAACCGGCACGGGGATCAGCCCCGTCTCCCGCTCCAGCCGGCCGAGATCGAGAAGGCCGGTGCGCTCACCAAAGCGCGTATCGGCCTCCTGCAGCGCGATGACGTCGGCGCCGATTTCATGGATCACCCGGCTGGTGCGCTCCGGATCGAAGCGGCGGTCGGTGCCGACGCACTTGTGCACGTTATAGGAGGCAATCAGCGTTCCGGCACTGCGCGGCCTTGCCTCCGTATAGGCCGGGTCGAGCCGCTTTTTCCTGCTCCTGATCGAGGCGAGAATGCTGGCGGGAAGATTGTGTTTTCTGGCGTGCATCGGCAGGCGCACTTGTTCCATTGATCAAAAAGGCTTCTCTCGGCAGTATAGGCGGCCAAGCCGAACTTGCCACGTCCGAGCGCAAATAATCCCTTCAGAGATAGGGGGAGCCCAGCCACAGCACCTTCTCGAGCAGCCGCACCGGGAAGGGTCGTGCCCTTAAGCCGTCCAGCGTCACCGGCGTTGCCGATTTCAGGGTTTCCTCGATATGCTCGTCGATTTCGCCGGCAAAGCCCTCGTTCAGCACTTCGAGATCGACCTCGAAATTCAGCCGCAGCGAGCGCGGGTCGAGATTGGATGAACCGACATAGGCCCAGGTGCCGTCGATCGTCAAAAGCTTCGAATGGCTGAAGCTGCCGGTCGAGCGCCAGATGCGGCAGTAATTCTTGAGGATCTGGTCGAATTGCGCCGTCATCGCCCGGTCGACCAGCACGAGGTTGTTGACCGCAGGCACGACGACGTCGACTTCGACGCCGCGCCGCGCCGCCGTCACCAGGGCGCTGATCAATTCGCGGTCCGGCAGGAAATAGGGCGACATGATGCGGATCGATTGGCGCGCCACGGAAAAGGCGCCCATCAGCATCTTGTGGTTGGTCTCAACGCTGCGGTCCGGCCCGGAGGCAACGACGCGCATCAGGATGGGATCGCCGGGGCTGCGCTGCGTCGGTTCGATGCGCCAGGCCTCGCCGTTCAACAATTCCTGCGTGGAGAAGCGCCAGTCTTCGGCGGCGAGGTCGAAAAGGTCGGCGACGATAGGGCCGGTGACGCTGAAATGCGTGTCGTGCGCAAAGCTCTCGCCCGTCGCCTCCTCACTGAAGCCCGCCCTGATGTTCATTCCGCCCGTCAGCGCGATCTTCCCGTCGACGATCAGGATCTTGCGGTGGGTGCGCAGATTGGCATAGGGCAGCCGCAAACCCATGATGACGTTGCCGTTGAAGACGGCGACGGTGACGCCGCCCTCGCGGAGATGGCCGAGAATGCTCGGCACCGAATAACGCGCACCGACCGCGTCGATCAGCACCCGCACCTCGACACCCCGCCGGACCGCCGCAATCAGCGCATCGGCGATGCGAAGGCCGATGACATCGCGGTCGAAGATATAGGTTTCGAGCAGGATGCTGCGCGCCGCCTCGTCGATGCTTGATTTCATCGCCGCATAGGCCTCATCGCCGGTTTCGAGCATGTCGATCGAATTGCCTGAGGTCAGCGGATTGCGGGTCACCCGATCACCCAACGTCTGCAGCGCCGCAAAACGCCGGCCGAACTGGCTGATCACCGTCTCGGCCTCGGCATCGAATGTCTCCAACTCGTCGATTTCGGCCGCAGCCAGCAGCGCGTCCCGGCGAATGCTCAACGATTTCCGGCGGATGCGGTTGATGCCGGCAATCGCATAGAGCACCGCACCGATGATCGGAGACAGGATGATGACGCCGACCCAGCCGATCGCGGCGCGCACCTCCTCCTTGGTCATGGCGGCATGGATCGCCGCCGCGGCCCCCATGGCGATCGAAACGACAAAGAGGATATGCGGCCAGTAGGTCGACAGGAGATAGAACATCGCTGGCAAATATAGCCGCGAAACGGCGGCGTTCAATTGCACTGCCGCTCTCTCATGGCGCGAAATTTTTCGTCGTGATCATTTTGCCGCCCGCGTCAGCCGCTCCGCCGCGGGAACAATTCCCTATGCGATCGATTTGGTCCCGAGGAGATAAGGATCGCATCATGAACATCGCCGCAAGCGTCGGTCCCGCCCTCGCGCTTGAAGTCGCGGACGCCGCAAGCATCGCCGAGCTCCGGCATCAGGCCGAAGGCTGCACCCGCTGTGACCTTTACAGGGATGCCACGCAGATCGTCTTCGGCGAAGGCCTCGGGAAGGCCGAGATCGTCCTCGTCGGCGAGCAGCCGGGCGACCAGGAAGATCTGACCGGCAGACCCTTCGTCGGCCCGGCCGGCCGGCTGCTCGATCGCTGCCTTGATGAGGCCGGGCTCGACCGCCGGCGCTGCTATGTCACCAATGCCGTCAAGCACTTCAAGTTCACGCCGCGCGGCAAACGGCGGCTGCATGCCAAACCCGATGCCGGCGAGATCAGGCGTTGCGCCTGGTGGCTCGGCGCGGAACTCAATATCATCAAGCCGAAACTCGTCGTTACCCTCGGCGCCAGCGCGCTCTATGCGCTGCTCGGGCCGAAAGTGAAGCTGACGCCGGAGCGCGGCCATATCCTCTATCCGGCAAACCGTCCGCCCGTCCTGGTCACTATACACCCCTCCTATCTCTTGCGCATTCGCGACGAGGCCCAGCAGCATCGGCTACGCCTTGATTTCGTGTCAGATCTGCACAAGGCGGCGGAGTTTCAGCCCCGATGATTGCCAATTCTCAACCCTGGCATGCTGCAACGCGAAATATTTGCGGTTGCAGGGCGATTTCGCTTGAAAGAGTTCCCCTCCTCTGGAACCATCCCGACAGTATCGCGTTCGAACGACGGCATCATGTGACTGGAGATCAGCGATGACAGAAACTCGGGACGAGTGGATCAAAAAACGTGCATACGCCCTCTGGGAAGAAGAGGGTTATCCGACAGGGCGAGAATCCATTCATTGGGAACAGGCACGACACGAGCGCGAGACGCTCGAAGGTTCTGCGGCCTCGTCCGACGGCAAGGAAATCAAGCCCAAGGCGAAGCGCAGCGTCGCCGGCAGCAAGACGAACGGCGTCGTCAAAGCGGCGCCGAAACGGACTGCGAGCCGCAAGACGGCGCCCTGAATACCGAAATACCGAGCAGGCCGATCAAACAAAGGGCGTCGTCGCGGCGCCCTTTGATGCTGTTTGTCATATGCCTGAATTAGTTGTGCTTTATGGAATTTGAGAGGTGGGCTTCCACGGGGGTGAACAGAGGCCGGATGACGCAGCAAGCTTTGAGGCTTCTTAAGAAAATTGAGCCCTCGCCCGATAACCGGGAACAAGAACTTTCGCTGGCTGTTTATGGCGAAACCGGGGAAGTTGCCATGAACGACGGCCATACCGCTATCCTCTCCGTCCCGCTTGTCGCAGTCGGCGGCAGCACGTCGACCGCGATTGTGTGAGGGATGGAGATGTCGCTCCTCGTCATCGCCGCACTGCTCTATCTTGGTCTCGCGCTCGGGTTCATCCTTGTCATCGATAACCTCGTCGGGCTGGTTTTCCGCGATCCCGCCGCGCCGGTGCAGCCGCCCTCCTTCGACATCGGCCGAGCCTTCGCTGCATCGCAAAAATCCTATCGGAAATAGCAGCCCCAACAGCCGTAGGCGGCTTAAACCGCTGAATGCCCACCGGTTATGGATGTCTCGACCGCCCCTGCCGGTTTGAAAGGGTCACCCTCAAGACGACCCAGATCCAGCCTTGTGCAGGCATTCGCGTCGGAAACCTGAAAACTGGCTTTGTTCGGCATCCAGGCCTCGCAGGCCATTGACCGTGGCTGGAACTTTTGAGCTCCGCACCGGTTCAATGCTTTTGCAAACCGACCCTCAACGAAGGATCGACAGGCGGTGGCGTGCCGCCGGCCGCATCCAGCAAAGGTTTTTGACATGGCCAAATCGAAGAAGAAATGGTCGCAGGACGTCACCGAACACAGCGATGCGATGGACCTGAAGAAAGGTGCGTTCAAATCGGACGATCCGAAGAAGATTGCCCGCTCGGCCGCCGAAGAGAGCGATCGCCGCAAGTCGAGCCCCTTCCGCGCGGCCATGTCGATGCTGACCTTCTACATCAACCGCGCCGGCGACCAGCCGACGAAAAAGCAGCGCGGCACCCTTGAAAAAGCCAAGGGCGAACTGCGAAAAGACCTCGGTCGTCAACCGAAGGATTGAGAGCCATGCCATACGAGCTTTATTATTGGGACGGCATTCAAGGCCGCGGTGAATTCATGCGGTTGGCGCTGGAGGAAGCCGGCGCCGACTATATCGACATCACCCGTGAACCCGGGCGCGGTACCGGGGCGATGTTCGAGATCATGGAGAGCGAGAGCGAAGCGCATATTCCCTTCGCACCGCCCTTCCTGAAGGATGGCGACCTCATCATCCCGCATGTCGCCAACATCCTGTTTTATCTCGGCCCGAAGCTCGGCCTTGCCCCTGAGGACGAAGGCCTTCGCCATGTCGTCAACGGCCTGCAGCTCACGATCACCGATTTCGTCGCCGAAGTGCACGATACGCATCACCCGATCGACACGTCGCTCTATTACGAGGACCAGAAGCCGGAAGCAAAAGCCCGCTCAGCCGCCTTCATCCGCGAACGCATTCCGAAATTCCTCGGCTATTTCGAGCGTGTGCTGCGGCAGAACCCGAAAGGCCCGGGCCACATGGTCGGCGAGGCGCTCACCTATGTCGACCTGTCGATCTTCCAGGTGGTCGAGGGTCTGGCCTATGCCTTCCCGAAAGCCATGGCCAACCGCAAGGCGGACTATCCCCGCCTGCTGGCCCTACATGATACGGTGGCGAAGCGTCCGAATATCGCCCGCTATCTCGCCTCCCCTCGCCGCCTCGCCTTCAACGAGGAAGGGATTTTCCGGCATTACCCGGAGCTCGACAGCGCGGGATAGGTCATTCCAGCGGCGCGGCCGCATCGAAGAAATCGCGCCAGGGGTCCTTCGACCGGGCCTGCAGCCGCTGCGGCACATTGCCGAGCGTGAAAGCGGCCGGGCCGCTCAGGTCGTTCAAATCTGACCAATCGAGCGGCATCGAAACCGGTGCCCCTGGTCGCGCCCGCGTCGAATAGGCCGCGACCGCCGTATTGCCGCGGCCGTTGCGGAGATAATCGATATAGATATGCCCCCCGCGTTTGGCCTTCGTCGCAGTCGCCAGATATTTGTCCGGCGCGTCGGCCGCCATGCTTTCGGCAAGCGAGTGGGCGAAATCCTTCACCTCGGCCCAGCCGGCCTTCGGCGCAAGCGGCGTCACCACATGCAGCCCCTTGCCGCCCGAGGTCTTGACGAAGGCAGCAAGGCCACGGGCTTCCAGCCGCGCCTTCACGTCAAATGCGGCCGCGATCACCGCGCTCCAGGCAACGTCCTCGCCGGGATCGAGGTCCATGGTGATCATATCGGGCCTTTCCCAATGATCCGTCGTCGTGCCCCAGGGATGAATTTCAAGCGCGGCCGATTGCACCAGCGCCACGAGCCCGTTGAAATCGACAATGCGCAGCAGCTTTTCGCCGGCAGCATCCTCGGGGTCGGCGATCTCCTCGATATGCAGATTCATGCCCTTCCAGGCGTGTTTCTGAAAAAACCGCTGGTGGCTTTTTATCCCGTCCGGCAGGCGCAGCAGCGCCAAAGGCCGGTTGACGACATAAGGCGCCATGAACGGCCAGACCGCGGCATAATAATCCGCGAGCGCCTGCTTGGTCACGCCCTCATCCGGCCAGTAAAGCCGGTCGGGATGGGTCAGCGATACGTCAGATGCCGGCGGATGTCTGGGGCTCATTCTTCGATCTCGCGTGTGAGGAAATCAAGTAGCCTGTTTTCCTCGGCCCGCAAGCCCCGCAGCGGCTCGTTGCCGCTCTCGATCAGCGGATGATCGTTGCCGGCGAGCGCGATGATTGCCGGATGGATATAGCTCGAGCGCGAGATTGCCGGTGTGTTGTGCAGCGCCTCGGCCGCGGCTTCCGACATCTGTTTGACTGTCGGCCGGCCGCCGCCGACAATCGCCTCGCGCGCCGCCCCGAAGGCCGCCAGCGATCCGGCCCAGGTGCGGAAGGTCTTCGCCGAAATGGGAATCCCCGATATCTCGGCCAGATAGGCGTTCAGCCGGCCGGAATCGATCGGCTTCAGCGCTCCGCTGTCATCCTTCCAGACGAAAAGCTGGCGGCCGGGCAGATCGGCTATTTCCTCCAGGATCTTCTGCAGCCTGGGATGTTTGAGACTGCGCTGGACGCGCTTGCCGCCCTTGGCGCGGAATTTCAACTCGATCTGTCCGTCGACGATCTTCAGGTGGCGCTTCAGCAGCGTCGTTGCGCCATAGGTGCCGTTCTCCCGGACATAGGCCTGGTTGCCGACGCGCAAATGCGCCTCATCGAGCAGCGTCGTCAACGCCGCCAGCACGCCGTTGACATCCTCCGCACCGGTGTCGAGGTGGCGCAGCACGGTGCGGCGTATCTTAGGCAGCGCCCGGCCGAACTCGATCAGCTGATGGAATTTCCCGGCACTACGGAAGGATTGCCATTCCTTGTGGTAGCGGTACTGCTTGCGCCCGCGCGCATCGAAGCCTGTCGCCTGCAGATGGCCGTTGTCGTAGAGGCAGATCCAGACATTCTCATAGGCCGGCGGCAGACCGAGCGCGCCGATGCGGGCCCGCTGCAATTCATCGACAAGCGTCCGGCCATCCGGCATGACATAGCTGAAACCCTTGCCTTTCCTTCGCCTGCGGATGCCTGGTTCGGTATCGCTGACATAGATAAGGCCAAGTTCGGTGATGGCTTCGGCATTCATGCTGTTGAGGACCTGCTACTTATTGCGGCGGCCGAACTGGAACCACCGCCGGCGCTCGGCCTTGGTCGCGTCCTTCGGCGGCTCGGTCTGTCCCTTCGGTGCGAAGACCGCCACGCTCTGAGCATAGACGATGACCGGATTCTCCGGCTCGTGCACCTCGAAGGCATCCGTCTCCGTCCCCGTGTCGAGAACCCTCGACCACTGTTTCAGCCCATTCACCACAGGCAGGTGAACCTCGCAGTCGCCGCCGGCATTGAAGATGAGGAAGAGGTCGTCCATCGTCTCGGTGTCCGGTGCGTTCACGCTCCTCGAGACATAGACCCCAAGCACCTGCAATCCGTCGTCGTTCCAGGCCCCATCGTCCATGAAATTGCCGTCAGGCTTGTACCAGGCGATCTCGATGCGGCCGTCCTCGGCGGTCTCGCCTGTCAGGAACCGCTCCTGCCTGAGGACCGGATGAGCCTTGCGGAAGGCGACTGCCTGGCGGCAGAAATCAAGGAAGGGATCGTCGAGCCCCGCCCAATCCGTCCAGCCGATCTCGTTGTCCTGGCAATAGGCGTTGTTATTGCCGCCCTGACTATTGCCTACCTCATCGCCGGCAAGGATCATCGGAACGCCCTGGGAGAGCATCAGCGTCGCCATCATGTTGCGGCGCCTGCGTGCCCGAAGGCTGTTGATGTCCTCGTTGTCAGTCACTCCTTCGGCACCCATATTGTCCGAATGATTGTCCGAATGTCCGTCCCTGTTATCCTCGCCGTTCGCGTCATTGTGCTTGTCGTTGAAGGAAACCGTGTCCATCAGCGTAAAGCCATCATGGGCCGACAGTAGATTGATCGATGATGTCGCGCCGCGATCGGAGTGGTTGAACTGTACCGCCGAGCCGGTGATGCGCTGCGAGATCTCCGACACCATGCCGTCGTCGCCCTTCCAAAAGCGGCGGACGTCGTCACGAAACTTGTCGTTCCACTCACGGAAGGGATGCGGAAAGCCGCCAACCTGATAGCCGCCATCGCCCACGTCCCAGGGCTCGGCGATCAGCTTGACACCGGCAAGGATCGGATCCTGGCGGATGGCGCCGAAGAACAGGCCCTGCCGGTCGAATTCCATATCCTGGCGACCGAGCGTGCTGGCAAGGTCGAAACGGAAGCCGTCGATATGCATGACGCCGACCCAATAGCGCAGGCTGTCGAGCACCATGCGCATCACCATGGGATTGGCGGCATTCAGCGTATTGCCGGTGCCGGTTGTATCGAAGGTGTGGCGAGGATCGTCGGGCGAGAGGGTATAATAGCTGGCATTGTCGAGCCCGCGGAAGGAGAGCGTCGGGCCTTTCTCGCTGCCTTCGGCAGTGTGATTATAGACGACATCCATGATGACTTCGATGCCGGCGGCATGGAACTTCTTCACCATGGTCTTGATCTCGGTGATCTTGTCGCCGGACATGTAGCGCGATTGCGGCGCGAAGAAGCCGAGCGTCTGGTAACCCCAGTAATTGCTGAGGTTGTTTTCCAGGAGATAACGATCGTCGAGGAAATACTGGATCGGCAAGAGCTCGATCGCCGAGATGCCGAGCTTGACGAGGTGATCGATGATCGGATCGCTGCACATGCCGAGAAAGGTGCCGCGCAGCCGGTCGGGCACCTTCGGGTGCATCATCGTCAGGCCGCGCACATGCGCCTCGTAGATGATCGTGTCGGGCCAGGGACGGCGGATTGCTTCTTCACCCGCCCAGTCGAAATCCGGATCCTGCACCACGCCCTTGACCATGAAGGGGGCGCTATCACGTTCGTCGAAGGAAAGATCGTCCTTGCCGATCTGGTAGCCGAACAGCGCGTCGTTCCATTTCAGCTCGCCCGTCACCTGCTTGGCATAGGGGTCGAGCAAGAGCTTGTTCGGATTGAAGCGATGACCGGCTTTCGGATCGTATGGACCATGGGCGCGATAGCCGTAGACCGTCCCCGGGGTGACGCCGGCGATATAGCCGGACCAGATATCGCCCTCGCGTTTCGGCAGCGGCAACCGCGCGACCTCCTTCTTGCCGTCCGGCGAGAAGAGGCAGAGCTCAATCTGTTCTGCATGCGCTGAGAATACCGCGAAATGGGTGCCCGACCCCGTATATTCCGCCCCGAGCTCAGGCTTGAGGAAGTCGAGTTCTGAAAATGAATAGCTCATAATGCCCCGCTCGATAAAAAGACCATGCGGGAAACGTAACGGCGGCACGAAAGTTCCCTTGCTTTGCAAGGGAAGATCTCCGCGGGAGGCGGAAACTAAGGCATCAACTGTCCGCCGTTGACCTCGATAATCTGGCCGGTGATGTAACCCGACAGCGTCGGCGAGGCGAGGAAGAGATAGGCGCCGACGCAATCCTCTGATGTGCCGACGAAGCCCATCGGGATCGATTTGCGCTGCAACTCCATTTGCTCGTCATTGGTATAACGCTCGTGGAAGGGTGTCGCGATAACGCCCGGCGCCACCGCATTGACGCGAATCCTGTCGGCGACGAATTCCTTGGCATGGCCGCGCGTGATCGTCGAGACGAAACCCTTCGACGCCGCATAGAGGATCGCACCATTGCCGCCACCATTGCGGGCGGCAATCGAGGTGGTGTTGATGATGAAGCCGCCCTGCTTCTTCAGCCAGGGATGCGCCGCACGCGTTGCCGCCAGCACCGAGCGGGCGTTGAGGTCCATGACCGCGGCATAATGCGCGTCGGTATATTCCGAGGTCGGCTTGCGCCCCAGCATGCCGCCGGCATTGTTGATCAGCCCGTCGAGATGGCCGAAGGTTTTCGCCGTCTCCTCGACGACACGCTCGGTCTCGCCTTCCCTCGAGACGTCGCCCTGGATCAGATGCACGGTGCCGCCGGCAGCCCGAATCTCGTCTGCAAGCTTCTCCGCCGGTTCGCGGCTAGCATTGTAATGCACGCCGACCTTGGCTTTTTGAGCCGCGAAGGCGCGGGCGAGAGCCGCACCGATGCCGGTCGAGGCGCCGGTGATCAGCACCGCCTTGCCGGCGAGATCCGGCAGCTTGATGGATGCGAGCGATTGCGCGAGTTCGACCATGGCGACGATTGCCTCCCGAAAAACCAAGGACATAGGTGATAAAACGGATTGGGGAAGTCTATCAGCCGAAATCGATGACGGGCAATGCACGAAAGCGGGAGATTGGCGTCTTCGGGGGGATGCCGTAGCTGTCTGGTTCGTGCGGATGGCGGCCCCTCACCCTAACCTTACCAGGGTCGAGCCACTCGTCTCGACCCCGGTCGGTCGCGACAGGCGGATGAGGGACTGTTCTCGCCGATCTCGTCGGCCAGATCTCACTACGACGCCACGCCGAAGGCCGGCTGCGGCTTCTGGCGAGTGAGAGGCGGAAAGGCGAGCGCGATCGCCGCAGCCCCCAGCCCGACCATTGCGGAGCCGATGAACAGCCAGGAATAATTGGCGAAAGTGTCGAATATCCAGCCGCCGACGAGCGGGCCGAAGGCCATGCCGAGGCTGGAGAGCATCGTCGCCGCACCGAACACCGTGCCGATGATGCGCGGCCCGAAATATTCCCGCGCCAGCACGGCATAGAGCGGCATCACACCGCCATAGGCACTGCCGAAGACGATGGCGAGCGCATAGAATTCGCCGAGCCGGCTGACGAAGAGATAGGTCGCAAGCGCTGCCGCCTGCACCAGCAGGCCGGCGACCAGCACCGGCTTCACCCCGATCCTGTCGGCAAGGCTGCCATAGAGCAGCCGGCCGCCGAGGCCAGCCAGGCCCTCGACGCTGTAGATGCTGACGGCGGCCATCGGTGCGACGCCGCAGATCGTCGCATAGTTGACCATGTGAAAGATCGGCCCGGAATGCGCCGCGCAGCAGGCAAAGAAGGTCAGGCCGAGCACGATGAATTGCGGGGATCGGAAGACTTTCGACAGCTGCGGCCTGGCACCGTCGGCTGCGAACTCGGTTCCGCTATCGGCGGTCTCGGCAGGCGGGCGCCTGACCAGTAGAGCGGCCGGCACCAGCAACACCCAGGCCGCAACGCCAATGATCAGCATGGCCGGCCGCCATTCATAGGCCGAGATCAGCCAGCGCGCGAAAGGTGAGATGGTCATCGGCGCAACGCCCATGCCGGCAGAGACGAGCGACACCGCAAGCCCGCGGTTTTCGTCAAACCAGGCGGTCGTCGCCGCGATCATCGGCGCGAAAAACGTGCTGGCGGCGAGCCCCACGAGGATGCCGTAGGTCAGCTGGAACTGCAGCAGCGTTTCGGCGCGGCTCGCCAGGACCAGTGCCAGGCCGAGCAGCACGGACCCTATCAGCACGACGACGCGCGGGCCGAAGCGATCGCTTGCCGCGCCCCAGAAGAAGCCACCGAAACCCATGACAATGAAGTTCAGCGTCATCGCGCTCGCGATACCGACATGCGACCAGCCGGTCGCCGTTGCAATCGGCTCCTGGAAAATTGCCAGCGAGAACATCGCGCCGAGCGCAACGCATGTCATCAAAGCGCCCGCAGCGACGATGACCCAACGATAGGAAACACTCATGGCTTCATAACCTCCATGCCGACAGAGTTATCGCGACGCATGCGGCGAGCCTACCGCATTTCGCGCCTGCGATCTCAAGACGTGTGAGCCGTCGCGATTTCGACAGCGCATTCACATCTTTTTTCGTCAAACTTAGAGAGTGCGAAACATCACCAACGCGTCGACATAACCTTGCGTCGGATGAAGGAAGACGCCGGGAAGGCGGCCGACGATATCGAAGCCGAGAGATTGCCACAGCGCCACCGCGCGTTCATTGCTGCTGACGACGAAATTGAACTGCATGGCGCGAAAGCCCCGCAAGCGGGCATGGTCAAGGGAATGCTCGTGCATCAAGCGAGCGACGCCCCGGCCGCTGGCGGCAGCATCGGTCATGTAACCGCAGTTGCAGACATGCCGGCCGCCGCCTGCCTGGTTGGCCTTGATGTAATATGTGCCGAGGATCGCGCCATCCTCTTCGGCGACGAAGGTCTCGCGGTCCGGCCCCATCCAGTAGGCCAGCGCATCCGCTTCGGAGAGATCGCGATCGAGCGCATAGGTTTCGCCGGCGCGGATCGTCGGACCGATGATCCTCCAGATGGCGCTTCGATCATTCTCGTCTGCAGGTCGGATCAGCATAGCCGATTTCTACAGAAGCCGGGCCTGGCGCGCAACCGGCCGAGAACTCCCGGCGTACGCCAGAAGCATAGCAATTTTCAAGCAGCCTCAGACCCTTTCGAGCGCGACCGCGATCCCCTGCCCGACGCCGATGCACATGGTCGACAGCGAGTATTTTCCGCCGATCTCCAGCAGTTCCAACGCCGCCGTGCCGGTGATGCGGGCGCCCGACATGCCGAGCGGATGGCCGAGCGCGATCGCGCCGCCATTGCGGTTTACCCGCGCATCGTCGTCGGCAATGCCGAGCGCACGCAACACCGCCAGTCCCTGGCTGGCGAAGGCCTCGTTGAGTTCGATCACGTCGAACTGTTCCACGGTCATGCCGAGCCTTGCCATCAGCTTGCGCGAGGCCGGGATCGGCCCAACCCCCATCACCCTTGGCGGAACGGCGGCGGCGGCACCGCCGAGAATGCGGGCGATCGGCGTCAGGCCATATTTGCGCGCCGCAGCTTCGGACGCGACAATCAGCGCCGCCGCCCCGTCATTGACGCCGGAGGCATTGCCTGCGGTCACCGTGCCGCCCTCCTTCTTGAAAGGCGTGGCGAGTTTCGCCAGCGTCTCGATCGTCGTCGCCCGCGGATGCTCGTCTTTTTCCACGACGACAGGATCGCCCTTGCGCTGCGGGATGATCACCGGGGTGATTTCCTTGGCCAGCCGCCCGCTCGCCTGCGCGGCAGCGGCCTTCGCCTGGCTCCGCACCGCGAATGCATCCTGATCCTCGCGGCTGACCTTGTAATCCTCGGCGACGTTCTCGCCGGTCTCCGGCATGGAATCGACGCCGTACTGCTTCTTCATCAACGGGTTGACGAAGCGCCAACCAATCGTCGTGTCGTGGATTTCGGCAGCGCGAGAAAAGGCCGTCTCAGCCTTTGGCATGACGAAGGGCGCGCGTGACATACTCTCGACGCCGCCCGCGATCATCAGCTCGGCCTCGCCGGCGCGAATGGCACGCGCGGCTGCGATCACCGCATCCATGCCGGAGCCGCAGAGCCGGTTGATCGTCGTGCCCGGCACGGAGACCGGCAGGCCGGCAAGCAGGGTCGACATGCGCGCCACATTGCGGTTGTCCTCACCAGCCTGATTGGCGCAGCCGAAGATCACGTCGTCGACCGCTTCCCAATCGACGGCGCCGTTGCGTTGCATCAACGCTTTCAGCGGGATTGCACCGAGATCGTCGGCACGCACCTGGGACAGCGACCCTGCAAAGCGACCGATCGGCGTTCTTACGTAGTCGCAGATAAAGGCTTCGGTCATGGCTTTTCCTCAGAGTTTCGGGACGACGAGGTCGGCAACCGGCCCCTCGACGTGTAGCGGCGCGCCTGTCATCGCCTGCAATTCCTCCTCGGACATCGCGGCAAGCTTCTCGCGCAGGACGAACCGTCCCTTCACGATGTCGATGACCGCATGGCTCGTATAGACGCGGGTAATGCAGGCGACGCCGGTGAGCGGGAAGGCACATTTCTCCACGAGCTTCGGCTCGCCAGTCTTGGTGACGTGCTCGGTAATGACGCAGACCTGCTTGGCGCCGTGCACGAGATCCATGGCGCCGCCGACGGCCGGCACGCCCTTGCTGCCCACCCGCCAATTGGCGAGGTCACCGCTCTGAGCCACCTGATAGGCACCGAGGATCGCGACGTCGAGATGGCCGCCGCGCACCATGGCGAAGCTATCGGCATGATGGAAGAAGGCCGCGCCTGGCTTCAGCGTCACCGCCTTCTTGCCGGCATTGATCAGATCCCAGTCCTCCTCGCCGGCCGCCGGCGGCTCGCCGAAATTCAGGATGCCGTTTTCCGTGTGGAAGATCGCCTGACGGCCGGGCGGCTGATAGCGGGCGACCATTTCGGGAAAGCCGATGCCGAGGTTGACATAGGCGCCGTCGGCAATGTCCTGCGCGGCGCGCCAGGCGATCTGCGCATTGGAAAGCTTGATGTCTTCACGAGTGTCGATGGTCATACGTAGGCCACTCCGGCTCGAATGAGCTCTTCTTCCTGCTGGGGATTGGCGATCTCGACGAGGCGGTCGACAAAGATGCCGGGGGTGACCACATGCTCGGGATCGATACCCCCGGTCGGCACGATCGACGAGACCTGGACGATGGTCTTGGCCGCCGCCATGCACATCAGCGGATTGAAGTTGCGGCCGGCCTTGTTGTAGGTGAGATTGCCCTGGATATCGCCGATTGCAGCCTTCACGATCGCAAAATCCGCCTTCAGCCAGCGCTCCTGCACATAATGGCGGCCGTCGAATTCGGCGATGACCTTGCCCTCGGCGAGTTCCGTGCCATAGCCGGTCGGCGTGTAAAAGGCCGGAATGCCCGCTCCGCCGGCTCGGATGCGCTCGGCAAGCGTTCCCTGCGGCACCAGCTCGAGCTCGATTTCGCCGGCCAGATATTTATCGGTGAAGGCGCGCGGATCCGAGGACCGCGGGAACGAGCAGATCATTTTCCGCACCATGCCGGCGTCGATCATTGCGGCGATGCCGATGCGGCCGTTGCCGGCATTGTTGTTGATCACCGTCAGGCCCCTGGAGCCTTTGTCGATCAAGGCATGAATGAGCTCGATCGGCGCACCCGAGCCACCGAAACCACCGATCATGACGGTCGCGCCGTCACCGATCTCAGAGACGGCCGCCGCCGTGCTCCCGACTGTCTTGTCCATGCGGGATCTCTCCTTGGCCATATGGGCGGGAGACTGCTGATCCCGCCCTCCAGCGTCAGGCATAAGGCGCAGGTGGCGCGACGGCAAGAAATTTGTGCGATATTTGATATTTGTTCATATATCGCACAACAATATACACGCCTCAAGAAGCCGGTCAAGGTGGCAGGTGATGCTGTGTTAACCCAGCCAGGTCCGCAGGGGATTGAGGCTCCTCCGGCCTCAATCCGCGGACATTGCCATGGATTCAATCGCGAAGCCGCTGCGGCGCCAGCGATTGCGTCTGCGCGTAGGCCAGCGGCGAACGGTTGCCAGGCAGGTTTTCATCAAGGATTAGCGTCTTGATATCGTCGGAGCGAACGTCCAGCGCGATCACCCGTTCGAGCTTGTCCAATGACCAGACGGAATAGCCGAGCGCCGGCGAGTAGCCGCAATCGCACCCGCAGTCGTCGTGGGGTATCTGCGTGGCCTTGACCGGGAGATACATGATCCGCGGCTTCGGCAGCTTGTAGCAATGGCCCTCATAGGCATAGCCATAGATCACGCCGATGCTGACCATCTCGACCTTGCCAGGATCGATCAGAATGTAGCAATTGCCCACTTTCAGCTTGATTTTGTCCGAACCCGCTTCAAACTCGCCATCCCGAAGTGGTTTTGCTTGAGCCGCTTGAGGCGGATGAGCCTCTTTGCCGGGCGGACAGAATTCATTTCGCCCATAGAGACGGACCTCACTGGGATTGAATGGCACTTTACCTGTTCCAATGAACGGATTTTCAGAGCAGCAACTCATTTCCCCTCTCCTTTTCTGGCTCACCTCGAGCCGAGGATTTCACGCCATGCAAAGTTTTCCTCTAATTGTGCGGCAGCCGATAAATCCGCCGCCGAGATGATTGCCAGCGCAGCGTCCGCAAGGCGCATCGTGTCTGGATCCAGCCTGTGAAGTGCTGCGCCGATCGCCGCCCCCACTGAATCCCTCGCCTTAGTCAAAGCCAGCTTGAAGAAGAGCGGCCGGTCCCGAAACGCCGCCGCCGTCGATTGCCGGAACCAGTCGAACTCGTCCTGCGTCAGATCGCGAAGATTGACGGAGAGAAGACGGCGATCGGCGCAACCGCTGGCGACTAGCTCCCGGTGGTAGAGTTCGACGATCGTATCGAAGATCGCACCGAGAAAGGGCAAGGATCGGTCATGAACCTCGCTTGTGACTTCCGACATGCGCCGGAAGTTGGTCGCAAGGCGGATCTGCGTCTCCGGGCTTGTCTCGGCAAAGCGGTTGAGCTCGTTGTAGAGAAGGAGGTTTCCCTTCGTCCTGCGCAGCAGCCGTTCGATGGCGGAATCGAAATGCAGGAACGAGATCAGGGATACGCTGTCGGAGATGGCCTCGGAGAAAGGAAAAAAATCCGCGTCACGGGAAAGAGAGCCGGGAAGCCCCATCTGCGAGAGCGTGATGAGATGGCCGATCTCATGCGCGATCGTGTCGAAGTTTAGCGCATAGGGCGATTGCTCATCATCCACTTCCGAGTAACCGAGTTCGATGAAACCAAAGCCCGCTTGCGCGTTGTTCCACCGAACAAGGGGAACGATTTCGAGCCGCGGATAGAAATCAGAGAAGAACCAATGCATTGGTCGTGCGAGATAATTGCGCCAGACATCAAGAACGAAATGAATGCAAGCATAGGCATGGGCGCCCAGATAATCGCGTGATCTCGGGTCGAGGCTATCAAAGTGGCGATCCGGGCCCGACTGGACGGACCGTCGTTGGGGACCACGGTACGGAGGCAAGCCACCAAAACGATAAGGCTCCTTGTCGAACAGTGGATCCGCGACATACATCGACATGTCGCTAGGACCATCACTGATCTCGTCAGGCAATATCGACAGCAAGACGCGATCCGGCTGCTCATATCCAAGGATAAATGGCGGTTGAGGAAATATCCAGAATCGAGTCCCAAGACCCGGCTCGGACTTCTTAAGTGATATGTCAGGAGACAATTCCAT